>CAIOZW010000362.1 GCA_903862855.1 uncultured Acidobacteriota bacterium
CCTCTCGAGCCGGTTCGCCCCGGTCAATCCTCATCGTCACGCAGCTTCTCGATGACCGTGAAGTCCTCGAGCGTCGTGACATCTCCAACGACGTTTCCACTCGCGGCAATCTCCCGGAGCAGCCGGCGCATGATCTTCCCCGACCGGGTCTTGGGCAGTACATCGGTGAACCGAATGTCGTCGGGTTTGGCAATTGGCCCGATCTCCTTCGCCACGTGATCTCGCAACTCCCGCCGCAGCTCGTCCGAGCCTTCACGCCCCCCCTCGAGCGAGACAAAGGCGACGATCGCCGATCCCTTCAGATCATCCGGACGCCCGACGACTGCCGCCTCGGCAACCACCGGGTGGGAGACGAGGGCACTCTCAACCTCGGCCGTCCCCAACCGGTGTCCGGCAACATTTAGAACATCATCGACCCGGCCCATGATCCAGAAGTAACCATTCTCATCCCGCCGTGCCCCATCTCCGGCAAAATAGACCCCGGGAATATCACTCCAATACTGGGTACGGAAGCGTTCGTCATCTCCCCAGATCGTCCGCAGCATACCCGGCCAGGGCTTTCTGATCACCAGATAGCCTCCCTCGTTGACTCCAACCGGATGGCCTTCACGGTCGACGACATCGATGAAGATTCCCGGCAGGGGCAGGGTCGCCGTGCCCGGAACTGTCGGGGTCGCTCCCGGAAGCGGCGAGATCATCATTCCACCCGTCTCAGTCTGCCACCACGTATCGACAATCGGGCAGCGCCCCTTCCCTATCACATTGTGATACCAGATCCAGGCCTCGGGATTGATCGGCTCGCCCACCGTTCCGAGCAGCCGCAGTGACGAGAGGTCATGGTTCAGAACGTGATGCTCACCCCACTTGATGAATGAACGAATCGCTGTCGGTGCTGTATAGAAGATATTGACCCGGTGGCGCTCGATGATGTCCCAGAACCGATCCGGCCCCGGATGGTTGGGGGCTCCCTCGTACATCAGTGATGTCGCGCCATTGGCGAGTGGACCATAGACCACATAGCTATGCCCGGTCACCCATCCAATGTCAGCAGTGCACCAGTAGACATCCTCATCGCGGATATCAAAGACCCATTGATGGGTCAGCGAGGCCTGGGTGAGATAACCGCCCGTCGTATGCAGGATACCCTTGGGCTTGCCGGTGGTGCCGGAAGTGTAAAGAATGAAGAGCGGATGTTCGCTGTCAAGCTCCTCGGCCGGGCAGTTGGCATCGACCGTCTGCATCAGCTCGTGCCACCAGTGGTCACGCCCTGGCTCCATCTGGACATCCGAGCCGGTTCGCTTGACGACGATGCAGGTCCGGACACTCGGAGTCTGCCTGACCGCCTCATCGACCGCCGACTTGAGCGCGACGATGCCGCCACGCCGATAGCCTCCATCTGCCGTCACTACTGCACTGCAGCCGGCATCATTGATCCGGTCGCGCAGTGCATCTGCCGAAAATCCTCCAAAGACGATCGAATGTGCCGCACCGATCCGCGCGCAGGCGAGCATGGCGATTGCCAGCTCCGGGATGAGTGGCATGTAGAGCGCAACCCGGTCTCCCTTGCTCACTCCCGTCCTCTTCAGCACATTGGCAAAGCGGCAGACCTCGTCGTGAAGCTGCTGGTAGGTCAGTGTCCGGACCTCTCCCGGTTCGCCTTCCCAGATGATGGCCGCCTTGTTCCGCCGCCAGGTCGTGAGATGTCGATCGAGGCAGTTGTAAGAGACATTGGTCGTCCCGCCAACAAACCACTTCGCAAACGGGAGGTCCCACTCCAGAACCTTGTCCCACTTCCGAAACCAGTGGAGCCGCTCGGCCTGACGCCCCCACCAGCCTTCCATATCGGCCTCCGCCTCGGCACAGAGACGGCGGAACTCATCCATGCTCCGGATCTGGGCCTGGGCCTGGAACTCCGGCGGTGGCGGAAAGATCCTTGTTTCATTGAGGACCGACTTGATCGTTGATGGATCCTGATTGTTCGACATAATTGCTTCTACTCCTCAGAAAAGTTCGGGGGCACCCCCACTATTGTCAATGCATTTCGGCCTTCTCCGCACCAATGCCCGTATTGGCACGGACGTTGAGTTCCGTATACTTAGCCTCGGCCTGCGGCTCTCGCCCAAGCAGTGTCCCGATGATCGCTCCCAGAAATCCAAGTGGAATGCTGACGATTCCCGGATTCTCAAGTGGAAAGATCGCATTGGACTTCATCATGCTCGGACTGAGGAGAATCAGTATCAACGACGAGAGAAGACCGGTCGCCAGACCAGCGACGGCTCCGCGGGTATTGAAACGTGGCCAGAAGAGCGAGAGGACGATGGCAGGCAGATTGGCGGAAGCGGCAACGGCAAAGGCCAGCGCGACGAGGAACGCTACATTGGCCGTAGGACCGAGCAGGATTGCCAGACTTATCGAGACAGCCCCGACGACGAAGGCCGTCACCCGGGCGACCCGCACCTCCTCACCAGGCTTCATCTCCCGTCCGTGATGAAGCACATTGGTCCAGAAGTCATGGGCGAAGGAGGTCGAGGCGCTGATCGTCAATCCGGCAACCACGGCGAGGATGGTCGCAAAGGCGATCGCCGAGATGAAGGCAAAGAAGAGATCTCCACCAATCGAGCGGGCAAGCAGCGGGGCGCTCATGTTGGTTCCACCATTTGCCGCGATGAAGTCACGCCCAATGATCGTCGCGGCTCCAAAACCGAGAAAGGTGGTCAGAATATAGAAGGTACCAATGATGATCATGGCCCAGACGACGCTGCCGCGCGCGGTCCGCGCATCTGGGACGGTGTAGAACCTCACCAGAATATGCGGCAGTCCCGCCGTGCCGAAGATCAGCGCCATACCGAGCGAGATCAGATCGAGTGCTCCATAGGGTGGCTTGTAACGCAACCCCGGTGTCAGAAAGTTCTGTGTGATCAGATTTCCCGCCGCATCGTGATAGGTGACCAGGGTTACTGCCGCAAAGAAGCGTCCAAGACTGAACCCGAAATGCTTGAGGACCAGGATGCTGAGCAGCACGGTGCCGCTCAGGAGCAGAATCGCCTTGATGATCTGAACCCAGGTCGTCGCCAGCATGCCGCCGAAAACGACATAGACGATCATAAGTATGCCGATCCCGATCACCGCCGAACGATAGGTCACCCCGGTATCCTTGAGCAGCAGCGAGACCAGTGCGCCCGCCCCGACCATCTGGGCAATCATGTAGAATGTGCTGACGGTGAGCGTTGAGAGTGCTCCCATGGCGCGAACCGGACGCGGACTGAGCCGGTAGGCGAGGACGTCGGCCATCGTATACTTGCCAGCATTTCGAAGCGGCTCGGCAACCACGAGGAGGACTGTCAGGTATGCAACGAGCCAGCCCACCGAGTACATGAAGCCATCATATCCCTGAAAGGCGATGATTCCGGCAATACCCAGAAATGAAGCGGCGCTCATGTAGTCACCGGCAACCGCGATCCCATTCTGCCAGGCGGTCAATGACCGGCCCGCAGCAAAATAGGCGCTTGAACCTGCCGATCGGCGTGCGGCCCACCAGGTGACACCCAGCGTTACGGCCACAAATCCCAGAAACATTATCAATGATGCCGACATGGTCTATCTTCCCCCCTTCGCCTGACGGATGATCTCCTGCGCCCGGGCATCAAACTTCCCCGCCGCACGTACGTATAGTCCGGCAATCGCCCAGGCAACAAAGAACTGTGAAAGGGCAAAAATATAGGCCAGATTGATGACGCCAAAGACCCGGCGGCTCATAAACCCGGGAGCGTATCCGACAAGCACTGGAAGTGCAAAATAGTAGATGACAAAAAATATGACCGCCGGAACGATAAATCTCCTCTTTGCCGCCAGCAAACCCCGAAACTCGGCAGTCGCCGCCACGGCATCCCAATCGACAGGGTCGGCATCTTCGTCGGCTGTCATTTCGTGGGCCGGCTTTCCGGTGTCACGTCCCAATGGTGCAACATCGGTCGCCGCTCCCGACAACGGCGTCAGGTCAGCATCTCCCAGCTCAAGATGGTCTTTGGACATCCCGGTCTTCCTCTTCTTTATTGAAAACGTTTTACTGCGCGGATTCGCTTCTCGATTCGACAAGGTGCGATGAGCCGGAATAGTAGCAGGTGAGAAGCGGAATTGTCCATATTTCAAACCGGAGAAGCCCGGTGAAGCCAGGTGAAGCCCGGTGAGGCATGATTGGAAGTCGGGCACGTTCTGCCCCGCCTCTATCAGCGTCTCGGCCGCGGTCAGAATGGATACTGTGGACATCACGACTCCCCTGGGGCAAAATTGGCCTGTTGAGGATTGACCTGATGCCTCTGCCTTGCCAAAGTAAAACTTGAGGTAAACCCTGCTCTGACTGGTAGGCACTAACTGGTGGGCTGTAATTGTAGAGGTGAAACTATGGGGAGTTCGGAAACAGATCGTGACACCGCGGCAGTCCGTGCCGGTGAGGAACTTGGCTGGGTTCACCTTGAATCGACGTTGCGCAACCTGCTGCCTCTGCCGCCAGAGCAGATGATTGTCGAGCAGTTTCCGGGTGGCCACTCGAATCTCACCTATTGTCTGCGCTTCGGGCAGCTCGAGCTGGTGCTCCGTCGGCCTCCTTTCGGGCCAGTCGCACCGACGGCCCACGACATGCCGCGTGAATACCGTCTTCTCAAGGCAATTCATCCGCACTTTGACCTCGCCCCTCGTCCCCTGCTCCTGGTCGAAGAGACGGGGATCATCGGGGCACCATTCTATCTGATGGAACGGCGACGCGGTCTGGTCATTCGCCACGAGATCCCCCCGGCAATTGCGGGGCAGCCAGCACTCTACCGGCGAATCAGCGAAAGCCTCGTCGAGGCCCTCGTCAGGCTTCACGCCATCGAGATCGAAAAGTCCGGCCTGATCGAACTTGGACGGCCAGCCGGTTTTGTCAGACGCCAGGTCGAGGGCTGGACCCGCCGCTGGGAGAGAGCGCGGACCTCTGAGGTCCTGGAGATGGAGACCCTTTCGACCTGGCTGTTGGCAACCATCCCCCCCGATCCATCATCGCCAACTCTCATCCACAACGACTATAAACTCGACAACGTCATGCTCGATCCAGACGATCCGACCCGAATCCTCGCCATTCTCGACTGGGAGATGGCGACGGTCGGAGACCCGCTGATCGATCTCGGTCTTCTCCTCTGCTACTGGCCTGAACCGGGGGATTTCGAGATCACCGGCAGCGCACTGGCTCGGGTGACTGCCAGCCCAGGCTGGATGACCCGTGCGGAGATCGTCGAACATTATGCTGCCTGCAGTGGGCGGCAGGTGCAGGATATCAGGTGGTACCATATCTTTGCCATCTTCAAACTGGCAGTAGTCATCCAGCAGATCTATCACCGTTATCAATCCGGCCAGACCTCTGATTCGCGGTTCGCGGGTTTCGAGCTTCAGGTGATGGCTCTGGCCCGTCTGGCAACGCGGCTGACTGGAGAGGGAGAACCTGCCTGAACCGTTCACCATCTGGTAGCCATATGAGTGATATGGATCGAACGACCCGGCTCCTGCTGGCAATTACCGGCAAATTTGCGGTCGAGATCCTGCTGCTCGCCGCGGTCGCCAGCTATGCGGCGTGGACCAACTTTCATCCGCTCGTCCGCGGATCGATCGATCTTGCCGGCCCCGAACGCGTCGCCGGCTGGGCATTCGACCCGGCGGCCCCCCTCGAGACGATCGAGGTCGAACTTTTCATCGATGGTCGATTCTTTGCCTCCCAGCGAGCAGATCGGCCACGCCCCGATCTGCTCGAGGCCGGGGCCTCTCCGGATCCAGACCGCGGCTTCAGTTTTCCAATTCCGGCAGATGCGCACGGCGTCGGCACTCACACGGTCGAGGTCTTTGCGTTGCGACCGGCTCTGAACGGCAACCGAACCCTCATTCCTCTCTCAAGAGAGGCAAAGAGTTTTGTAGTTCAACCCTAATTCTGCCCGGTGCGTCTTGATGCAGTATCGACGCAGTAGTACCATGTCGTTTTGCCCTTGCCGGTTCCTGCTTGCCCCTTCCAAGGTTGCCGGTCCAAGGTTGGCTGCTGGTTCGACAACGCTGGCTGCTGGTTCGACAACGCTGGCTGCTGGTTCGACAACGCTGGCTGCTGGTTGGACTTGGTCACAAGTTCACGACTGAATTGAGACTGCAATGTAGATTACTGCTGATTTACCGAGGTTGATAATGGCTCCGCTCGCTCCCGGCACGACAATTTCACATTACGAGATCATCGAACAGCTTGGTCAGGGCGGGCAGGCAACAGCCTACAAGGCACGCGATATGCGGCTGAGCAGGCTGGTCGTCCTGAAGACACTGCTGCCTGAACAGGCGGCATCAGAGAACGCCCGGCGCCGCTTTGAGCGTGAAGCCCGGCTGGCCTCGGCACTCGACCATCCAAACATCTGCACCATCTTCGACATCGGCGAGAGCAACGGTCTCTACTTCATCGTCATGCCCTTCATCGAAGGACGAACGCTGAAAGAGGTGATCAACAAGCAGCCTCTCGAAATGCGAAGCGTTCTCTCGATTGCCATCCAGGTGGCCGATGCCATCGCCTCGGCCCACGGACGCGGCATCATTCACCGCGATATCAAACCAACCAACATCATTGTCGGCAATGATGGTCAGATCAAGGTGCTCGATTTTGGGCTGGCGAAGATGCTCGAGAATGAGACGGAAGGTGCCGCCAATCTCGACAAGTCGATGACGGAGATTGGGGTTCCGTACGGCACCCTTGGTTACGGGTCTCCAGAGCAGGCAACGGGCGAGCGGGTTGATCACCGCACCGACATCTTCAGCCTCGGCGTGGTCATCTACGAGATGGTAACCGGCCAGCCCCCATTTACAGGGCGAAACCGCATCGAGATCCTCCACGCGGTGGTCAATGATCGGCCCTACCCGATCAGCGACCTGGTAGTCAATCCGCCACTGGAGCTGCAGAACATCGTTCATCACGCCATGTCGAAGCGGCCCAAGGATCGCTACTCGACCATGGTGGCCATGCGTGAGGAGCTGAAATCGCTCATGCGACTGGTGACTGGAGAGGCGGGTGTCCCGACCGAGGCGATGGGCAATCCGGTTGTTCCACAGCATGCGCGGACCACCTGGCGCATTTCAAGCACAATTGGCCGGATGCTTGGTGGAGGAGTCTTTGGAATGTTCCGCAGCGGCGCGGGAGAGAAAGACCGCGAGATGATGGAGAGGCTGAGTGATTCGCCATCGCGACCATACAGCGCACCGCCGGAGGCTGGTCAGAGCAGCAATCCGTCGAACCGTCCAAGCTCGTGGCCGGTCTCCTGGGGAACTGAGACCAAGCGAACGATCGCCGTGCTGCCATTCCAGAATCTCTCCGGTAATGTCGAAGACAATTTCTATGAGTTCTCGCTTGCCGATGGACTGATCGCCGAACTGGCCGGTCTGCGTTCCCTGATCGTCCGGCCATCACAATATATCGCCCAGTATACTGGGCAGAAGATCGATCCACAGCAGATCGGCATCGACCTGGCAGTCAACACGGTCCTCACCGGAAGTTTCATCAAGAGCGGCGAGAGGTTTCGCGTCACGACCCAGTTGATCGATATCACGACCGGAAAGATGCTGGGAAGCGAGAAGATCGACCTCGATTCACGCGATCTGATCACGATTCAGGACACGCTGGCCGAGCGGGTCATCTCCGGACTCAAGCTGCAACTGACGAAAGAGGAACAGAAAAAGATCGAGAAACCGCTCACTTCAAGCAATGAGGCCTATGAGTTCTACCTGCGTGGGCGTGATCTCCTCTTCCAGTACATCTCGCATACCTTCGATGATCACGATCTCGATGATGCGATCAAGATGTTTCTCGAAGCGATCAGGATCGATCCAGAATTTGCCCGCGCCCATTATACCCTTGGGCGTTGTTACATCCATCACGGACAGGGATATGGGGGAACCGAGTATTTCCAGAAGGCAGAGACTGCCTTGCAGCGGGCGATCCAACTCGATCCGGACATGCCTGGCGCCCACCTGCAGATGGTCTACGTCTATCTCCACCGTGGAGAGAAGGACAAGGCGCTCGCCACGCTTGCCGAGGTGCGGCGCAAGGCGCCCAATGATCCGACCGTCTTCATTGTGGCCGGAATGCTCTACCGGCTCAATGGACTCTATGACCGGGCGCTGAAACAGTACGATCGACTTGTCGAGCTGAGCCCGCGGGACATCGTCATTGCCGGCTACAACCGTGGGCGGATCCTGACCTATCGTCACGAATATGACGAGGCGCTGGCGGCCTTTGCCGAGGCCCGGGCAGTTGAACCCGATCATCCACTGATCAAGACATTCCTCGCCGTGACCTACTTTACGATGGGCCGCATCGACGACTGCCAGAAGCTGGTCGATGAAGTCACCGCGCTCCATCCGCATTTCGAGCCGATTCATATTCTGCGTGGGTGGTGTCACAGTGCACGCGGAGAGCACGATGAAGCGCTCGAGGTCATCACCGAACAGGTCCGCGAGACAGCTGAGGCCGACCATGACATCTCTGTCTGGATGGCCTCACTCTACGCAATGGAGATGCAGCGTGACGAGGCAATCAGGTGGGTAAGGCGTGCCATCAGTCTGGGGAACGAGAACTATCCGATGTTTGCCGACAACAATCGGCTCGACAATCTGCGGGGAGATCTTCGCTTCGTCGAAATGATGAATGAACTGGAGAGGAAGTGGGAGGAGAGGAGGTGAGTCCGTGCCAACTCTGGATGAGCTTCGCAATCGAATTAATCTGCGTCTGGAAGAGAGCTTCGTCGGTATCAGCGAGCAGGTGAGTGACCTGGCGCCGGCCGACCTGGTTGAGCTTCTCAACCAGCTCAATCTGATCGAGGCGGCGACGGTTCTGACCATGCTCCCGGTCTCCCGGGCAGTGGAACTGATCGATCTGCCAACCATGTCGCGGCGCAGCGCCATTCTCGAGAAGCTCGATCCGGGGCGAACAGCCCGGATCATCGAGGAGATCTCGGCGGATGAGCGAACCGACGTCGTTCAGCAGATGGGGGTCTCCGAGCGACGGCGGATACTTGCCAAGGTCAGTCAGGAAGTCAAGGCCGAGCTCGAACACCTGCTCCAGTATGAAGAGCATACGGCCGGTGGCATTATGACCACCGAGCTGATGCGGCTCGATCCGGAGTGGACGGTCGGAGAGGCGCTTCAGCACATCAGAGAGGTCGCGAGGGAGAAGGAGTCGATCTATGCCTGTTTCGTCATGGAACGGGAGACTGGACACCTCCTCGGTTCAGTCTCGTTGCGTGACCTGGTCATGGGCGAGCTCGAAGACCCGATCACCGCGGTAATGAGGCACAAACCGGTTACGGTCAACGCTCTCGATGACCAGGAGACGGTTGCCAAGAAGATTGCCAAATACGACCTGCTCGCCGTTCCGGTTCTTGATGAAGAGGGTACGGTTCTCGGGATTGTGACGGTCGACGATGTCATCGATGTCTTCATTGAAGAGCAGACCGAGGACATCCTGCGCATGGCGGCGGTCGAACCCGGAGCGCTCGACCGACCCTATTTTGACAACCCGATCTTCCGCGTCGTGAGGAAGAGAATCGGCTGGCTGCTCTTTCTCTTTGTCGCCGGAACGCTGACCAGCAAGGTGCTCCACAGTTTTGAGGATGAGTTGAAGGCGGTCGTCGCGCTGAGTTTCTTCGTACCGCTGCTGATTGGCACGGGTGGTAATGCCGGAGCCCAGACGGTTATGACCGTTATTCGCAGCCTCTCGCTGGGTGAGATCGGGCTGCGCCACGCGTGGCGGGTTGTCCTGCGTGAGGCGCTGACCGGACTCCTGGTCGGCATCATGATCTCACTGGTCGCCTTTGCCCAGGCCTTCTGGATCACCCACGACCTGCTGCTGGCATTGACGATTGCCGCGACGATCTGCACGATCTGCCTCTGGTCGACCACGGTTGGAGCCATCATCCCGATCCTCGCCAATTCGGTTGGCGTCGATCCCGCACTCCTCTCGGCTCCCCTCATCTCGACGCTGGTCGACGCCACCGGGCTGGTCATCTACCTGACCATCGCAAAAATTGTGCTGGTGCAGATATGATCTTTAACGAGACACACTCCCTGACCACCACGACCAAAAGAACGAGAAAGATTCTCCTCGCGCTGATGATCCTGCTGACGGCGCAACTGTCAGCGACCGATGAGAGTGCGGCGGCCTTACAGGGATATCAGGAGCCGATCCCGCTCGGTCTCCCGGCCGAGACCTGGATCTACTGGGTACCGGTCAATAACCCGCTCACTCCTGAAAAGATTGCTCTCGGCCGCCGGCTCTTCTTTGATCAACGACTCTCGGCAGATGGGACGATCTCTTGTGCCAGTTGTCATAAACCGGAGCTGGGGTTTGCTGATGGCCGTCCCGTTGCCGAGGGGATTGGTGGGCAGCGCGGAACGCGCAATTCAATGAGCCTGCTGAACGTCATCTACAACACCGCCCAGTTCTGGGATGGCCGGGCCGACACGCTTGAAGAACAGGCTCTGCAGCCACTCACCAACCCGGTTGAGATGGGCAATCGTTCACTCGAGGAGGTGCTGGGACGCTTGCGGACAGATCGAGACTATCGCGATCTGTTTCAGCGCGCCTTCGGCCGTGAAATCGACGCGGTTGGGATGGCCGCGGCGATTGCCAGCTTCGAGCGGACACTTCTCTCCGGCAACTCGGCATTCGACCGCTTCCAGGCAGGTGATGAGAGTGCGCTCAGCGCGGAAGCGCGGCGGGGAATGGCAATCTTTCGCGGACGCGGTCGCTGCTCACGCTGCCATACGATCACCGAGCATCAGCCATTCTTTACCAACTTTGCCTACCAGAACACTGGCGTCGCGGCTGGCCATCCGGGGTTTGAACAGATTGCCCGAAACGCGGCGGCAACCATCGAGAGCGGAGCCCCGCTCGCGAGCCTTGCCCGGCTTGCCCTCCAGTCTGGGGGTGAAGAGATTGGGCGCGCGCTCAAGTCATCACTGCTCTTTGAGATTGGCTCTTACCGGACACCTGGCCTGCGCAACGTAGCGATAACCGCCCCTTACTTTCATGACGGCAGTGCCAGTACGCTGGCTGAAGTTGTCCGATTTTATAACGGTGGTGGAAGAGCCAACCTTAATCTCGAAGAAGAGCTGCATCCGCTTGGATTGAATGAACGCGAGCAGCGTGATCTCATTACGTTTCTGGAGTCACTGACGGGAGTGAACATAAAGCTGCCAGGAATGGAGAGCCGACCAGCGGTAGAGTCAGGCAGTCGTTAATTCTCCAGTTGTTCTCTCAGCCTCTCCTTCGAACGGCGCTGATCAGTCGTTCCATCTCTTCAAGGCGAAGCAACCTCGCGCCCGCAATAAAGACAGCAATACCGACCAGAATCGATCCAAGCACATTGGTCAGCCGACCGGAGAAGGTGCCAAGGGGAATCCAATTCGCGAGGCTACGACTGACCTGCCAGCAGGTTCCCGCCATGACCAGCGAGGCCAGAGTGACCCGCAGCAGAGTTGAAGAAAGCGCCCGGCCTTCGATTCCACCTAATCTCTGCCTCATGAAGAATAGAAGTAGCAGAAAATTGACGATTGCCACCACCGATATCGAGAGAGCAAGTCCGCGGTGACCGATTCCGAGATATGTCACGGTCCAGTTGGCGACCAGATAGTTGATGGCGATTGAGACAAGACTGACGAGCATTGGGATCCGGGTCTCCTTCAAAGCGTAGAAGGAGGGCGCCAGAACCCGCACGGCCGAATAGGCGGTCAGACCGACCGCATTGAAGCAGAGCGCCATCGCCGTCTGGCGTGTATCCTCGGCATCGAACTGGCCACGCTCGAAGATCAGTGCAATGATCGGCTGGCTGAGAACGATCAATCCAGCCGCCGAGGGGATGGTCAGCAGAAAAGTCAGGCGCAGTGAGGAGGCGATGGTCTTTCGAAACTCGGCAAGATTTTCAAGGGCAATGGCCCGTGAAGCAACTGGCAGTGTTGCCGTTGAGATGGCCACCCCAAAGATGCCAATCGGCAGATAGATCAGACGGAAGGCATAAGACAGCCAGGAGACGGGACCTTCGCCAAGTCCAGAGGCAAATTTTGTATTGACAAAGACGTTGATCTGAAGGGCTGCGGTTCCGATGATTGCCGGGGCCATGAGCTTCATCACCTGGCGGACTCCCTCATCCCGCAGGTCGATGATCGGTTCCCAGCGATAACCAACCGCACGAAGACTCGGCACCTGGATCAGCCATTGCAGGATACCGCCAAAGAGAGTCCCGATCGCCATGCCGGTAATCGCCGCGGCCGCACCATCGGGATCGAGTGGGCCTCCATTGATGACCCGGGCCACATAGTCCGGGGCGAGGAGCCAGGCGCAGAAGAGACCTCCGATTATCGATCCGACATTGAACAGAGTCGAGGCAGAAGCCGGCACCGCATAACGATCGCGGGTATTGAGGATGCCCATGGCCACGGCAGCCAGCGAGACCATGAGCAGGAAGGGGAACATGATTCGCGTCATACTCACGGCGAGATCGTAGGTCCGCCCAGCAGTAAAAGGATCGCTTGGCGAGGCAGCCGGATCGATCAGCAGGTTGACGACCTGTGGCGCAAAGATGATTCCGAGCAGGACGATCAGGGTGAGGATGATGATCAGGAGGTTGTTGACCAGGCTTGCCAGTCGCCACGCAGCCCGCTCTCCCTCACGGGTAATCGTCCGGGAGAAGGTCGTCACAAAGGCGGAGGAGAGAGCACCCTCGGCAAAGAGATCGCGGAGCAGATTTGGGACACGAAAGGCGATGATGAAGGCGTCCATTGCAAAGCCGGCCCCGAAAAAGGTGGCGAAGACCTGTTCACGCACCAGCCCGAGGAGACGGCTCCCCATCACCGCGATCCCGACGACACCGGCCGATCGGGTAACACGCCGCTGCGCCTGCTCCAGTGATGGAGGATTGGCCATCTTGTTCACTTCTCCTGATTGGCACGAACCAGCAGAAGCATGATCGCTTTCTGGGTATGGAGCCTGTTCTCGGCCTGGTCATAGACGATCGCACAACTGCTGTCGATCACCTGCGCGTCGACCTCATCCCCGCGATGAGCAGGCAGACAATGCATGAAATAGGCTCCACGCGCGGCTGCGGCCATCAGCTTGCGGGTCACCCGGTATGAAGAGAAGATCTCACGCCGTCGTTCAGTCTCAGCCTCAAATCCCATCGAGGCCCAGACATCGGTATAGACCGCCTGCACTCCGTCTACTGCTTCGAATGGGTCATTGACAACTTCGATCTTCGCGCCAGTTCGGCGAGCCTCACGCCGCGCCAGCTTGACCACCTCTGCCGCCGGCTCGTAACCCTTTGGCGTCCCGACACGGATATGTGCGCCAAGCTTGGCGGCTCCAAAGATCAGTGAATGGCAGGTGTTATTGCCATCACCGACATACGCAAGACTGAAACCCTTCAGATCGGGTCCAACCTTCTCCGTCAGAGTGAAGTAGTCGGTCAACCCCTGGCAGGGATGCGAAAATTCGGAGAGCCCATTGATCACCGGAACCGCAGAGTGGGCCGCCAGCTCAATTACGGTTTCGTGGCTGTAGGTGCGGGCGACGATCACATCGACCCACCGTTCGAGGTTGAGGGCCATGTCCTTGACCGACTCTCGTTCGCCAAGTCGTACGCCCTGGTGATCGAGATAGACACACGAAGCACCCATCTGTGTCGCGCCGAGATCGAAGGTCACTCGCGTCCGCAGGCTTGGCTTCTCGAAGATCAAGGCCACGCTGCAGCCAGAGAGGGCGTTGCCAAAAGCACGTGGATCACTCTTCAGCTCACCCGCCGTCTGAAAGATCTTTGCGACCTCCCTGCTCGTCAAGTCATGTATGGTAATCAAATCCTTAAGGGCCACTTGGTTCTCTCACCTCCCGATCGCTCTGTTCAGAAACAAGGCGCGAATTATACGTGGACTACTTTCGCTGCACAAACCAAATTCCAAGCAGCAGAAAGAGGATACCAAAGATGCGCGAAGGAGTAACAAGCCGTGTTGGAAGACCGAACAGTCCATAATGGTCCAGGATCAGCGCCCCGGCCATCTGCCCGACAATGATGGCAACACTGAAGAATGCGGCACCCATCTTTGGCACGACCAGAACTCCCGAGATGACCATGATCACACCGATGAATCCACCGCACCAGGCCCACCACGGAGCAGCCACCGCGCCACGCCAGGTGCCTGGCTGAAGGCGAAGCCACCCGAGGAGTGAGGTAATCGTGATGAGGGCGAGAAGTCCAACCATGAAGTTGATCATCGCACTATAGAACGGGCTCACGACGTAGGTCCGCATCTTCGCGTTTATTGCTGCCTGGGCGGGGATGAGCATCCCGGCCAGAAGTGTAAATGCCAGCCAGCCAATCTTCATCGGCCGCAACTCCTTCCCGGCTGCCAGGTCGAGTCACTGGCAGCTTCTCTTTCAAATAATGATGGCCGGTCTCGGAGCAGAAACGCTCCGGGGGGCCGGCCATCAACAACCTTCTGACTCAGAGAGGCCGGGGCGGAAGGGGATCATTGCTGAATCCTCCGGCTCGGCCTGTCCCAAAGCAGCCTCTGGCAACCTAACCAAGCGACTCGAGGTTGAGCTTGAGGTTCCAGTTGTCGTTCGACTTGAGCATCCGATCCCAGGTGATCTCCCGGCCGGAAGTGACGGCCATGCGCCCGATGATCGAAGTGAGGGTCGTCTCGACTCCCTGCTCGACCTGATTCTCATACTTCCCGGACTTGATGCTGTCGACAAGCGCCTTCATCTTCGTGCCGACGGCGGCATGAAGATCGACCTTTCCGGCATCCATCCGGTCACCAGTCTTCTGCCCCTCCCGAACCTGATTGAGCGTGATCGTCGCCGGACCGCTCTGCATCGTCTCGGCAAATCCGTCAACGCCAAAGAACCGCTCACCCTGCTGACGATAGCCCTTGTTGCGGAACTGGTTCGAAGTGAAGCTGACATGCACATCACCCGGATAGGTGTAGGTCAGCATGTAATGATCGTTGGTGAGCATCGACGCCGGGATACCATCAACCTGCTTGCGCAGCGCACGACCGGCCGATCCACTTGCCTTGATCGGATGCGACTTCATTGCCCAGTTGACGACATCGACGATATGGATGTTCTGCTCGACGATGATGTCTCCGGAGAGAGCCATGTCGAAGACCCAGTTGCGGATGCGTGATTCAAGGTCGCTCATGCCGGGTTTGTTCTGACGACCCAGATCGTTGGTATAGTAGAAGCTCTGGCCAAGGACGATCGCGCCGATCTCACCGGCGTGGATCCTGTTGATGGTGTTGCGGTATCCCTCGTCGTAACGCTTCTGGAAACCGACGTGGACACTCACCTTGCCATCCGCCTGCTTGCCGGCCTTGAGCACGCGCATGCAACCCGCCACATCGGTCGCCACCGGCTTTTCGAGATAGACGTGCTTTCCAGCCGCAACACTCGCTTCGAGATGCTCCGGGTGGAAGTACGGGGGACTTGTCACCAGCACCAGATCGACATCCTTCGAAGCGACCAGCTTTTCAAAGCCGCGATGCCCCTTGAAAAGGTTCGATTCCGGAATTTTGCCGTAGCCCTTCGCCTCACACTTGCGATCAAAATTGGCCTGTGCCGCCTTGACCTTGTCCTCAAATACGTCGTGGAGCGCGGCGATACGCACATCGGTGTTGTTCAGAAATTCACCGCCATCATAGGTGCCACGACCGCCAAGGCCGATGATACCAAGACCAAGAGCGGAGTTTGCCGCGTAGGTGAAGACTGTCGAGGCCGGGAGAATCGTCACTCCAGCGCCAATCGTCGCCGCCTTTTTGACAAAATTGCGACGTGGAAGAGACGAGCTCTCCACCGCTGTTCCATTCGAACTCTTTTCTTTCATTGCTCTCTCCTTAAACAGTTATTTGGTATATGTCTGAATGTTACTTCAGCAAAATAGCAGCGAGTTTCCAGTCTGATGATCCTTACTCGGCACCAGCCTTGGCGACTGGAGCGATACGCGCACGCGAAGGCTTGGTTCCGGCGGCCTTGAGTTGGAGGGCCACCTCCTCGTTACGGGCCATGACCCGCAGGAGGTTCTCACCCAGAACCTTGCGTACGTCGGCTTCAGAATAACCGCGACGAAGAAGTTCAAGGGTGATTACCGGAAGCTTCGAGATATCTTCCATGCCAGTTGGAAGAAGTCCGTCAACCCCGTCAAAATCTGATCCGATTCCAACGTGGTCGATACCGGCAACTTTGATTACGTGCTCGAAATGCTGCATAAGCATCTCAAGAGTTGCCGTCTGTGCCGCCTTGTTCGGTCGTGGCTGGCCTGGTCGGGCATAGTCTGTATTGATGAATCCGTTGTAGAAATTGACCATGACCACTCCGCCATTCCTGGCCAGTGACCGCAGCATCTCATCGGAGAGATTGCGCGGCACATCGGTCAACGCTCTGGCCGACGAGTGAGAGGCGATCACGGGCGAGCGAGTCACCTCGATCACGTCAAAGAATGTCTCATCGCTGACGTGGGAGATATCGACCATCATCCCAAGTCGATTCATCTCCCCCACTACCTCCCGGCCAAAATCACTGAGGCCATTATGGCGTTTTTCAGCAGCGATGGAAATACCGCCAGCTGCATCGGCCCAGTTATTGGTATTGGTGTGGGTCAGGGTCATATACCGGATGCCAAGTCGATGAAAGAGCCGCAGGGCCGCGAGGCTGTCCTCGATCGCGTGACCTCCCTCGATTCCCATGAGCGCGGCAATCTTTCCCGTCCGGTGAATCCGTCTGATATCGGCGACCGTATAGGCCATGGTCAGAGCAGCAGGGTGACGCCGGACCTGCTCATAGACGCCATCGATCATCTCCATTGCGCGTCGGGCTGACCCACCCTGGCGGGCATAAGCTGAGGAGACATAGATCGAAAAGAACTCGGCGCCGAGCCCACCCTCTTTCATGCGAGGGATATCGGTCTGGATTCGCCCAGAGTGATCGCGGGCTCCCATATCAAAATCCTCATCGACAATCGGAGATGTAATGTCGTTATGAGTATCGATAACGATTGCTGATCGATGGAGCCGCCGGGCCCGCTCCCTGAGCAGGGCTTCGCGATCAGCGCGCGGTGACTTTTCGCCAGCATTCGTTGCAACTGACGGCGGACTGGAGGTCTGACTGAACAGACCTCCAGTCAGACTGATGAGCAGGGCAATGATCAGCCCTGATTGAAATGCACGGGACATAAATAATCCTTTCGGTCAGACTGTCCTCTCAGGCGAACAGCCCCCGAAGGTAATGGTCACGACCATTACCCTCGGCGCAGGAATCTAAAGGCTCGCCACCAGGTTGACCCGCGCGCACGGCGCGGCGCTGCCGGGTTCGATCTCTCTGACTTTTCCGGCTATTGTGGATTGTGATTCAAAATTCCGCAAGGCCAAGTCCCTCGTCCATTGGCGCCCCGCCGGGTCGATCTGGCAGACAAGCCTGACCATCTTGAAGACAGGCTGAAGAGAACGGTCTTCGTGGTACAATGTGCGCCTGTCGAAAGCCAGGCTGGCCCAAGTGAGTGGGTGATTGGGTGTTTGGCACAGAGGCCGGGAGAGCAGCATATGAGACGGGAGAGGGAGGGCAGAAAGTGTTCAAGGCTCTGAGAAACCTGACATTGGCGGACAAGCGTGCCCTGGCCGTCTTTTTCGCCATTGCCTTCATCTGTGCAATCTATTTCGCCTCTGGCATTCTGGTCAGCTATGTTTCACCACCAGCCGACTTCCTGGAAATTGCAGCAAATGGGAAAGGGACGATGGTCGAGATTTCGAACATCCCAAGTTATGACAGCGCGACCCAGATCGGCAGCAAGATCAGGGAGATTCGCCGGATCGACTCGAATATCGAATACTCGCCGACGGGTTTCGGATATATCATTCGCGTCGGTCCCTTTACACGGCGGGAGATGGCCGAGCAACTGGCGAACGAACTGAAGAGCGTCTTTAACAATCTGATCACGCTGCGTGAAGTCTGTCCGGTGGGACCCAACTGCCCACCGAGCGGGAGAGAGAGTACTGACGAGCGCCCGGGAGAGCGGCCCCCGCCCGTCACCGTCGGCCCAGTCGGCCCAGTCGGTTCTTCTGGATCGGCTGGTTCATTCAGTTCTGCGGCCGAAGACTCGCGGTCTGCCGCCCCAACCGATCCAACCATTATCAACAACCAGAATAGCCAGACTGGTCAGGCCGATCCGTCAAAGCCGGCTGGTCAAAAGTCAGGAGAGAAGAGACCTTGACGATTATTCCCGCATCCTTAACCCGACTTCTGGCCAGCCGAAGTATCGTCTTGCAGACGGCACTGGCGACACTTTCCGGGGTACTGCTTCTCCTCTCATATCCGCCCTTCGGGTATGCGCACCTGATCTGGGTCGCCCTGCTGCCGTTGCTGGTGCTGATTGGGAGCGGAGTCACGCGGCGGAGGGCATTTCTGCTCGGTTGGCTGACAGGGGTGATCTGGATCTACTCGACAGATAGCTGGATTGCCCATTCCATGGTCTTCTATGGAGATCTGGCAACGGGACTGGCCTATGCGGTCTGCCTTCTCTTTGCCATGATTCTGGCCATCTTTCCAGGGCTCTTCGTGCTTGGCCAGGCTCAGTTAGTCCGTTCATTTGGCTGGGTTGCATTTGGAGCAACCCCCTTTGTCTGGGTCGCCAGTGAATGGTTGCGACAGTTTCTGACCGGAGTAACCTGGAACTCCCTGGGGATTGCGCAGGTCGACAACTATCGAGTGGCACGTATTGCACAGCTGGGCGGGGTCTATCTGGTCACAGCAGAGATCGTCGCGGTCACGAGTGTTTTGATACTGCTGACGAGAATCCACCGTCGGGCAACTGGCCGGGTTGCCGTCGCACTGGGGATGATGGCCTTCCTGCTCTATTTCGTACCCGGGTCGGCTAACCCGATCAAGGGGGCGGCGGGAGCCCTGGTCAGCATCGTCGGGGTGCAGCCGAATCTTGCGCCCGAGACGGCCGATGATCCGGGAAGAGAGGCGGAAGCGCTTGAGCGAACGATCAATCAGACCCGTGAGGCAATCGATCGAAGTCCGGAGAAGCGCGCTGATCTGGCAGTCTGGGCGGAGTCGCCACTCACCCTCTTCCTCGACCGCGACCCGGCATTACGGGCACGGTTCGAGACACTCGCCAGAGAGACCGGTACATACCTCGTTCTCAATACCGTCGCCCACGAGGGTCAGAGCTACTTCAACAGCATCAGCATCATTCCGCCATCTGGTTCATCTGGTGCGAATGGGGTGGCAGAGCTGAAGCGGTATGACAAGGTACGCCTCGTGCCCTTCGGCGAATACGTGCCATTCCGTTCCCTGCTTGGTCGCTTCGTACCGACCATTACCGGAGACTTTGCCGCAGGAGATGAAGCGGTCGTCAACCTGCTTCGACTTGAGACACGCCGCGCCGCACTCCTGACTACTGACAGCGGGTCTTTCGACCCCTCGATCGACCCGGCGATCGAACGGACGACCAATTTTATCAGGCTTGGAGGATTCATCTGCTACGAAGCAGCCTACCCGGACCATGTCCGCCGCTTCGTCAAGGATGGGGCAACACTTCTTGTCAATGTCTCCAATGATGGCTGGTTTGGAAATACGGCTGGAGCTCGACAGCACCTCAATCACGTGCGGATGCGGGCAATCGAGAATGATCGCGACATCATCCGGGTCACCAACAGCGGCATCTCGGCCCTCATTTCCGCCGAGGGTGCGGTGATCGATCCACTGCCGCAGTTCATCGCCGGCAGTCAGTTCTGGCAAGCGCAGGCGAGGCGCAATATCACGACCTATGTAAGATATGGAGACTGGTTCGCCATCAGCGCACTCATCCTGACCGTGCTCCTTCTCAGCGGAGCATTGGCAGGAATCGAGCGACGCTGGTCGGCTGAAGCGCCACCGTCAGCTCGCTGAGTGACGGGGCGCTCCCTGTTTACCGGCAGTTACCAGCATAAACCCGGTCGGAATGCTCCAGGCTATCTGACCCGGCGATCGGTCTCGCGAATGGCGCTGCCAAAAGAACGGCCACCCCATCTGACACCATCCACGAAGCGGCCGACCGTGCCCACACGGGCCCCCTTTGTCGGCACTCCAAGCTGCGTGATGACCCAGACCTTTCCAGTCTCATCACTCAACTCATAGGCCCCCTGCCCGAGAACGCCGAAGCTGTTGGTTACCGTGCCAGTGACAAGGATCTCCCGATCGCGATAACGCCCCGGGTCACTCTCCAATCTGGCAATCGTTGTCCGCTCCGGACATGCGGTCAGAAGAATACTGGCCACGACAATCATCGAAAATCCAATCAATCTCGATCTTCTCATCGCTCTCCCCCTGAAGGCTGGTTATCTGTAACCAGATGACCAGCCGATAATTGGGCATCATTTGCGATGCACGATCATTGAACGGACATCTCTCCCTTTTCGCGCACGAACAAATCATCGATAATTACAATTATGATCGAACTGACGAAGTTATATGCAATTACCGACCGCAGTCTGTCAAACCTGACCAATGTCGAGATTGCCCGCCTGATGCTTGAGGGTGGGGCAAGGCTGATACAGCTGCGGGACAAGGAGTCGACGGCGAAGGATCTCTTCGATGCGGCGCGTCAGATTCTGGTCATGACGCGGGCCGCCGGTGGTCGATTGATCATCAACGATCGGGTCGATGTCGCCCTGACAGTCGAGGCGGATGGAGTCCACCTGGGGCAGGAGGATCTGGCAGTAGAGGAAGCGCGGGAGATTCTCGGGCCGGAGAAGATCATCGGCATCTCTACCCATAACCGCAGCCAGTTCGAGGCGGCCCTGCAAACCTCGGCCGATTACATCGCCGTCGGGCCCATCTTTACGACAACCAGCAAAGAGAATCCCGATCCGGTGGTTGGTCTGGAGCTGTTGCGTGAGGTACGTGGATTGACCGATCGGCCGATTGTCGCCATCGGAGGCATCGATCTGGAGCGGGCACCCGGAGTAATCGCCGCGGGCGCCGACAGCGTCGCGGTAATCTCGGCGCTCTATCCCTGGCCGGATCAGCTCGACCTGATGTCCGTGCCGGATATTACCGGCAGCGTGCGCCGTTTTCTCGCACTTCTGGCCAAAGATTCGCAATGAACAAGATCACCACCGACCTGCTCGACCGGCTCGCAGCCATTGTTGGCACGGAATATCTGACAACCGCACGGGAGCGACTGACGGCCTATTCCCAGGATGCGCTGAAACAGGTCTTCTGTGCCGAGGCAGTCGTCTCACCACGCACCGCAGAGGAGATTGCGGCCATCCTCAAGCTGGCCAATGATGCCCTGTTTCCGGTCACTGTCCGTGGGGGCGGCGTGGGTTACACCGGAGGTGCCGTTCCGATTCGCGGAGGGATCGTCCTCGCCACCGATCGGATGAACCAGATTATCGAGGTCAACCAGGCCGACCTTCTCGCAGTAGTCGAACCTGGTGTCACCAACTACCGCCTGCAGCAGGCCGTCGATGAAGTCGGCCTCTTCTATCCCCCCGATCCGGCAAGCTGGAAAGAGTCGTACATTGGCGGAAACATCGCACTCAACGCTGGCGGCCCCCGCTGCGTCAAGTACGGTAACACCAAGCAGTTTGTTCTGGGGCTCGACTTTGTGACACCAACGGGAGAGATCATCCGTGCGGGAACCCGGACGCCGAAGAACGCGACCGGCTTCCATCTGGAGAGTCTGCTGATCGGAAGCGAAGGGATGCTTGGGGTGATCACCCGCGCAACTCTGCGGCTAGTCCCACGACCGGAAGCACGACGGACGGCGCTGGCCATCTTCGCCAATGCCCGTGATGCCTGCCGCTGCGTCGCCGACTTCTCATCGTCAGGTATCCTGCCAGTGGCTCTCGAGCTTCTCGACCGGACCTCGATCAATGCAATCGAGGATTTTCAACCAACTGGTCTGCCGCGCCATGCCGGAGCGCTGCTGATCATTGAGGTTGATGGGCTGCGTGAGACGGTCGAACGGGAAGCGGCAATTGTCAGGGAGATGTGCCGCAAGCATCAGGCGATCCAGCTTCGTGAGGCACAGGATGAGTCGGAGGCCGCCTCCATCTGGGAGGTTCGTCGCAAGATGTCGCCAGCCGTCGCGCGAACCGGAGTCATCAAGCTGAACCAGGATGCGGTAATTCCGCGTTCACGTATCCCGGAGATGCTCGAGTTCCTCGAAGAATTGCACCGCGAAACGGGCCTTCTTCTGCCAACTTTTGGTCATGCCGGAGACGGCAATCTCCACATCAATGTCATGCTCCCGGATCGCGAGGAGCAGACCCGGCAGCTTGGGGTCGCGACAGTTCGCCGCATCTTTGTGCGGGCAGTCGAGCTGGGAGGGACACTCTCGGGCGAACACGGAATCGGTTATGCCAAGGCACCCTATCTGGAGCTGGCCCTCTCCCCCGCGACGATCGAGGTTATGAAACAGATCAAGCTGACTCTCGACCCGCGTGGGATTCTCAACCCTGGCAAAGTCTTCGAGGCACCGGTACCGGCACACGAGGTCGGCTTCGTTCAGGCGGATCAATCGTGCTGCTGATCGGAGTGTCGATCAGAACCTGATCGGAACGGGCATAAAGCAGAGGATAAAGACCAGCAGACCGATCACCGCAACAACCTGTCGGCCACGTCCAAGGGGCTCGTCCGGGTCGAGAACCGGAGGATGACCAACCCGAAGAAGGAAGGTCAGAATCAGCACCCAGATAGCCCAGTTCCAGTTCCCCTCCCTGATCGATACAATTGCAAGACCGATCACGGCAAGATAGGAGAGGCGGGCAATGAGGCGATTGCCACGGACTCCAAAAACGGCATAGGTGACATGACCGCCATCCAGTTGTCCAACCGGCAGAAGATTGAGTGCCGTCATCAGACATCCAACCCAGGCCGCCCACATGACCGGATTCAACTCAACCAGCTCCGGCAGATCAAAGACCCATTCAAAAAACTTGAATAATAACGGGCTCGCAAAATAGACCATCCCCTCGGTCGACTCGACCGGCGGGGCTGGAAGAGCAAAATAGTGGGCAACAAACGCCGCTGGCAGGATAAAGAGAAAGCCAGCGAGCGGGCCGGCGATACCGATGTCAAAGAGTGCCCGCCGAGTCGGAATCGGCGACTTGATCCTGATAAAGGCCCCAAAACTACCCACCGGCGGAAGCGGCACGGGAATGAAATACGGAGGAGTTGCCGCAACCCCGTACCAGCGACAGGCAAGGTAATGGCCCATTTCATGAGCTGTCAGAATGGCGATGATCGAGAAAGAGTAGATCAAGCCCTGTCCAATCATTCTGAGCAGTGAATCACCATCACGAAAGAACCAAAGAATCCCGACAGCCGTCGTCGTCAAGATTGTCAGAACAAAAAGGAGCAGGTGGAGCAGCTTGCGCCGCCACGGGAGTGGCTCATCAAATTGGGCCATCGAATATGCCGACGGTGGAGGGAGCTGGGGCCACTCCGGCAATGGCTGGACTTCGTTAAACAAGGGGATCTGGTTATCGTCAGACCCCTGATCGGCCGTTCTTGCCGCCTGGTCATCCTGCGGCACGTTTGTGGAGTGCTGGTCCATAGTATTCGTAATCTGTAGTTGCTGGAATCATGCCGGCGCTCAAATCGAAGCATGCGAGGAGACTGGCGCCCGGAGACTATTTCTTGAAGAGCTTGTCAAAAGCGGAGCGGACATCGTCCGGCTTGCTGCTTGGTCGAATGCTTCGCGTATCGAGCGGGACGTCGCGGTTTGGAGAAAAGTAGTCACAGAAGTTGGCGCGATCCTTCTCCTTGACGTAATCGGCCTGCGTCTCGCGACACTGGCGGCTCTTTCCCGGATCGAAGAAACGGCAGTTGCGGCAACAGTGAAGATCCTGATGGCAATGGGGACACTCATCGGTTCGAGCGATCTTGCCGATCAACCTGACTTCCCGTCCACAGTGGTTACAGATCATAGTCTTTTTGCTGACTGTCGATTGGAAAATGGTCCACCCGGTTCGAAACCTCTTTTCCCTGTCTGGAGGAATCGTTAAAATGGCAATCGCCAAGGTCCGGACATCTTTAGTGTCGTAATTACAGCGCGATGTTAGCACAGACGGCAAATCACCGACAAGGTGACCTGTCGCCACCCTCTCCGGACCAGGACATCTCAGCCAGAAGAGAATGCCATATCTTGCGAGACTTACCGGCACGGTCGATACCGAGTTTAGCCGTTCCTGCCACCCCTCCACTATGACCTTTTCCGTAATCACCGCGACGGTGTTGGAGGGAAATATCGATGAAGTTCAAGATGATCAGGACCGCCGAGGAAGCGGCAATTGCGCATTACGAGCTGGAGCGATTCATGCTCGAAACCCCTTACGGTTCGCTGGGATCGGCAGAGGGAATCATCGCCCGGACTCCCCCGGCGGAGATCGAATGGTCGATCAGTTGGGGCAAGCTGATACTGAGCTGGTGGGATGCGGAGCAATCTCAAAGTGTGCGCATCACCGGTTACACGATCGAGTCGACGCGTGCCATCCTGCTTGTCATCCAAGGACTCTCAGCAGAGGCCTGGCAACTGGTAATCGATCGACAGAGAGAGGGTCGAGGGGCCGCACTTGAAGTTGCACCAGAGGATCTGCGTTCGCGGCGGAAATGGTACGCCGCACGGCTCGCGGCCGTGGTTCGCCATTCACTTCCCGGCGTGCGAATCCGTCACTGGTCGGCCGGCGCCAATTTGCGCCATCGTGTTCCCGGGTGCTTTGCCCGGCTCATCCTGACCAGACGGAGTGAGACCATCCTCGCCATCGGCGCCAGTCAAGCCGAGAAGGATACTCCGATCGACAACCTTATCGCCGCCGGGCTGATCTGGTTTTGCAGTTACAATGCCGATCGACATCCGCCGGGGCGGGCCACCAGACTCTGGTTCTTTGCCGCTGGTGAGCGGGCACTGACCCTCAGCGAGAGACTGCCGCTGCTCCGTGCCGGTGATGGCCGGGAACGCCTCGCCTGTTTTGAGTTCGATGAGCTGCGGGGGGAGATTACGGAGATCAGAGCGGTCAGTCAACTCGAGCTGCTCACCTCACCGCCGCGCGATCTGCTTTGGCCTGAGGTGACGGCAAGTCTCGACCCGGCAGTTCAGGAGTGGCACGGGCGGCTTGCCGGGCTCATCCCAGAGATGCCAACGCTGATCGAGCCACGCTATCGACCCGCGCGGCGATCGATCTGCTATGAGATCAATGGTCTTGAGTTCGCCCGCCTCCCCATCGATGACTGGCGTTCGGCCGAGTTTGGTATCCCGGGGGAGCCGGGACGTACCGGACGGAGACAGCGTCCGCTGACCGAGCGGAGCCTTCCAGAGCTGCGCCAGCTCGTCGAAGAGATCTGCCGACTTCGCCACGCAGCGACCCCGGACCAGCGACACCCCATCTTTCGGCTCCGAACCGAGGGCTGGCTCGAGTCATTGCTGCGCCGCAATATCCGGGCCATCGATCCCGAACTCGATCCGCGCCATGTCTATTCACAGATCCCTGCCTGGCACGCCGATCAACGTGGCGTGATCGACCTCTTGACCATCAAGAACGAATACAGCTCCAGCCCGGAGAGAGGACGTCTGGTCGTTATCGAGATCAAGGCAACAGAAGACCTCACCCTTCCGCTCCAGGGGCTCGATTACTGGATGAGAATCGAACAGGCACGGGTACGGGGCGAGTTTGGGCGTCACGGTCTCTTTGCCGGGGCGGAGATCGCCGACCGTCCGCCATTGCTCTACCTTGTCGCACCGCGCCTCCGCTTCCACCGCAGCTTCCAGACGATCGCTCGCTGCATCGCGCCGGAGATCGATGCCTGGCGAATCGGACTCAACAGCAACTGGCGCGAAGGTGTTCGAGCCCATACCCTCGATTTGCTCCGCGATCTCTGAGAGACTACACTGCCTGAAAATTTTATGAAGAGGCGGGAGTAGAATAATGGCAGTTACGGAGATGGATGGGATCCTGATCATCGACAAGCCGGTCGAGTGGACCTCACATGATGTGGTCGCGAAGATGCGCGGAATCCTCCGAACCCGGAGGATCGGGCACACGGGGACGCTCGATCCGTTTGCTACTGGCGTTCTGGTTGTCTGCATCAACCGGGCGACCCGGCTGGTCCAGTTTCTGACCGGCCACGACAAGGAGTATCTGGCCACGATCCGGCTGGGTTGGCGGACCGATACCGGTGATCTGACCGGGCAGGCCCAGGGTGAGCCGGTGGAGGCTCGAATGATCGACCCGCAGATGATCAACGTCGCCCTCGCAAGTTTCAGGGGAGAGCTCGAGCAGACGCCACCCATGTTCTCCGCGCGGAAGATCGCCGGCCGCAGACTCTACGAGCTGGCACGAGCCGGGAAGGTGGTCGAGCGCCCACCCATCAAAGTCCATATCTCCCAACTTGAGCTGATCTCGTGCACCCCCGCAAATGACCACCCGATGGCACTCGATGTCGAGATCAGGGTTACCTGCTCGGCCGGGACCTACATCCGCACCCTCGCCGAGGATATCGGTCAGCATCTTGGGATTGGTGCCCACCTGATCGCGCTGCGCCGCATTCGTGCCGGCCGATGCCGTATCGAGCAGGCCATCACCCTCGATCAACTGACGCGGATCGTGCAGGACGGGCAGGTTCTCGCCCACCTCCAGCCAATGGCCGAAACCCTCGACCTGCCCATGATCACCCTCACCGATGCGGAGCTCATCTCCATCCGCCATGGCCGGGCCCATCCCTGCGCGGATCAGGGTGAGGCTCACCTGTCTCACCAGACGGTCAGCCTCTGCGACCAGCAGGGGCGGCTTCAGGCGGTCGCCTCCTACGACTCCGGCCGCGCCGCTTTTGCACCGCGAGTCGTGCTTGCTTCATGAAAAAAGGGATGCCAGCCATAGCCAGCATCCCCCGAATGCTCAACCTTGCAGAGCAGTCTACTTGACCGAACCGTGCGGATCGATAACAAACTTCTTCGCGGCACCCTGATCAAAGTCCTTGTACCCTTTCGGCGCTTCATCCAGACTGATCATTGTCACATTGACCGCTTTGGCCGGGTGGACACGATCGTGGAGAATCGCCCTCATCAACTGTCGATTGTAGCGAAGTACCGGGCACTGGCCGGTATGAAATGAACAGGACTTGGCCCAACCGAGACCGAAGCGAATCGAGAGCGCGCCAATCTTTGCCGCCGCATCGACTCCACCCGGGTCGCCGGTCACATAGAGACCGGGAATGCCGATCGATCCACCAGCTCGTGCAATCTCCTGGAGCGAGTTGAGCACCGTCGCCGGCCGCTCCACCACCGCGTCAGCACCATGCCCGCGGGCCTCAAATCCGACACAGTCGACCGCACTGTCGACCTCGGGTTCGCCAAGAATTTCGGCGATCGCTTCGCCAAGGCTTGAGACCTTGCTCACATCGATCGTCTCACATCCAAAGCTGCGTGCCTGGGCAAGCCGCTCCGGAATCATATCCCCGACGATGACTACCGCCGCCCCAAGCAGCTGCGCTCCCGCGGCCGCCGCCAATCCGACCGGCCCCGCACCAGCAATGTAGACCGTCGAACCTGGCCCGACTCCCGCCTGCACACAACCGTGAAATCCGGTCGGGAAGATATCGGAGAGGAGCGTCAGATCTCGGATCTTCTCCATCGCCTTTTCGCGGTTCGGAAACTTGATCAGATTGAAATCGGCATAGGGAACCATGACGTACTCAGCCTGTCCGCCAACCCATCCACCCATGTCGACATAACCATAGGCTGCCCCGGGTCGGGCCGGATTGACCGTCAGACAGATTCCCGTCTTGCCTTCCCGGCAATTACGACAACGTCCACAGGCGATATTGAATGGGACCGTGACCAGATCCCCAACCTCGAGCATCTCGACATCGTTTCCCTTCTCGATCACCTCGCCAGTAATCTCGTGGCCGAGAATCAGCCCCTGCGGCGCCGTCGTCCTTCCGCGAACCATATGCTGATCCGATCCGCAGATATTGGTGGTGAGGACCTTCAGAATTACTCCATGCGGTGCATCCTTCCCCCCGAATGGATCGGTCTCGCTCTTCGGCATCCGCAACTTTGGATAGTCGATGGACTTGATCTCTACCTTGCCAGGCTCGATGTATGCGACTCCACGATTTGTTGCCACAGGGTCTCTCCTTTTTTATGGGTGGTTGTTAGAAAGTAGTAACAGCATCTCCAGGACTGACAGGATCTGTCACCCCGATCAAAATCCAAAAGCACGGCATTTGCCGCAGTCATCACAGGGACGATTCTCAAGCGGACAGGGTTGGCCAACGGCGGTCTCCCAGATAGCTGGCGGATTCCCCGTCTCCACCAACTGCCGCTGTGAAGGATGGGCTTCGTAGGCAGTTCCCGTCCAGGGTGAGTAGTACTCGCGTGGAGTACGCGGTGGCTCATTCACCGGCAGCGGTGACGGCGCAGTACCGGTGGTCGTGCTGCCAAGAGCATCGACCACGGCCTGGCGGACCATCTGCCGAATCAGATCGATCTTCTCACTGCTCACGCTGCTCCTCCACCTCTACCGTATCGACTATCCCGACAATCGCACTGTCGATCGCGGCCCCGATCTCTCCTGTCACCGCCGTCGAGGCCGACCAGCCATCCTGGATCACGAGCACCAGATCACCCTCACCGGAATCGACCGAATCAAGCGCCAGCATCGAGGCACCGCGAAGGCTGCCATCAGGATTGACCGGCTGAACCAGCATGATTCGTGTCTCATCGTAACGATGATTCTTCTGCGTCGCGACGACGTTGCCCAATACTCGCGCGAGGATCATCGCGGATCTCCCTTCCGACCATCCCTGTCGAGGGTTTTGACGTGATCCTCAGAATCGATGATCCCGACGATCGTGCAGTCGGTCGGCACTTCGCTTCCCGCGAATGGAAAACTGGCCTCTTTGCCACGACACCAGAAGACCAGCTCGCCAACGCCTGCCCCGACCGAATCGATCGCGACCAGCGGGCGCCCCGTCGGCTGCAGCTGACCATCCAACGACTGGATCACCATCAACTTGCGGGCGAACAATCCGTCGTTCTTGACTGTCGAGACCACGTTTCCGATTACTCTTGCTATCTGCATAGAATCTCTTCCGCCGTGCCCGGCTCACTCCTGTTTACATCCGGAACGGGCCGATTTAACCTCAAATCTCTCTCTTAATCAACAGACACGGAGGACTGCCAGTTGAACAACCTCTTTCGGGCGATCATCTTCGACTTTAACGGAGTGATCATCGACGACGAACCTCTTCATCAGGAGCTGCTTCGCCGGGTGATAATCGAAGAGAAGATGACCTTCGCCGATGGCGACTATGAGCAGTACTATCTCGGCCACAACGACCGGGCCTGCTTCCTGACCGCCCTGACCAGGCACAATCGTCCGGAAGCAGCGCAGATCGACCATATTAGCTCGCTGATCATAAGGAAGACAGGCTATTACCACGAAGCCATCCGCTCGCGGAGTCTCCTCTTCCCCGGGCTTCCGGAGCTGATCATCCGGCTTGGCCAGCGCTATCCTCTGGCCATCGCCTCCGGCGCTCTGCGCGGCGAGATCGAGGCGGCCCTGGATGGCAGTGGAATCCTCGACCAGTTTGAGCTGATTGTTGCTGCCGAAGATGTCGAAAGGTCGAAACCCGATCCTGAAGGATTTCTCAAGGCCTGGCAAGGTCTTCGAAGAAGTATTCCCGACCTTGCCCCAGCCGAATGCCTGGTCATCGAGGATTCGATTGCCGGCGTTACTGCCGCCAAGGCTGCCGGGATGGCCTGCCTCGCGGTAACAACCAGCTTTCCGGCTGCCAGATTGAGCCTTGCCGACTGGATCTCTCCCGGCGTCGTCGAGTGGTTCAGAGGACTCTGATCGCAAGCAGGGTCAGATCGTCGTGCTGGTGTGCCCCACTCGTAAAATCCTTGACATTGGTGAGAAGTTTGTCGACCAGCGCCCCGGCCTTCAACGTTCGATGCTGCAAGAGAAAGTCGATAATCCGCTGCTCGCTGTACTCGACCCGTTCAGGGAGCGGTGTGTGGGCTTCCGGCAAACCATCAGTATAGAAGAGGAGCAGATCTCCCCGCTGGAGCTGGAGACTCTCGCTCTTGAATTGCTGCTTGTCAAAGACTCCCATCAGGAGTCCCCCGGTCTTCAACGCACGCCACTTGCCATTGGCGCTGACCAGTAGCGGCGGATTGTGACCGGCATTACAGTACTGGAGCGTCCGTGTTTCGGCGTCGATGACCGCATAGACCAGCGTCAGAAGAAGCTGGCTTCCCAGATCACGGTGAATCCTCAGGTTCGCATCACGAAGAACCCGCGAGGGACCTCCCTGACCGCGCCGCGCCACACTGCGAAGTATGCTGCGTGCGGCGGCCATGCCCATGGCCGCGCGAATCCCCTTCCCGGCAACGTCACCAATCATCATCCCGAGGCGCTTGTCAGAGAGCATGACATAATCATAGAAATCACCACTCAGATTGAGTGCCGGCTCAAGACGGGCGGCAATCTCAAAGCCCTTCAGGTGCGGGGCCGAAGCAGGGATCATCGAGCGCTGGACGTCGCGGGCCATGAGGATCTCCCGCTCCAACTGGCGTTCGCGATCCACCCTCTCCTGGTAGAGGCGGGCATTGACAATGGCAATACTCAGATTGTTGGCGATGTTCTCGAGCAACCGTGCGTGATACTCGTTGAATCCATTTCGCTGTGCACTTTCGAGCGCAACGACCCCGATGACCTTGTCCTCGTAGATCAGTGGCACGGCGATCTCTGAGTTCTGCCCCTGGCCGCGCCAGTTCTCGGTCACATAGTAGTCTGGATCCCGCAGGACATCATTGACAATCTGCGTCTGGCGGTCACGAACCGCCCGGGCAACGATGCCACGTGTCACCGGTGTGCGCGTCTCACGGTCGTGCTTCTGTGCACCGTATCCCAGCTCGACGTGCCAGACAAACTCTTCTCGCGCCTCGTCGATCAATCCGACCAGCAGAAATTTGTAATCGATCACCCGGTCGAGCAGCGGCGCGATATGGTTGAGCAGGTGATCCAGGTCGAGAATCGAGGTGATCTCATGCCCGATCTCGATCAGTGTCCGCATCTCACGCGTACGCTGACGCAGCTCATCGTAGATTCGTGCGTGATCGAGGGCGATTGCCAACTGCCTGCCCAGAACATTCAGGACACGCTCGTGGTCACGGGTGAAATAGTTCGGCTCTGAACTCTCGATCGTCAGGACGCCGACGATCTTGTTGTCACGAACCAGCGAGAGAGGAACCGCAATCTCCGAACGGGGCTTCTTCTCATTCTCCGTCTCAATCTCCAGATACCGCGCGTCAAGGCTTACGTCACCAACAACGATCGTTCTTCCTTCACGAACTGCTGCTGAAGCAATGCTTCGATCGAGCGGAATGAATTCGTAGGCGGCCATCTCGCCAGACTTGAAGCCAACCGACTTCTTCCAGACCAGTCCATCCCTCTTCTCATCAACCAGAAAGAGATTGAAGAACTTGAAGTCGATCACTTCGCGAAGCCTCTTCGCGACCCGGTCGACCAGCTCATCAAGATCGAGAATCGATATGAACTCGATGCTCAACTCATTGATCAGACTCTGCAAGCGGCGCGTCGAGAGGCTATCGGCCCCAACCGCTGCGGAGTCTTCCAGATTGTGAGTAGATGAGGTCATATAATTTTCATTCGGGAATGTTTGTTTGCCGGACTTGCGCCAGGCGAACAGTCCGGCACCACAGGTCACTGCAGCGATTTGATAACCGCCAATATCTCGTCATCCGAAGGTCGAAAGAGGGGGAAGACAACCTTGCGATACCTGATGATCCCCTCACCATCGATTAATACCACTCCCCGCCGCACACCGGTAAAATTTTTCATCTGGTAGCTCCGCACAACCAGTCCTCCCTCATCGAAGAGGAGGGGAAATGGAAAATCGTGACTGGTGCTGAACTGCCGGTGTCGATCGAGACTGTCCGTGTTGATACCGACGATCTCGGCTCCAGTCTGCCGGTATTCACTCCAGCGATCACGCACCGCGCAGAGCTGCCTGGTACACACGGGGGTGTCGTCTCCCGGATAGAAGATCAGTAGAACCGGCCGCCCCCGGAAGGAACTGAGCTGCCAGCGCCCGATTCGATCTCCCTCAACCATCGCCAAGTCGATCTCGGGCGCCACATCCCCGGGATCGGCACCTGTTGTTTTACGCTTATCATCCTCTTCCATCTTCGATTTCCCTGGTGGCCGGAAGGCCGTGCTGGATCAATGCCGATTCTCGATCTCTGGCGGAATCTCATTGTCCTATACAATCACGAATTATGCCAGACGCAACATGTTAAAGATTGATGATCTCCAGAAAGAGGCTGATGAAAGTCACACCGGGACGACGTCGCCTGCCGGGAACGGATTCAGGATAAGAAAAACCGATAATGAGTGTCAGACAAAGGTGAGGTGGGGAAAGAGATGTGGAAGTGGAGCTAGGCGGGATCGAACCGCCGACCTCTTGAATGCCATTCAAGCGCTCTCCCAGCTGAGCTATAGCCCCACAAAATCGAACATGTTGTCGAATAACTTCTTGTTACTTCCTTCCTTCGAAGGCTTCGACATAGTATCCAAATGAGCCCTTCCCGTCAACCACCAATCAGTGCCGTGGCAATTTTTTGCCGATCGGATCGCGGCACTCGAAGGAGGAGATGGCCTTCAGCTATGAGACAAAATCGGTCACTGCCGCCATCAGCTCGACCGCCTGCTGATCGAAGAAGTGTCCGGCACCGGGGATGGTCACCAGCTGGAAGAGCCCTGATGACGGCAGTTGCTGAAGCATGTCGCGAAGAGGTTGAAGAGGAGCGATCTCATCCTCCTCACCGTGGAGAAAGAGGACCGGCTTGCGGCAGGAGTGGAGCAGGTCGAGGCTGCCCATTCTGGCGGGAAGACCGATCGCGATCAGTCGATCGACTCGCTGATCGAGGCTTCCAAGACGCAGACCGACGAGCGACCCGAAGGAGAAACCCGCCACCAATACCTCCTCTGGTTCACTCTGCCTTTCACGTCGATAATGTTCAAGCAGATAATCGAGCGCGACTCGGGCATCGTCAGTCTCACCGACGCCATGGTCATAGCCCCCCGAGCTTTGACCAACACCACGAAAATTGAAGCGGAGCGTCTCGTATCCGGCATCCTGGAGAGCCTTCGCCGTTCGGTAGACGACCTTGTTGTGCATTGTCCCGGCGTGGAGCGGATGCGGATGAAGGATAAGGGCGGCGCGCGTCGCGTCCGCATCCGGTTTATGGATCGCTTCGAGCCGACCGTGCGGCGCGGGGATATAGCAGTTCCCCTTGAGAAATTCCATCGCGTCTCCTGACTCTGTCGAACCGTCGTCGACAGGAGAGTTCTCGCCAGTCCGTCCGGTGATGACACTCAGTTAACCTGATGATGGTTGAGAAGGATCTTGACGACTCCGTGGCGTCCCGCCTCGACCATCGCCGCCACCCCCTCATCGAGCGAATATTCGCTTGAGACGAGCGGAAGAGGATCGACCTCTCCCGAGACCAGTAGTTCAAGCGCCCGGTCAAATCTCCCACATCGGGAACCGATCAGACTTATCTCGTCAACGACTATCCGCGAGAGATCAATGGTCACCGCACCGTGAAATGTCGATTTGAGAACCAGCCTCCCCCCGGGCCTGGTCAAAGCAACGGCCATCTCGAAACCCTGCGGTGAACCCGTCGCCTCAACCACGAGGTCGAACCGCTCCGCCGGTGCAATATTAACCTGATCCTTCAGGACCGTTTTGATTGCCGCATCTTCAGCGAGTCGCAACTTCTCCGGATACTTGCCGATCAGCACCAGATCGCAGCCTGTCGTTCCGAGGACTCTTGCGATCAGTTGTCCGAGCTTGCCATCACCAAGGACAGCAACCCGCATTCCCGCACCGATCTTCACCTGATCGAGGATCTCACACGCCGCGGCAATCGGCTCGGTAAAGACTGCCGCCCGATCGGGAACCGTCTCCGGAACGACCAGCAGATTGGCCATCGGCAGGCGAAGATAGTCAGCAAAGGCCCCGTCGCGGCCGACGATTCCCAGAACCGTCCTCTCCAGACAGTGGCGTGGGTCACCAGACTGGCAGAGGCGGCATCTCCCGCAGCCGGCATTGATCTCCCCAACCACACGGCAACCAACGAGACCCGGCTCGGGGGCACTCTCGACTACGCCGACAAACTCATGCCCAATCGTACCATTGAAGCCCGCATAACCACGGACAATCTCGAGGTCGGTATTACAGATGCCCGTCATGGTCACCCGTACCAGCGCCTCACCCTCCGCCGCCATCGGCACCGGAAGCTCACTGAGCTGTAACTGTCCATTCAGAAATTGAAGTGCTCGCATATTGGTATTCTTAGAATATTGATCGGCGCTTTTCAAGACGGCCGCCCCCCTTGAAAGTAACCGTCTGGAATTTTGGTCGCTGCTGTGTAATGCTGAACGAGCTGTTTCGTGTCATACACTTCAAGCCTGGCCGAAGATGGTCAGGACGCTGATGAGATTCAGATACGTCGATCAAGTTTTGAGGAGAACAACAGATGTCGCAAGTCAGGAATGGTGATAACGTCAAGGTGCACTACACTGGAAAGTTCGATAATGGAGAGGTCTTCGACTCATCCGAGGGGAGCGATCCGCTCGGCTTCACGGTTGGAATCGGACAGGTCATCGCCGGATTCGATCAGGCTCTGGTGGGAATGAGAGTTGGTGAGTCCAAGAATGTAGTCATTCCGGCCGTTGATGCCTACGGCGAGAGAATACCCGAGCTCGTCCAGACCATCAGCCGCAACGAATTCAACCTTGGCGATGTGACACCGGAGCTGGGCATGGCGATCGAGATGCAGACCCCGGAGGGAAGCATCCCTCTCGTCATCACCCAATTGGATGAGGCCATGGTGACCCTCGACGCCAACCATCCACTCGCCGGCGAGCAGCTCCACTTCGATCTGACCCTTGTCTCGATCGAGGCCTGAACAATAGAAGATGAATAGATGATAAATGGAAAAGGCCCGCTCCGCAGAGCAGGCCTTTGATCCTCACCGTCAGTTACCGATTCAACTACTTGACCTGGAATGTATCCTTGTCCGTGCTGATCGTCTGGCCGGCCACGTTGTCCTTGACTATCACCTGCAGATCGTAGATCCCGGGCTTGAAGGTCTTGAGCGGGATCAGCCTTGCCAGGGTGATCTGCTGGCTGTTGATGGAGCTGAGCCCATTCTTCCCATCCTCCTTGACGCGAAGAATCTCTTTGTCCTTCTGGGTGATCACGTACTCGATATCGATGCTCGGTCGAAGAGTCGCCTGATCGATGGCCACATTGTAGACCTGCATGTAGACCCCCAGCGGCAGATCCTGCTTGAACTCTCCAGTCGCATTCGGAATCACCTTCAGTGCACCAAGAACGAACTGACCTGTCGCCAGTCTTCCATTGAGCGGCTCGATGCGCGAAGCCAGAATCATGGTCGAGGTGGAGAGGCGTCCCTCCTCGTAGCGAGGGACAACAAAACCCTGCTTGATCACGCCGGTCTTACCACTGTTGACGTCGCGAACAACGAGATCGATCTTGTAGTTTCCAGGTGTGAGGACGACATTCTTCTGGTAGGCTGAACGCTGCTGCATGCCGACCTCGAGAGACTCCGGCGTGTAGCTCGAAGTCACGACATCCTCAAACTGGCCGGCCCGGCGCCCGGCGACGTTGGTGACCTTGGCGTAGATGTTGACGGCAGCCTGCGGAAGACCACCGACCTCCTTGTAGACCAGATCCTGATTCTCAAGCTGAACTGTAAACGAAGTCAGTACTGCCGTATCGGTGACCCGCAACAGATTGATATTCAGCCCGGCGGTCAGAACGTCGAAGCTCGCCTTGGGCAGTTCAGACTCGTTGGCAAGAGCGGCGAGGTCGTTGAACTTCACTTTCGGCGGCCGCTGCAGTGCCGCCATTCGCGCCAAACGCTCGAATGGCTGATCCTGCGCACGCAGACCAAACATCTGATTGTTCGGCCCCATTCCGTTTGGCCCAAACTGTCCGAAGGCGATTCGGTCTGCCTTCGATGAGAGACCAAGCTCTTCGGCCAGTGTCAGACCGGCGTTCGGAGTATAGAGCAGCGCGTCCTTCTCGTTGGCATTGCGTGCAATACGGTACTCTCCTGATCCGGTCGGATCGACAAATTCAATCTCGATATCCGAACCGACTCCTTCGATGTAGCGGTACCACCAGATCTCGAATGGGTAGGTCGCCGTCGTTCCGCCACCCTCCCAGACCGGACGATTGTAGCTTCCGCCGGAGGGGTGCGACTCGGTCTGATCAGGCTTGCCAAACATGATATAGATACGCCCACGATCGGTCTTCCATCCGGGGATACCGCTGGTGTAACGCTCATTCGCATAGGCGATACGCTGGTAGTACTCCTCACGGTACTCGTTGACATCTGTATCCGGATCGGGATCACGTCGCAACCAGAACTGCTCGATGAACTGCTCGCGCTCGTCATCGGTCTTGAGGGTGTTGAATGTCTTCCGCTCTTCGTCGGTGATAATCCAGCGGACATCCTCGTCGACCCAGCGCTTGTAGACGCTCTTGACCGACTCGCTTCCCTGTTTCTTTCTCTTCTTCTGTGACTCTTTCTGGTCATCCTGGGCCAGTGTCGCCAGCGGAAGAAACGTTGAAGCAAGCAGTGCCATTGCCACTGTCAAGACAGTGAATCGCATCGCCGAAAGCGTGAAAATTCTCGATCCCATACGGCTTCCCATATTAACCTACTCCATCTGCAACCGCCTGCCACCTTCACTGGAGAAAGATCTCGGACAATCTTCCAGTGGTCGCGGAGACGGCAAATGCTGCAAACATTATTACCTGTCGATCAGGATTACCTCTTGGTCAGGCCAAAACTGCCGGATGGTCTGTTCAGATCCCCTGATCAGATTGGCCTTCAATGACCCGGAAATGTCGTCTCAGTGATGTCTCATTTCCCGACCTGACTGTTACGTCAATACTTTTCGGACTTGCTGATCCTTTTTCCAATTCCGATCAGGTCAGTCCCGGGACCTGAAACAAGGGTCTTTCCGGTACGCACCGACAACCACCCCGGGTCTGGTATCACCCCGGGTCTGGTATCGGCATGGACGGCCACAGCCCGCCGGGACCACCCCACATCGGGGATGGAACGATCCTGCCGATAGATCTTGTCCGGTCGATCAGGATCCCGTTCGAATATTTTGCCTGGAAAGATCCGACCTTGGTCCGCTACTATTTGGGCCATTGCAAAGTCTAAGCGAGTACTGCAAAGTGCGTCAAGCCGTCCCACCAGTTCCAGCAATTGGCAAGTTTGACAAGGGCGGAGGGGTCTGGTAGCGTTACTAGCTCATTTATAATGTTGTTTTATAGTTATTTAGCCTGTATTTTGGCATTTTTGCATTTGGCATTTTTGCATTTGGTCAATTTGGCACCCTGGCATTTTGCCTAACATTCTATTCACGTGCAGATCAGCAAAAGATCTGTGCATTGAGGGTCGTAACCCAATAAATATCTTGTCAAGTTTGATGAAGAGTACACTAACGGTCAGATTAGGAGCAGGGTTGATTCTCCAGTCACTGTTGATCCTCAATGCAGGATGCAGCGGCCTGGTCAAGGTATCAGACGCATCGATTCCCAGACTGTCAACACCGATTGCCAGTGCGACGTTTGACGAGCTCCTCGGTAGACTCAAGCCATTCTTCGAACTTGAATCAATGCGGGCCTCGAAAGTAAATCTTCGCTTTGACGATCTCGAATCGGCAGAACGATACCGCGAGGCCGAGGCCGCCATCGCGATGAGCCGACCCGACAAGATACGCCTCATCATCAACATACCGTATGTCAGCATGCGGATTGCCGAGATGGTCTCCGAGAATGACCGTTTCAGGGTCGCCATCTATCTCTCCGAATATCGACGATTCCTGACTGGCACCAATAAATCCGACTACAGCACATGGCGGAACCGACTCGGTGAACAGGGGCGCAGTGCCATCATCTCCGCCCGACCTTTTCACTTCACCGAGGCTCTCCTGATCAGGCCCTTTCAGCTCGAGAACGAACGTTACGCCTACTCGCTTGAAGAGGCTCTGGTCGAGGAGCCTGATCCAGATCCAAAGGCGCGCAAGGGATCCCGAATCCTGCGCAGCCACTATGTGATCACGGAGATCGAGCAGCGACCGGCGAAGGAAGGGGCAGGCAGGGTAAGCCGGAAATTCTGGTTCGATCGGACGTCGGGATTGAGTTTTACACGCCAGCAGATCTTTGACGACCAGGGATTGCTGCAGACGGAGGTCACCTACTCGAGCTACCGGCTGCTCGATCCAGCCAGCCAGACTCTCTGGCCAGGGATGATCCAGGTCAGCCGTCCCCACGACAGCTATCAGGCAAGACTTCTCTTCAATGAAGCTGGATTCCAGACCAATGTTCAGCTTCCACCCAACGCCTTCCTGCTGGAGAACAATGAGGGTCTGCCGGAGACCGATCTCGACAAACCTGCCAGCACGACGCCTCCTCCGGCGGTTGCACCGCGTGGGAAAGGCGACTGATGAGCGAGCGCGGTCTTCAGTTCCGGCCGTCGCTCTGGCCATGACGGACAATATTTTATGGACAGCCTGATTCTATCCAACCTTCGTCAGCGCCCAACCCGAACCCTGATCAGTGTCAGCGGCGTTGCACTCGGTGTGATTCTCGTCATTCTCAATACCGGACTTGTGCGTGGGATGCTCAACGACCGCATTCGCCGTGAGCAGGGGCTCGGCGCAGAGATTCAGTTTACGCGCAAGGGATCGAGTGTCCTCTCTCCATCCTCGATCATGTCCCTCGACGTTCGATATGGTGACCGCCTGCGACAGGTCGAGGGAGTGCGGATGGTCAGCCCCGTCGGGCGTTACGTCCAGAGCGGGCAGTCTGGTCTGGGGTTTGAACAGGTCGATGGGATCGATTTTCCAAGTTATGCGGCGATCAGCGGGCTGAAGATCGTCGAGGGGCGCGTCTTTGCCAGTGAGCGGGAGGTGATCATTGATGAGATCAAGGCCCGCCAGAGCAAGCTCGGAATCGGCAGCACCATCCAGGTCTTCGGCAAGTCACTCGATGTCGTCGGCATCTATGGTCCCGAATCCGGGGCTCGGATCAAAATGGATCTGACGCATCTCCAGAACTATCTCGTGGCCGAGAACAAGTGTACATTCATCATGCTCAAGGTCGATGACCCGGGACGACAACAGGAGGTGCAGGAGCGCATCAACAGCGAACTGCCTGGAAACATTGTCATCCTGACCCGCGATATCGCCACCGGCTTTGGCCGGGCAATCCCCGGAATTGACGGTTTCGTGAAGGCGGTGCTGGTCCTCTCGACGATCGTCAGCCTGCTGGTGATTCTCCTCGCGATGTACACGACGATCACCGAACGGACCCGAGAAATCGGCATCCTCAAATCTCTCGGCGCATCGAAGGGATACATCATTGGAGTAATCGAGAAGGAGGCCCTGACGATCAGTATCATCGGGGTGGCCGCCGGGCTTGTCGTGGCCTTCGCCGCCGGCTGGGTGATCGAACGGATGACCAGTCTGCAGCTCGAGTTTCACTGGACATGGACACTCATGGCCACGGGCATTGGCCTGGTTGCAGGGGCACTCGGGGCCCTCTACCCCGCCATCCGCGCGGCCAGACAGGATGCGGTTAAGGCTATCTCCTATGAGTAACGCTGCCTGCTGCGCCGATGTGCGCACCGGTAAATAAAGTCTACCGGTCAAGATCAAATCATATCCTGCAAGAGACCGGGGCAGGACGATCGACACGAACTTATGAGCCATATACTTCTGACTGAAAATCTGACCATGACCTACCGCATTGGCAAAGTCGATGTTCATGCCCTGCGGGGAGTCGATCTGGCCGTCGAACCTGGCGAGTTCGTGTCGATCATGGGACCTTCCGGGTGCGGGAAATCGACGCTGCTCCACATCCTTGGCGGTCTGCTCAGCCCATCGAGCGGTCGTGTCGTCATCGATGGCGAGGATCTGACCAGGATGAGCGATGCCTCTCGAACCGATGTCCGGCGACGCAAGATCGGGTTCGTCTTCCAGCGATTCAATCTCTTTCCGACCCTGACCGCAGAAGGAAACCTGAGGCTGGCCGAACACATTCATGGCCGTGGTCGTCCGACCATCGACAACCAGACCCGCCGCGATGTCTTGAAGTTGCTCCGTCTCGAAAATAAAATGGCTCATCGGCCTCTCGAGATGTCGGGAGGCGAGCAGCAGCGGGTGGCCATTGCGCGGGCGGTCATCAATCGACCAGCAATCATCCTCGCCGATGAACCGACTGGCAACCTCGACTCAGAGAATTCTGACCTGGTTCTCAACATGCTCAAGGAGCTGAATCGTGAGCTGAACCAGACGATCGTCATGATCACCCACAATCCCGAGGCGGCGGCGGTCGGGCGGCGCATGATCGAGATGCGCGATGGGGCGATCATCCGTGACAGCCGACAGCCGGATCTCCGTTAAAAATGTTCAAATTGCCCGAAGGAATAAGACGCACCATCAACTGGTCATACGAGCGAGGATCGTGGCAGTACGACCTCCTCTGCCTGCTGATCATTGCGGTGATCTTTCTCGTCCCAAGTCGTTATTTCGGCGACCGTGATCGTCCTGCCCCATCCGGAATCACTGCACCGCTGAACTCGGGTGTGGATGGAGTACCGATGACCGAAGTCAGCGTCGAACAGGTCAATGCCCTGCTTCGTCTGCGGGAGCGCTCCGATCTCATCGATTTTCCGGTCGAAGCACTTGGTTTATACCTTCAGGAACAATACAATCGACCGGTCAGGATTCTCCGCTACGAGCAGTCTGCCGGTTCCCAGCAGCAGCCTACCTACCGGGTCTGGTTTGAGTAGCGGACTGGACCACCGGTGACCTGTTGGCGATCTGTTGGCGATCTGTTGAATCGATAGACGTTGGCAACGTCGATTCTTTCAGAAATCGCCCGGAATAGCGGCCGACTCTGGTGGAGTTGTCAATTTGCGGACAGGATCCGGTCCTCGAGCCGGAGTTGCTGATCCGTTGTCGGAGAAGGATTGAACATTCATGAAGAACTTTCTGATCAGTATGATCGCCGCTGGCCTGGTCAGTGTCGTCCCGGTTGGGGCGACCACCGGTAGCCTGGCGCCGCAGCAACTGCTGACCGGCATTCTCAACAAGATGGAGAAGGCTCACCAGGAGCTCAAAAGCCTCCGGGCTGAACTGCTCCAGCAGAAGACCAATTCGCAGATCGGGATTACCGATAATGAATATGGCTCCATGATCTACAAGCCCTCGACCGGGCGTGGCAAAGGTCGGCTGCGGATCGACTATACCCGGCCTACCAAGGACACGATCGCGCTGGTCGGTGACAATGTCATCTTCTACCAGCCACGCCTCAACCAGGTCTTCAAATCGAGTCTCGCCAAGGCTGCCAAGGGAAAGGCAGGTGGCCTTACCCAATTGATCGGCCTTGACGGTTCGATCAAGTCCCTCGCCTCAAACTACAATATCGAGTTTCTCAAGGACGAGACGATCAATGGCCAGAAGACAACGCTGCTTCGCCTGACCCCGAAGACAGCAGGACAATTTTCGGCAATCGACATCTGGGTCAACCAGCAGAACTGGATTCCTGCCCAATGGAAACTTATCGAGCGTAATGGCGACTACACGATCGTCTCGCTCAGGAATGTTCAATTGAACACCCCCATCTCCGATGGGGCGTTCAACGTGGCGATCCCCAGTGGCGTCAAGGTTGTCGACAAGATTTAAGCAGACAAGTAAAGACATGAAAGATCTGACCAGCAGTAAATTGAGCCGCGTGGTGCGGGAAGCGAAACTTGTCACAAAGGGACTGCGCTCGACGAAACACCCGATTCTTGCCCACATCATCCCGATGCGGCGCTGCAATCTCGCGTGCGGGTATTGTAATGAGTATGACAAGGTATCTGATCCCGTGCCGCTCGAGACCGTCAAGAAGCGACTCGATCGCCTCGCCTCATTTGGAACGACCGCCATTACGATCAGCGGTGGAGAACCGCTTCTCCACCCGGGGATCTTCGAGATCATCTCCCATATCCGGGCCCACGGGATGATCGCCGGGCTGATCAGCAATGGCTACTACATGACCCGCGAAAATATCGCGAGGCTGAATCAGGCCGGGCTTGAATATCTCCAGATCAGTATCGACAACGTGACGCCCGACAAGGTCTCACAGAAGAGCCTCAAGGTTATCGACCGCTATCTCCGATACCTCTCCGAGGACGCACGGTTTCACATCAACATCAATTCGGTAATCGGCGGTGGCATCAAGAACCCCGAGGACGCGCTGGTTGTCGCCCATCGTGCGGTAGAGCTTGGTTTCGGGTCGACGCTCGGGATCATTCATGACCACAGTGGACAGCTCAAGCCTCTCAGTGGAACTGAAGAGGAGGTTTACAAGAAGCTGCGTCGGTATGGCAAGAAAAAGTTTGGATGGCTCAACAATTTCCAGGACGATCTCGCCTACGGGCGCCCTCACAACTGGCGCTGCCGGGCGGGAGCAAGGTATCTCTACATCTGTGAAGATGGGCTTGTCCATTACTGCTCGCAGCAGCGGGGCTATCCGGCAATTCCACTCGAAGAGTATACGCTCGAGCACATCGAACGCGAGTTCAACAACGAGAAGCCCTGCGCCAAATACTGTACCATCGCCTGCGTTCAGCAGGTGGCCATGATGGACAACTGGCGTTCGCCCCAGCAGTCGACCGAAGAACCGGAAGCATTCTCCGGCACTCCGGAGAATGTCAACCCCTGAGGTCGTAGTCGGCTCAGATCGACGGAGACGAACCAGATATCGCCGGCGCGGGAGCCCATCGAGAGGCTCCTGGCGCCGGCTTACTGTTTCTGATGGTCCGGTCCGCATTCACCAGGTCGACAGATCACCCATCCATCGACTTCATCTCACCAATCCGGTGAAGCTTCATCATGGAACTCAGGCTGGGTTGTTCGGGAAGGAGTCCGGCCATGGCCACAACTGTCTCACCGCGTTTCGCAAGCCCTTTCGAGACGATTGCCTCGTCAGCGCGGGCGAGCAGTGCAGAGGTGTGCCCGGAAAAGTCGAGCAGGCAGGGCTCGATTCCCCAGACTGCGGCAAGGGATCGGTAGGTTGTCTCGTGTGGAGTTACGGCAACGATGCGCTGGGACGGCCGCAAGGCAGCCAGGTGGCGGGCCATATTGCCG
>CAIOZW010000363.1 GCA_903862855.1 uncultured Acidobacteriota bacterium
AACGCGCCCATCCCGGTGCTCGTGCGGCTTGGATTCTGGACCGGCGCAGAGCAGACGCTTACCGAGTTTATTGCCAAGCACAGCGGCCCGCTTGGCTCATCGATCGACAGGCTGCTCGAGGAGAAACGAATCACCCTTCTTCTTGACGGAATGAACGAGATTCCGACCGGGCAGTGGAAGGCGAAGCATACCGAGATCTACGAATTCTTTGAAGCCAATTCAGACCTGATCCGGGTCGTTTCGTGCCGCGAGCTTGACTACACGACCGACCTGAAGCTCCACCGGATTGTTATCCTGCCGCTCGATCCGCTTCGCATTCGACTCTTCATTGACGAATACCTTCCAGTAGAGGATGGTGAACGGCTCTTCTGGAAACTTGCTGGCAGGGATGCGGAGAAGCTCTATCAGGAGTTTACCAGTCGCGTTGGTCCGAGTCTCGAAGCACCTGACGAGACCTTCTGGCTGGCGCGTCACCTTCCAGATGCTGTCAGTTGGTGGGAATGGGATAAGTGGATTGAATTGCGAGATCGTCCTGACAGCCTGATGCGTCTCTCCTTCAATCCGTTCATGCTGCGAATGATCTGCGAGATCTATGAGAAGACTAAATCTCTGCCAGAGAACAAGGGACAACTCTTCGAATCATTCGTTGAGGTGCTGATTAAACGTGAGATCGACACGGACAGAGCACAGCTGGAAGAGATCCCTTTGCTCCAGGAAGCCCTCGCGCAGCTTGCTTACGAGATGCAGATGAGCCCCTCACCAATCAAGGCGGATCACTTTTCCGAGGAGGATCCGGACGAGGATGAGATTGATGAGGATGATGAAGACGAAGAGGATGAGGATGAGCTGGAGGACGACTCAACCGAAGATTCCGCAACCGCAGATGACCGGACTATGACATCGATGCCGGCCAGCCAGATCAGGTCATTGATTGGGGAAAGGATGCTCGAGCTGGCCAAGAGCGCCAATCTGCTCTCAGGTGAGGAGGAGATCCGCTTTGCTCATCAGTTACTGCAGGAGTATTTTACGGCCATCTACATGGAGAAGGAGATCAGGAACGGCCGGCTGACGGCGAGTAAGATCTGGCCGGCAGAGAGTTGGTGGGAGCGAACCGGTTGGGAGGTGGCCACCCGGCTGTTGGCTGGGCTTCACACCGATGACTGTTCCTGGGTTGTCAACTGGGTTTCCGAGGTCAATCCCGAGGTAGCGGCAGAGTGCATTGTGCTGAGTGGCGCGGCTCTGGCGTTAGAGACAAAGAAGAGGGTCAGGAAGGAGTGGCGAGCCAGGCTGAGTGATCCGACGAGAGATCCCGATCCACGGGCACGAGCGGCAGTAGGCCGCGCGCTGGGACTGACCGGGTGGGATAATCGTGAGGGTGTCGGACCGATCAAGGTTGAAGTCGAAGGGCAGACAATCCGCCTCCCGGATCTTGAGACTGCCTGGGTCGATATTCCTGCCGGAGAGTTTATTTGTGGTCACGAGGACGAATCAGATAATCCTCCGCAGAAGGTCTATCTGCCGGCCTTCAGAATCAGCCGATATCCGATTACATACGCTCAATTCCAGACCTTTATCGACGATCCGGAGGGGTATCAGAATCAGAATCGCTGGTTTGAAGGTCTGACCGATGATGAGGATTACCGGAAACTGGATGATCAGTATTTTCGCCTCGAGGGCCGGGCATATGCCAACGATCCACGGGAGAGCGTCACCTGGTACCAGGCGGTCGCCTTCTGCCGGTGGCTCTCGTGGCGGCTCGGAGGTGAATATGCACTTGACCGGATCGATCAGTGGAAGGTGCGACTGCCGACGGAGCAAGAGTGGGAGCGGGCGGCAAGAGGCACGGATGGCCGGGTATATCCATACGGAGACGAGTATGATCCAGCTAAGGGGAATACATATGATACCCGCATTGGTCGGACGTGTGCGGTAGGGATCTTCCCTCACGGCTCGTCACCCGACGGGGTGATGGATATGAGCGGAAATGTTGATCAATGGTGTCTCAGGACCGATAAGAACAACCAGACCGCGCTGGTAGTACCCGAGTGGAACGACGCACAGCCCCTGCGGGGCGGGTCGTGGCACGACATTCTAGACGACGCTCGCGCCGTCTTTCGTGACGTCAACAATCCGAACTATCGTTACTTCGATATCGGTTTTCGGGTGGTGAGTGTGGTGCGTCCCCCTTCTTAAGGTTTTTCTGGAGCCTGTCCGGGGCGGTGCGCGCAGCGCAGGCGCGTACGCGCCAGCCCCAAACCCCAGCGCGATCGCGATCGTGATCATCAATAAGGCGCTGGCAACAGAGTGGCTGGCTCGAGCCTTCCGGCCAGGTAGGTGCGTCATGTGTAAGTTGGCCGGGAGGATAATGCAGGCAGGGTAAGTCGGCTGGAGGCTTTACTCTTACTACCGCGGGCAGGGAAGAGCCAGGTTCGATCCTCTACCTCTGTAAACGATCATCAAGAAGCGTAGAACATAACAGGTCCTTGGGCTTTCCCTTTCGATTCCGAAATACCCTGCAATAGGTTATTCTGAAAATAGAGGTAAGAATTATGAGCGTTCAGACAGTGAGCATTGAGGTTGACCCGAGATCAGCAGCGATATTGGCGGCTCTAAAAGAGAAGGCCGTATCTCAGGGGGTGTCTCTTGATGAGCTCTTAAAGAATTTGACCGAAGGAATTCCGGGACTACAGTCCGTGATGATTCCCCCCGAGGAGAAGGCCGAAGACTTTCTTTCCTGGGTAAAGGCTCATTCTGTAAGTGGCAGAACTGCTAACGACAGTAGAGAGAGTATTTATTCAAGGGAGGATGAGACTCTGTGAGATGTGCTCTGGATACCAATGTTCTTGCCCGCTCGATTAAAATCGATCACCCTAATCAGCTCGAGGCCCTAGCCGCGATCACCAAACTTATAAAGCAAGCAGATGAGGTTCACCTTCTCCCACAGAATTTGGTTGAGTTCTGGGTTATTTCTACGAGACCAACAAAAGATAATGGACTCGGCTTAAGCCCATCGGAGGCTGAGGCTCACATTGCAAAGTTTGAAAGCCTCTTTCCGCTCTATGCTGATAATGCAGCCGTCTACACCAATTGGAGAAAACTTGTCACAGCGCACGAAGTCAAAGGCAAAAACGCGCATTATGCAAGAATTGCCGCAGCACTTATGGCTCACGGCATCACACATCTTGTGACCTTCAATAAAGACGATTTTAAGAGGTTCTCAGAGATTAAAGCCCTCTCTCCTTCTGAAATCTAAACATTTACCAGATACCGCTCTTACTCCACTTCTCTGCCGCCTGCGTTGGCCCGACATCGGGATACATCCCCTTCCTTTCGACCATCCTTCTTTTTAGCTCTTCCTTGTGTCCCCGTTTTCTTCGGCTTCCCATCTCCTCCAAGTATCCCTACTTTATCAAGGGCATTTCTATCTTGGTATGACAAAGCACCAATCCCCCAATGCTATTGCGATCGTGTTCATCAATAAGACGCTGGCAACCGAGTGGCTGGCTCAAGCTTTCTGGCCAGGTACGTACGTCAGGTGTAAGTTGGCCGAGAGGATAATGCAGGCAGGGTAAGTCGGCTGGAGGCTTTGCTCTTACTACCGCGGCCAGGGAAGAGCCGGATTCGATCCTCTACCTCAGCTGCAGCAGAGCCTTCAGCGCATCTTCATACCGATCGAACTTCATCTCATCCTGCCGAAAAGCTGGTGTGTGGTAATGGCAGCGACCATTGACAATCTGCATGGGATGGCGGAGGTGCAGCATCTCGTGATAGAGCACGTAGTCCATCGCATACCCCGGCACCTGATGTTCGTCGAGCAGGCGGCTGATGACGATCTCATCCAGCTCCTGGTCATACCAGCCGAGCAGATCGAGCCTTCGACGCCGGCTCCAGGAGAGGCGCGGCTGCCGGAGTCCACCGCCAAAGTACTGCCGGTTGAGTCTGGCAAAGATCTGCTTCAGGTTATAGACCTCACCCTGATGGCTGCCGGTGGTCAGCCGCTCGCGTTCACGTCGGATCCGTGCAATCGCCACGACCACCTCCTCACACTCGACGTAATCCTCAAAAAGCCGGATCAGCCGTTTGGCCGCTCGGCGCCGGTAAAGATCGGCGACGAGAATGAACGAGAGCGCTCGTAAGACATCCGCCGGTGCATCAGCCAGAATGTCTGAAATCCGGACACGCACGATCGAATTTCGCAGCCAGATCGTGTTGTTCAATCGGACGAAGGGATAGAAGCAGACTCTGACCTCTGGCACCGACCTGCGGCGAGAGTATGTGCCAAAGGCCTCGGCAATGTACTCGGCGACCATCTGTTCTGCCGCCATGCTCATATCCTCACGTCTGGAATCTTGGCATTGACCGAGATGCGTTCAGTAATGAATCGACGGCAGGCCACGCAGTTGCAGAGGCATTCCGGCTCGGGCAGGCTGCAATCCAGGCCGTAATCGAT
>CAIOZW010000364.1 GCA_903862855.1 uncultured Acidobacteriota bacterium
CTCTGCGTGAACCGCTGTGCGGTCGGTCTCGACCCTGTAAAAGGCCATGGCCCGTCGCAGCAATGGCTCAAAACCGGAGTGTGGTTTGAGCATGGCAAACTGCCCGGCCGCAATCCTCATATCCTTCTCGATCCGCAGCCGAAGCCGTCCGTAACGGCGCCCGGAGGCTGAGCCGCTGATCTCATTGCGTTCAACGATGGCGATAGTGTCTATCATGAGTTCTTGGCATGAGTTAATGGATTGAGTTAATGGCAAGAGTTAATGGCATAAATGGTCGCATAAATTGTGGTGATCCAGTGGCATAAGCTTCTCTCAGATTCTCCGTGCCGCGGGAGCTTGTGGTCTCACCCACTGCTGCCGATCCGCAGAGATCAGACTGCCATGGTATCCTTCCCGCATCATCTTTTGCTGGCGTCAGATCCATTTTCACGCGCTTCCAGGATTGCATTGTAGCCAGCCCAAACAGCAAGTCTATCAGAAATATTGACTGCTGAGAAAAAGTCGCAGCAATTTCCATCCGTTGTCATTCAAAAAGATCCTGGGCCAAGGACTTTGTGGACCGTCCCGGCTTTACGCCAGGATAACGGGACTGCCCTGCCAAAAGGATCGGCTCCGGTGGCTGAATGGACGAGCTGCCGTTGGATGTGGTATTTTCAAAAATCATCGACAAGGGGTCTTCAATGAATCTCAACAAGCTCTTCTCTCTGCTAATTGTCGCCATCATTCTGCTGGCGATGTCCCCGCTGGTTCTCGTGCGGATCTGGCCGTTGCTCAACGACGTCAGTACCGGCCAGACGCCACAGTATCCGGACATTCAGCCGCAGCGTTTCGAGGGGCTGACGACCGGTGTCGCCTTTGATGCGGCAATGGGGGTCGTCACCGCGATGGAGTGGGAGGTTCGGGAAGCCAATCGCGACCAGGGGCTGATCGAGGCGGTGGCGACCGTTCCCGTCTTTCGTTTTCGGGATGATGTGACGATCAGTATCACGCAGGAGGGGACCGTGGCCGTCGTCAATCTGCGCTCGCGGTCGAGGGTTGGAAAGAGCGATCTGGGGGAGAATGCCCGCCGGATCCGCCGCTTTCAGGCGGCGCTGACGGCACGGCTTCCCCGTTAGCTGTCCGCTTCCGGCAGCGCAGCTCGAAGGGCCGGTCGGGCGGTAATCGACAGGAGTGAATAATGGACTTTAACGAAAAATTTCGGTTGATGACGGCGGAGGACATGAATCGGGTTCTCCTGCGCATGGCCTCGCAGATTGTCGAGAACAACCCCGATCTGAGCAATGTCATTCTGGTTGGCATCAGACGTCGCGGTGTCCCGCTCGCGGCACGGCTGGCGCAGAAGATCCTGGAGATGGATCAGGTTACGGTCACTACCGGGGCACTCGACATCACTCTTTACCGTGATGATCTGAGTACGGTCGGTGATCGTCCGGTCGTCAACCGGACTGAACTGCCGGGAAACATCACGGGCAAGACGATCATTCTGGTCGATGACGTCCTCTATACCGGGCGCACAGTGCGGGCCGCGCTCGACGAACTGATCGACTTTGGGCGTCCACACCGGGTTCAACTGGCAGTCCTGGTCGATCGTGGCTGGCGTGAATTGCCAATTCAGGCCGACTATGTGGGAAAGATCCTCCCGACCTCTGAGCGGGAGATTGTCAAAGTAATGCTGCCCGAGTTCGACGAGACTGAACAGGTCATTGTCGTCGAACCACAATAAAGTTGACGAGGCATCGGCAAGGAAATGCGATTAAACCGGAAAGACCTGCTCGGAATTGCCGAGTTGACCGCTGCGGAGATCGAGCTGATCCTTGAGACAGCCGAGACATTTCGCGATATCAATACCAGGCAGATCAAGAAGGTCCCGACACTGCGCGGGAAGACGGTGATCAATCTCTTCTTTGAGGCCTCGACCCGCACCAGAACCAGTTTTGAGATTGCCGCGAAGCGACTCTCGGCTGATGCGATCAACATCTCCGCTTCGACCTCCAGTGTCGTCAAAGGTGAGACACTTGTCGATACGGCGCTCAATCTGCAGGCGATGGCGCCAGATGCGATCGTCATTCGCCACAGCTCTTCGGGGGCGCCGGGACGCATTGCCGCGATAGCCAGGGCGGCGGTGATCAATGCCGGAGACGGCACTCACGAGCATCCAACCCAGGCGCTGCTCGATGCTCTGACCATTCGCCATCGCAAGGGGCGGCTCGCCGGGCTGAGAGTGGCCATTATCGGCGATATTCTCCACAGCCGCGTTGCCCGTTCAAATATTCATCTGCTGACGAAGATGGGGGCAGAGGTCGTTCTGGCTGGTCCACGAACACTTCTCCCGTTCGATCTCGAGAAGATCGTTGACGCCCGTCCGGGCCGGCTGTGCTTTGCCCGATCGGTCGAGGAGGCCTTGCGTGGGGCCGATGTGGTCATGACACTGCGCATTCAACTCGAACGCCAGTCGGGAGGCTTCTTCCCATCGTTACGCGAATATTCGACCCAGTTTGGCCTCAATCGACGTCGCCTCGATCTGGCAAAACCGGAGGCGATCGTCCTCCACCCCGGGCCGATCAACCGCGGGGTTGAGATCGATTCCGATATTGCGGATGGCGGAGCCTCGGTCATTCTCGACCAGGTCGAGAATGGAGTTGCCGTCCGTATGGCCATCCTTTACCTGCTCGCCGGAGGTGAGTCCGCTTGAAAGATCTCCTGATTCGCAATGGAATGGTGATCGATCCCTCGGTAGAGAGATCGGTCTCTGACGATGAGCCGCGCGATCTGCTGATTCGTGACGGGCGTATTGCCGGGATAGCCTCTCGAATCGAGCCTGGTGACGAGAGGGAGGTCGAAGTGATCGACGCGCGGGGGTTGGTCGTCACCCCCGGGCTGATCGATCTGCACGTCCACTTGCGTGAGCCGGGATTTGAGTATAAGGAGACGATCGAGTCGGGGGCGCGGGCAGCTGTCGCTGGTGGGTTCACGGCGATCTGCTGTATGCCCAACACCCGGCCGGTCAACGACAACTCGTCGATCACCTCATTCATCATTGCGCAGGGGCGAGCCGCCGGGCTGGCCAGCATCTTTCCGATCGGGGCGATTACCGCCGGATCGAAGGGCGAGCAACTGGCCGAGATTGGAGAGATGATGAATGCCGGGATCGTCGCCATCAGCGACGATGGTCGCCCAGTACCCGATGCCGGGATCATGCGCCGTGCGCTCGAGTATGCGAGCGACTTCGGGCTGCCGGTGGTCGATCACTGCGAGGATTGTTGCGGCGCGACCGGATGGGCCATGCACGAGGGGCAGTACTCGGCGCTCATGGGGCTGAAGGGACTTCCCGGAGCGGCGGAGGATCTACACGTCGCCCGTGACCTCATCCTTGCCGAGATGACCGGGGCGCATATTCATATCGCCCATATCTCGACTGGTCGGTCGGTCGAGATGGTCCGTGCGGCACGACTTCGCGGAGTCCGCGTGACCTGTGAAGTCACCCCGCACCACTTTACCCTTACCGATGGTGACCTCTACCGCAGTGGCTACGATACAAACTTCAAGATGGCTCCACCCCTGCGCACCGCCGAGGATCTTCAGGCGATCCTCGAAGGGATTGCTGACGGGACGATCGACGCCATTGCCACCGATCACGCTCCGCATCACCAGAATGAGAAGATGGTCGAGTTTGATCACGCACCGAACGGGATCATCGGCCTCGAGACGGCTGTTCCGCTCGCCCTCGACCGGCTGGTCCATCGGGGGCTGATCACTTTGCCCAGGCTCGTCGAGATGCTCTCGACCGCCCCGGCGCGGATCTTCAATCTGGCCGATCGCGGGACTCTTCGGGTTGGCGCCATTGCTGATGTGACGATCATCGATCCGCAGTGCAACCGGAAGGTCGATCTGGGGGAGTCCTTCTCAAAGAGTCGTAATAGTCCCTTCGGTGGCTGGGAATTGAAGGGGGCGGTGAACCGCACCATTGTCGGTGGAAGAGTCGTTTTCGGTTCAGTGGAGGGTAATTAGACGACAAGTGGGAGAGAGGTGGGACCTGTCCCACCTCTCCCAACACCATCCCTACCTGGCTTCAGTCAGCACGACGTTCCTGAACCAGACCTTGCCATGATCTCCTTGAAGCATGATTGACCCGGGGGTCCCCTCGGCGCTGTCGATCGCCCCACCGGTGATACCGGGGATCTCCTGCCGATCGATGATCGTCGTTCCGTTGAGAACGACGGTGAGTTGACGCCCGATGATGGTCATCTCATAGGTCTGCCACTCGCCAGCCTTGCGGATGGCGTTGCTCGTCGGTGTGAGGAACCCATAGACTCCACCAGCCCCGTGGCTCTCCGCGGGTTTGCCGAAGTCATCCTGGATCTGGACTTCATAGCGGCCACGAAGGTAGACGCCGCTGTTGCTTCGCTGCCCGCCATTGACCGCTGGCTCAGCCATTTTGAACTCGAGCCTCAGCTTGAAGTCCAGAAATTTCGCTTCCGAGATGATATCGACGCAGCCCTTGCTGTTGGTCATCGTCCCATCCTCGACCGACCAGCAACCGGGATTCTTCTCGGAACGAAGTCTCCATCCGCTCAGGTCGCGACCATTGAAGAGCTGGACCGGCTTTCCCCACTGCACATTCTTCCGCGCTGGCAAGGCAGGGGCGGGGACTCCAGTCCAGGTGAGGGTCTTTCCATCCTCCCCGATGGTCGTCCCGCTCAAACGGCCATTCTCCAGCTTTCCAGTGAAGACCAGATCCGCTTTGCGTGCCTCGAACTGGCGCGGCAACTGGAAGTTGAGCGTCCCCTGGTCAAAACTCAGATCCCTGATCGGTCGGACACTTCCGAAACGTCCGACGAAACGCCCACTCAGGCGCCCATCGCTGTCACTGGTCACCTCGAGCCAGGAGGTGTAGGGGGCATCGGTACCCTGAACTACCAGATCCCATCGTCCAAGGAGCGGTTTGACTCCCTGGGCCACTGTAATCAGTGGGCAGGTGATTATGATAAAGGCGAGAACAGGCAGTATTGAAAGATTTTGTCGCATCGACAAGTTTCTCCTCCCGGGTTGGCTGGTTCGTCGCCGAACCAGTTGTCAGAATCGGTATGTGATCATTCCCTTGTGATTTTGTGCTCATGCGTCATCGTGAAAGATGAGGTCGAGATCATAACATAATCGTCTCATTGTGTCTGGCGAGGAAGCTCCCTACCAGAGCCTGAGCTGCCCGAGCGACAGTCAGACAATCTCCAACTTGCCTGATCACTCACTTTCGGCTATCCTCCGGGCTGCCATAAACACTGCTTCAGAGTGGGCAGTTCGGATCCAGCCGAATGCTCTCGCAGACTGGCGTGTTAAGTTGAAAGGAAAGAAATGCACTCTCCACCTATACTCTCCATCCTGATGCCCGTCTACAACGAAGCTGCGACGATCAGTCAAATATTGCAGCGGGTTGAGACGGTCGATCTCGGAGATGTACAGAAAGAACTGATCATTGTCGATGACTTCTCGACCGATGGTACCCGAGATCTCCTCAGGTCACTCAGCGAGCAGGGGCGTTACCGGGTCTATTTTCACAGTCAGAACATGGGGAAGGGCGCGGCGCTACGGACAGCTCTCACCTATGCCTCGGGTGATATCGTCATCATTCAGGATGCCGATCTCGAGTATGATCCGGCAGAGTATGCCGAGCTGCTCAAGCCGATTCTTGATGGCCGCGCCGACGTCGTCTACGGTTCCCGACTCTCGGGAGCGAAGGTGGCCCGGGCCTTCAACTTCTGGCACTACGTTGGAAACAAACTGCTGACCTTCATCACCAATCTGCTCTATAATTCGATTCTTTCTGATATGGAGACATGCTACAAGGTCTTCCGTGCCGACGTGATCAAGAACATCCAGATCAAGTCGAACCGCTTCGATTTCGAGCCGGAGGTGACGGCAAAGATCCTGAAGCGCAAGCACAAGTTGTATGAGATGCCGATCTCGTACTATGGACGTGACTTCTCGGAAGGAAAGAAGATCACCTGGCGTGACGGTTTTGCCGCGATCTGGGCGCTGGTCAAGTACCGTTTTGTCGATTGAAGATAATGGTTGTGGGGAAAGAGGATGTCATCAGAGAGATTTGCACTGAAAACGCTTAGCCGATTGGCCCGACTTGTAACATTGCTGGTCGGGCTGGTTCTGCTCCCGGCAGGATGCCGAATGACCACAGGAGAGAGTGGGGCTGCACCCGGTGTGACGGTGGCGGCGCTGCCGAGCAGTGCCGTCGTGGTTGCCGAGAATTCGATGGTGATCTCTTTTCAGCCCGACGGGGCAAGGAGCTGGAGCTTTACGCTGCCCGATGGGGAGGCGATCGTTGCCGCACCGGTTGCTGCCCTGAGCAGTGTCACCTATGTGCGGGGTCAGCAGACCGTCTATGCGATCGCGCCAGACGGGGTTGTGCTCTGGCAGTCGCGACACGAGGGAGCGAGTGATTCAATCAACGGGATTACTCCACTCAGCGACAGTACGGTTGCGATCACCCAGGAGGATCGGTCGATGGTCGCCTTTGACGACAAGGGGCAGGTCAAGTGGACCTACAATCTGCCCGAGGGAGAGAAGATCGTTGCCCCGCCGGTTCTGGCGGCAAGCAGTCTGGTCTATCTCCGCTCGGCGTCGACACTCTACGCGATCGATTCCGGCGGCAACCAGGCTTGGAAGGCGGGCATCGCCGCTGGCAAGCCCTGACTGGCAAGGCCGGTCAGACACCGGGGCCACTCCCTTTGACTCGGGTTCACTCGGGGCGCCAGGTGAGTGAAGTCACCTTGAAGGCTCTTCCCACCACTGGAGCCGATGATTCGAGCTGGAGTCGACATACTCCCGACCGGCAGCGGGATGCCTCGACGCTCCAGACCCGGTTGACCCTCTCCCCGGGAAGAGGAGATACCGAGCCAACCACCTCTCCATCGATGCGCAAGGTAATGGTCGATCCTGTCAAGGGCGTCTCCAGAATCAGGTGGAGTCGACCGTGTGAGGTATCCAGGCGTGGTAATCTGACTGAGGCGACCCGCTCCGCCCAGCGCCAGGAGCGGGGCTGGCCAATCTGCAATTCGAGCCAGCCATCGCCAAGAAACTCTGCGGCTTCGATCCGCCTTTCCTCGCTCCCTTCGACCGGTTCCCACTCGATTTCGAAGCACTGAAACCCGAGTTCACGAAGATCACCTCCGCCACCGCTCCGGGCGGGAACGAAGGTCTGTCCAGCTTCGAGGGAGAGGATCGACCAGAGGGGGCCGGAACTGCCGGCTCCCGGAATCGTGATCGTGGTGCGGTAATCGACCTCGGGTCCACCAACCCTGGCCAGTTCGTCACCATCGATTGCGATGCGCAGTGGCTCTCCGGCAACTGGTAGCCGTCCACGGATCCGGAGCCTCATCCGTGTCCCGCCATTGAAGAGTGCAATTCGTCCGGTGCTCCCCATCCAGCGCCAGATCTGCAGCCCCTCGCGTTCGAAATCGTACCAGCCACTCGACCAGGCATAGTCACGACTTCGGCCAGCTTCACTCACGTAGAGGTCGAAGTAACGTCCGAAACTGAGCGGCCGCAACCTCTCCAGTCCTGCCCCGCCCGGCCATCTGAAGTGCTGGCTGATCTCCCCCTGGGGCCTCTCATCGGTCAGCAGGAAGGTCTTCTGAAAATACCTGTTCTCGGGATGGACCAGGTTGAGGGCGATCTCCTCATCCTTCAGCCTCTCCTCGATCTCTGTCTCACCCCGGGTACGGAAATGATAGGTGGCGTGCTGCAGCATTCGCTCATCGAAATAGATCTTGTCCCGGCTTTGATCGACGCGCTTTTGAAGATAGCTGATCGCCTGGGCTGGTGGGCTTGGCGTGCGGTGGATGAGTCGGATCGTCGGATAGGTCCAGATCGCAGAAAGTGCCGCCAGCAGGAATGGCACGGTCAACGCGAAAGTGGCCAGCCCCATCGGCCGTTCGCTCCAGACCAGACCGCCGAGCGCCCGTGCTCCCGACATCAGACCGCAGGCTCCCAGAATGGTGAAGAGCGGCAGATACGGCAGGGAATAGACCGCCGCCGCCGTCGGTGTGTTGACGACTGTCGTGAAGACCAGCACGGGCACAAAGGCGAGCAGCAACCAGCCGAGGGCGGCCCGCCGGCGAGAGAGCAGCAGCACGATCCCACCGATACCCGCCGTCAGATAGACCATGGCCGCTATCCGCCAGTCTCCCCAGACCGAGATGAAGAAGCCGTTGAGCCGCTCTTCAAGGCTCCACTCTCCTGACCAGATCGTGTCATGCGTGCTGATGAAGGCCGACTGGACGCGCATGATCGCGTTATACTCGCTCCATCCGGTCAGTCGGATCAGTGGTACATACCAGCTCAGCCAGCCGGCAGTTGCGGCGATGAGCGCTTTGAGCGGGGCCCTCCATTCGCGCCGTACCAGATATCGGAGGAGTACCAGGCCGAGAACCGGTCCGGCGAATGGCACCATCGTGACCCTGATCCCGCTCCCGAGTCCCAGCAGCAGCGCACCTGCCCAGAGCGCCCGGCTCGATCGCCGTCCGCAGAGCGCAAGCCAGATAACCAGAAGGCCGGTCACCAGCGCCGGATTGTCGCTCCGCCCGAAACCACCGTAGATCCAGATTGCCGGAGTGAAGAGCCCAAGCAGCGCCCCGGCCAGGGCGATCGGGCGATCATTCAATATCTCGCGATAGAGCAGATAGAGGACGACACCGAGCGTCGCGGAGAAGAGCAGATTGAGGGAGATCAGCGCTGCCTGATCGTTGTGCCATAAAGACCAGGCTATCCTTCCCATGGCAATGAAGACCGGAAAACCCGGTGGGTGGGGGCTGTGTGCGCCGATATCGTAATGGTGGAGCGCCCGCGCAAAACCGATCTCATCCCACTCCCAGAATGATGCCGGAATGGCAAGAATCCGCGAGACGATCCCGATCAGCAGCAACCCCATGGCCAGTCCCAGTTCTCGCCCCGCAATGCTGCCGATCCTCATCCGGACCTCCTCTAAGGTTTATCCCAACTGTTCCCAATCTCTCAAAACTCGATTCGCCAGAGCGCTCCCACCACATCGATATATCCTGGGACTGCCCGGCTGTCCCACTGGTGCATGTAGAACCCGTCGAACGTCACATTCTTCGTCACGGGAATACGCATTCCGGAATAACTCTGGAATCTCGACCAGGCACGAAATCGGCTATCGTAGAAGGCTTCGAACGAGGTATATGGCGTCAGCGTCTTCTCCCTGACGGCGATCGGTCGCTCTATCTGGATCCGGTTTCGGTAACGATACATGAAGTCGCCGTTGACCTTGCGCCACTCAAACCGATTCCGGTCGACGAGGACCAATCTTTTCCGGAGATTGAAGCGTGGAGTGACGTCACCAAAGAGTCGATCTTCGTTGACGTGCCGTTCCGGAATGGCCTCCGTGTGGAGATGACGGTAACTGGCGGCCATCGTCAGGTTGCTACCCAGCCGTTTCGTGACCCCGACACCGATCTGCTCGTTGGTCACCGCTACCCAGTCGCGACCCAGACGCATCGTGCCAAAGAAGAAGACGCTCCACCGGTTGCGGAGATTGAAACTTACCTGAACGTCCGGCCACAACTGCGCATCATGCTCGGTATCGCCGAGCGTCTGCGCCTGAGCTGCGCCTCCCAGTCCAGTCAGAACTCCTGTCAGAATCAGGATGATCCACCACCTCGCCGACTCTCGCGTTTTCACTCCGCTTGTCCTCTCTTCTCTCCCGAATCTCCAATTTATCGATCGACGTTTCGTCAACTCCACTCGCGCTGAAAAAAACTGATGATCTGCCAGGCATCGAGATACTTGAACGGCGACCTGCCGATCGTATAATGGCCGCAGGCCAGATAGCGGGTCTCTGCGGGGACCCCGTTACTCTCAAGATCATTGACGAAGATCTCGGTCAGATCCGGCAGAAAAGTCAGATCGTAACGGGCCGAGATCAGCCGTGCCCGTCTTCGCACCCCCCGCAGCTGGTCGACATAGCCGCTCGGGCTGATGCTCAACCAGGCCTCGCGCACCTCCTCCGCCGTCAGATGTGGCTCCAGTGCCGCTCGCACGTGCGAGGTCGTGATCGCCCGCCAGACCACATCTCCAAACCAGCTGGAGACCATGTTGAAGACTCCGATCTCGAGGCGCGGATCGTGGATGAAGGCCAGCCACGAGACGCACGAGCCGATACTCGAGCCAATCACCCCGATCCTCTCCACCCCCTCACCATGCAGCCAGTCGGCTGCTCGCCGGATGTCCATGACTGCCTGCCGCACGGCCTGAATCGTCCGCCCGATGTTGGCGCTGATCATGTAGTCGGCTCGCTTCAGCTCCGGTGGCCGCCGCCAGTCGTGATACGGAAGGCTCAGCCGCAGGGCGGAAATCCCAAATCGATTGAGCAGTCGACAGAGCGCAACGTGCGATCCTTCATCGGCATTCCACTGGGGCGAGACGATCACCGCCCGATCTCCGCGCCCGGCCCGATAGTATCGAGCCTGTACCAGGTTGTTCTCCCGATATGGTGTCTCTACGCCACTCGGATACCGCAACCACTCCTCTCCATCAACCCCCGGTCTCACCTCAAACTCTGCCGCTCCAATCGAGCCAGGACGAAAGAACCAGTCACCACCTTCACTCACCCGGCAATTGAGTCTTCTGATCACCTCAAGCGGATTCGCCTCCTCACCAGACGACTCACTCGCCTCTCTCCTCACATCGAGCCCCTCGACACCCCACTCAAGGTGCTCGAGACCCCACTCAAATGGATGCACCGTTCGCTGATCGATGTCCCGCGCATGAAGCCTTCGCTCCATATTGTGCATAAATCGCTTCAACATTTGCGTTATGCTACGCCTGCCAACCATCCAAGACAAGATCTTCTCTCCCCCGGCCCCCCGACCCCGGGAAAATTTTTCCATTACCGCCACGGTCAGGTGTCCGGTTGATTCCGAGCAGACAAAAATGTTACATTGCTGGCTGAAATTGACAAAAATGTATTATTTGGCCGACCGCTGGAGTGACAACTGATGAAAGAACTGGTTCCAATCCGTAAATTGACCGCCCTGCTCGAGGTCAGTCAGGCGCTGGGCTCGACTCTCGATACGCGGGCAGCGATCGAGAAGGTGCTGGAGATCCTCGATCGTGGCCTCGGCATGAAGCGTGGGGCGATCGCCCTCTTCGAGGGGGCACGAAAGGAGGAGCTGACGATCCAGTTCTCATACGGTCTCAGCGAGGGGGAGAAGAAGCGTGGACGATACCGGCTCGACGAGGGGGTGATCGGGCGGGTTGTCTCGTCAGGCAAACCGGTCATCGTTCCTCAGGTCAGTCAGGAGCCACTCTTTCTCAACCGGACGCGGCAGAAGACTCTCAAGAGCGAGGAGTCGTTCATCTGCGTGCCAATCAAGGACCATCGCAAGACGATCGGCGCGCTCTCGATCATCTATCCATTCGATCCTGACCGCAATTTTGACGATTCGGTCAAGCTTCTCGCGATTGTCGCCTCGATGATCTCGCAGAGCCTTCGACTTTCGCAGATGGTGCAGCGGGAGAAGGCCCAGTTGGTCGACGAGAATGCCTCGCTCAAGCGCGAGCTGCAGCAGAAGTACGAGTTTCGGAACATCATTGGCAACGGGAAGGAGATTCGTGATGTCTATGAGCAGATCTCCCAGGTGGCCGATTCGAATACAAATGTCCTCATTCGCGGCGAGTCAGGGACCGGCAAAGAGCTGGTCGCGCACGCGATCCACTACAATAGTCCGCGCTCGCCGCGCCCGTTTATCAAGGTCAATTGTGCGGCCCTGCCCGAATCGCTGATCGAAGCCGAACTCTTTGGTCACGAGAAGGGTGCCTTCACCGGTGCGATCAGTTCCAAGAAGGGGCGTTTCGAGATGGCCGAGGGTGGGACCCTCTTTCTCGATGAGATCGGTGACCTCTCGCCGGCGATGCAGGTCAAACTGCTTCGTGTTCTCCAGGAACGTGAGTTTGAGCGGGTTGGGGGCATGGAGACGATCAAGGTCAATGTCCGCCTCATTGCGGCAACCAATGTCGATCTCGAAAGAGCGGTTATCGATGGCCGTTTTCGCTCCGACCTCTACTATCGCCTCAATGTCTTCTCCATCTATCTTCCCCCGTTGCGTGAGCGAAAGACCGATATTCTTCTCCTCGCCGAACATTTTCTCGATAAGTATTCAAAGCAGAACGGCAATCAGATCAAGCGAATCTCAACCTCGGCGATCGACATGCTCATGAGCTACCACTGGCCGGGCAATGTCCGGGAACTGGAGAATGTCATCGAACGGGCGACGCTCGTCTGTGAGGGGCGGGTCGTTCACGGCTACCACCTCCCGCCAACCCTCCAGACTGCCGAAGGCTCCGACACCGTCAACAAGATGAGTCTCGATCAGGCCGTTGCCAACTTCGAGAAGGAGCTGATTCGCGATGCGCTCAAGACGGCCCGCGGTAATCGCGCCCGGGCAGCCCGTCTTCTCGACACGACGGAACGGATTCTCGGTTATAAGGTCGGGAAGTATGCCATTGACCCGAAACGATACAAGTGATGGCCGACAAAAATGTTACACAGGGTGGTATATCCTACGATATTGTGTGAAATATGGTCTGGTCATCTGGCGGCGTTTACTGGTAACTTGTTGATTTCGGGCACTTTCTGGTGCACCTTTCATTCTGGCAAGGTATTTGCATACGCTTGTATGTGTGAAAGTACGGAAGCGCCATGTCCCGGCTTGGCCGGGTCGCGCCGGAAGGTCAAAATACGACCGTTTCTCAATTTGATCAGTAATCGGATCAGTACCGATCAGGATCGATCGGTTTAGGTCAAACGATCGGTTTAGGTCAAACGATCGGTTTAGGTCAAACGATCGGTTTAGGTCAAACGATCGGTTTAGGTCAAATTGGATTCGAGTTGACCCGATTTCACAACAAGCTCTGACCAGTTGAAATTAGCAGAGCAGTTTTCTGGAAAAGTGCGGTTTTTCCGGAAAGAGGATCGAGCACTGGCAGGAAGAGAGCCGACCACCGGAACAAGTTGTCAGGCCGGGGTGGAGAGAATTTTCAATAGAATATTTTCAGTGAGGAGAACATATGAGCGTGTCAGGAACTCAGGGACGTCTGTGGGCAGTTGGTGAGGTGACAAAGCGAACCCCGCGGACGATCGCCAATGGTCACAAGGCGTCTGAATATTTTGCTTGCAACACCTTCAGCCCGCGCGTAATGGCGGAGAAGCTGCCGAAGGACATCTACAAATCACTCTTGAAGACGATCCACACCGGTCACAAGCTCGATCAGGGTATCGCCGCGAGTGTGGCGCATGCGATCAAGGAGTGGGCGATCGAGAATGGTTGCACCCATTTCTGTCACTGGTTTCAGCCGAACACCGGGATCACGGCCGAAAAGCACGATTCATTTCTGACGGTTGATGGTGATGGAAAAGCGATCGAGCGATTCTCGGCCTCGCAGCTGGTGCAGAGTGAGCCGGACGCGTCGAGTTTTCCTTCGGGTGGGATGCGGGCTACCTTCGAGGCGCGTGGTTACACGATCTGGGATCCGTCGAGTCCGATCTTCATTCAGGAGGGGCCAAACGGGAAGACGCTCTGCATTCCTTCGGCCTTCATCTCGTATCACGGGCAGGCGCTCGACAAGAAGACGCCCTTGCTGCGGTCGGTCGAGTATCTGAGCCAGAATGCGCTGAAGGTGCTGAAGCTCTTCGGAAAGTCCCCGACCCACATCGAGGCGACCCTTGGGCCGGAGCAGGAATATTTTCTGATCGATGAGGCTTTCTATGCGCTGCGACCGGATCTGCAGGCCTGCGGCCGGACGCTTCTGGGCGCACCCTCACCGAAGGGGCAGCAGCTGGAGGATCAGTATTTCGGAAGCATCAAGAGCCGCGTTCTGGCCTACATGCAGGAGGTCGAGCACGAGTGCTTCAAGTTGGGAATTCCGGTCAAGACACGCCATAACGAGGTTGCGCCGAGCCAGTTCGAGCTGGCGCCGGTCTTCGAGATGGTCGGGGTGGCGACCGATCACAACCAGTTGACGATGGAGATTTTGCGACAGGTTGCCAAGCGCCACAACCTGGCCTTCCTGATCCACGAGAAGCCATTTGCCGGGATCAACGGAAGCGGCAAGCACAACAACTGGTCGATGGCGACATCTGATGGTGAGAACCTGCTCGAGCCGGGAGCGACACCGGTCGACAACCTGCAGTTTCTCGTCTTCCTGGTCGCGACGATGAGTGGAGTCTTCAAGCACTCGCGGCTGCTGCGGGCGGCGATTGCCAGTTCGGGCAATGATCATCGGCTGGGGGCCAACGAGGCTCCGCCGGCAATCATCTCGGTCTTCCTGGGTGAAGCCTTGACCAAGGTGCTCGATGCGATCGAGGCGAACGACCTGAAGGGGGCGACAACGGAGAACCAGGTGATCAGCCTCGGGATTTCGAAGCTGCCAGAGATTGCCAAGGACAATACGGATCGCAACCGGACCTCGCCGTTTGCCTTCACAGGTAACAAGTTCGAGTTCAGGGCGGTTGGTTCAAGCGCTTCGACGGCGACACCGATGGCGACGCTCAATGCCGCAGTGGGTGAAGCTCTCGGCGAGGTGGCCGTCCGTCTTGAGGAGAAGATCAAGAAGGTTGGTGACTTCAATAAGGCTGTGATCGAGCTGGTTCGCGAGTATGCGAAGGAGACGAAGGCGATCCGTTTCGAAGGTAACAACTACTCGGATGAGTGGGTGGTCGAGGCGGAGAAGCGGGGACTGCCGAATCTGCGTAAGACGCCGGAGGCGTTGGCCCAATTGGCGACAGATGAGGCACACAAGCTCTTCACTTCGTGCGGAGTCTACAGTGATGACGAGCTGGAAGCCCGGTACCACCTTGAGATGGAGCGTTACATCAAGGATATCGAGATCGAGGTAGCCTGTCTGAGCGAGATGATCTCGACGATGATCCTCCCGGCAGCCTACAAGCATCAGGCGAATCTGGTGGCGGCAGTCAGTAACCTGAAGGCCGTTGGCGTAGATTCAGGGCTGGTGGCCTCACAGGTGGCCGATGTCGAGAAGGTGGCAGGTCTGATTGCCGGACTCAAGTCGGCACTGGCCGCTCTCCACACCGCAGCCGAGAAGGCCGAGTCGGATGACCTGCTGAAGAAGGCGAAAGCCCTCGCCTACGAGGTTGCGCCGGCGATGGAGGCGCTCCGCGCGGTGAGTGACAGCCTCGAGGTGGTTGTCGAAGATTCTCTCTGGCCACTACCGAAGTATCGCGAAATTCTCTTCTTGTCCTGATCAAACCTTTCAGATTTGATCTCTATCGCCGTGGAGGTTGGATTCACATCCGACCTCCACGGTCTTTTTCGTTTGGGGGGCTTGATCGACAGAAAAAAGGCGCAACCTGTCGGTGGATTCGATCGTAGATCATTTTTCGCATAATTGGTGATGGTCTGTTAATGGCCGTTGTGAGAGGGTCGTTCAAAGAGCATATGAATTTCTACGAATCGTTACGATTGGCACTGTCATCCCTGCGGGCGCACAAGTTGCGGTCATTCCTGACCCTTCTGGGAGTGATCTTCGGGGTGATGACGGTGGTTGCGGTCGCCTCGGTGATTGAAGGGTTCTTCAAATATGTCGACCGGACAGTGACGGCCGATCTTGGAACCAACACGGTGATAGTCGACAAGTTTGGAATGATCACCAGTTTTGATGAGTACCTGCAGGCCTTACGGCGAAACAGGGATCTGACGAGGGATGACCTTGTCTATCTTGAGGAGCGGCTGACGCTCGCGACATATTTTGGGGCGCAGGGAGGGACGAACGCCGAGGTTCGTGCCGGGAGTGAGAAGCTGACGCGGATCAATGTTCGCGGCAACTCGGCAGGGATGATCAATATCGACACGACGCAGGCCGAGTATGGACGATATATCAGCGAGATCGATGATGAGCGGCGCCGTTATGTCGCGCTGATTGGATCCGAGGTGGCCGACAAGCTCTTCAACCGGCGAGATGTTGTCGGGCGGGAGTTGAAGATCGACGGGCTGCCGTTCGAGGTGATTGGGGTAGCGAAGGAGAATGGCTCGGCATTTGGCCAGTCGCGGGATGACTTTGTGATCATTCCACTCTCGGTCTATCAGAAGATGTGGGGATCGCGGGAGAGCATATCGCTCTGGATTCGGGCGGCCAATGCCGCCGATCTGGCTCTGCTGCAGGATCAGATCAGAATGCATATGCGGGCCCGCCACCGTGTCCCCTATCAGGAGAAGGACACCTTTGGACTGGTCACTGCAGAGTCCGTCAACAATTTTGTGCAGGCCATCTTCGGGATTATCGCGGCGGTGGCGCTGGGAATCACCTCGATCTCGCTGGTCGTTGGAGGGATCGTCATCATGAACATCATGCTCGTCACGGTGACTGAACGAACGCGGGAGATTGGCATCAGAAAGAGCCTTGGTGCAAGGCGAAGGGATATTCTGAGGCAGTTTCTGATCGAGTCGACAACACTTTCGCTGGTGGGCGGGCTGATTGGTCTTGGAATTGCCATTGTCATTTCACGGGTTCTGGTCGCTTTCACCCCTGTTCCGGCCGAGCTGCCGATATGGGCGGGATTTCTCGCGATCGGTGTTTCGAGTGCGGTCGGGATAATTTTCGGAATATATCCGGCGTGGAAGGCGGCGCGACTCGACCCGATTGTTGCACTGCGGACGGAGTAGGGGGAGGGTGATGATCAGACAACAGGTAAAGATACTCTTTCGGCAGTCGATCGAGACATTGCTGGCGCACAAGTTCCGGTCATTTCTGACGGTTCTGGGAGTGGTGATTGGGACGGCGACAGTGATCGGGGTTGCCTCGCTGGCAAGCGGTCTGGAGGCCGGGGTACGGCAGCAGGTCGAGCAGTTTGGCACAAACGTGGCGTTTGTGAGTCGATTTGGAGGCGGTCCGCGGAACAGTGACCTGACCGAGGAGGAGAGGAAGCGCAAACCGATCACCTTTGAAGACGCGGTTGCCCTCAGTCAGTTGCCGAGTGCGACCGCGGCTTCGCCGATCCTCCGCCCACCTGAGCTTCCTCCGGCGGTCCGGTTTCGCACCAACGAGGTGCGCAATCCATCTCTCCGTGGAGTCTGGGCTGCTTACGCCAATACCCGTGAGGTCTCGATTGCCCGGGGGCGCTTTTTTACCGAGACCGAGGATGAGCATGGAGCGGAGGTCTGCATCATTGGCCACGACATCGCCGAACGGCTGCTGGCGGGATACGAGCCACTGGAGAAGGATATTCAGATCGGGAACAAGGTCTTCCGGGTGATCGGCGTTCTGGAGAAGGCCAAGTCGACGCTCGGTGGGGGCCCGCAGGCGGACCTCTTTATCTTCATCCCCTACAATGTCATGCACGGAATGTATCCGATGCAGGATGACCACTGGATAGCGATTGGGGCGGGGCAGGGGCAGTTGGAGAGGCTGGTCGATGAGGCGACGGATCTGATGCGCCGGCGGCGTCAGGTTCAATTTGGAGCCCCTAACAGCTTTGAGATTACGACTCCGAGCGGGATGCTCGAGAGCTTCAACAAGATTCTGGCGACGGTCTCACTGATCGTCATTCCGATTGTCAGCGTTGCTCTGCTGGTTGGTGGAATCGGAGTCATGAATATCATGCTCGTCTCGGTGACCGAGCGGACAAAGGAGATCGGGGTGCGCCGGGCCATTGGGGCGCGGCGGTCAGATATTATCGGTCAGTTTCTGCTTGAGGCGAGTACGCTGACGGCGATTGGTGGCGTGATCGGGATAGTCATCGGAGTTCTGATCAGCATCTTGATCAATCTGCTCATGCCCGATCTGCCATCAAAGGTCCCGCTGGTCTGGGTGGTGGTTGGATTCAGTGTGTCGGTGGCGATTGGTCTGATCGCCGGACTCTACCCGGCCTGGAAGGCTTCGCGTCTGGACCCGATCGAAGCCTTGCGATACGAATGAAGTGGCAGGGGAAGGAGGACCCGCCATCCTTCTTCCCCCTGCCATTCATCCTCCCCTTGCTCACCCTTGCACGCTGCCTGAATCTCCGCCAAAATACTTCTTGCCAGAAATATCTCCACTTATTAAGGTGGCAGGAAACTACTCGACAGGAACACAGGTATGTCATTCAACCCAAAACACCAAAGTCACATAATCACAAATGGTCGGGATCGTGCGCCGGCGCGTTCCATGCTCAAGTCGATTGGATTCACGGACGAGGATCTGGCGAAGCCGATCATCGGTGTTGCACACATGTGGATCGAGACGATGCCGTGCAACTTCAACCACCGCGATCTTGCCGAGCAGGTCAAGAAGGGGATCCGCGAGGCCGGTGCCACACCAATGGAGTTCAACACCATCTCGATCAGTGATGGAGTGACCATGGGGACAGAGGGCATGAAGGCGTCGCTGGTCAGCCGCGACCTGATTGCCGACTCGATCGAGCTGGTCGGACGTGGCTATCTCTTCGATGCGATCATTGCCATTGTCGGCTGTGACAAGACGCTTCCTGGCGCAGCGATGGGCCTGATTCGGCTCGATGTGCCGAGCCTGATTCTGTATGGTGGATCGATCGCCCCCGGAAAGTTCAAGGGACGGGACGTGACGATTCAGGATGTCTTCGAAGCAGTGGGGGCCAATGCGGCCGGACGTATCACCGATGCCGAGCTGCTCGAGGTTGAAAACAGTGCCTGCCCGGGAGCGGGAGCCTGCGGAGGCCAGTATACGGCCAACACCATGGCCATGATTCTCGAGATCATGGGACTCTCGATCATGGGGACTGGAAGCGTTTCGGCAACCGATCCGCGGAAGGAGAAGACCGCCTATGAGTGTGGAAAGGCGGTCGTTGATCTGCTCAACCGTGGACTGCGGCCGAGTGACATTTTGACACGGAAGTCTTTTGAGAATGCGATTGCCGGTGTGGCGGCAACCGGTGGATCGACCAATGCGGTACTCCATCTGCTGGCGATGTCGAGAGAGGCCGGCCTGCCGGTTGAAATCGACGATTTCAATCCGATCTGCTACCGGACGCCATTGATCACGGATCTCAAGCCGGGCGGAAAGTATACGGCGGTCGATCTTGGCAAGGCTGGCGGGATTGGGCTTGTCGCGCAGCGCCTGGTTGCGGGGGGATATCTCGATGGCAGCCAGAAGACGGTGACCGGGCTGAGCATTGCCGAAGAGGCGGCGAAGGCAAAGGAGACGCCCGGGCAGGACGTCGTCTACACGACCGAAAAGCCGATCAAGGCCAACGGGGGCCTGGTGATCCTGAAGGGCAATCTGGCACCCGAGGGTGCGGTCGTCAAGATCTCCGGTTTTGAGCGCAAGGTTCATCGTGGACCGGCCCGGATCTTCAACCGGGAAGAGGA
>CAIOZW010000365.1 GCA_903862855.1 uncultured Acidobacteriota bacterium
CGAGCCACATTCAAGCATATATTCCACGAATCTGGGTCACATAGGCGACACGATCGATGGCCAGCATGTACGAGGCGATACGGTTATTGACGTGGTGTGTCTCGGCATACTTGACGACGTCGTGGAAGCTGGCGACCATGACATCCTCAAGCCGCTCGTTGACGATCGACTCCTTCCAATAATAGCCCATGCGATTCTGCACCCATTCCAGATAGTTGCAGGTTACGCCTCCGGCGTTGGCGAGGATGTCCGGAATGAGAAAGACCCCATTCCTCTCGAGGATCTCATCGGCATTGGCCGTCGTCGGACCATTGGCTCCTTCGGCGAGGATTCGGCACTTGACCCGTCCGGCATTCTGGCTCGTAATCTGATTCTCGGTCGCGGCCGGAATCAGCACCTCACACTCGAGTTCAAGAAGTTCATGATTGGAGATGGGTTGGGCTTTGGGATAGTTCTCGAGGCTCTTGTTTGTATTGAGGTACTCGAGAACATCCGGGATGTCGAGACCCTGCTGGTCAAGAATTGCTCCGTGAATGTCGGAGATGGCGATCACCCGGTAGCCCGATTCGTGCATGAGTAGAGCCGCCGTACCACCGACATTGCCTGAGCCCTGAATGACGACGCGAGTTTCAGACGGGCGCAGCCCGAACTTCTTCACCGCCTCGTTGACGACGATAAGCAGACCGCGTCCGGTCGCTTCACGCCGGCCGCGAGAACCGGAGAGGTCGATCGGTTTGCCAGTCACCACGGCGGTCACGGTATGCCGGGCATGCATCGAGTAGGTATCCATGATCCAGGCCATCGTCTGTTCGTTGGTGTTCATGTCCGGGGCCGGGACGTCCCGCTCTGGGCCGATGACATCGATCAGTTCGGCAGTGTATCGACGGGTCAGCCGCTCCAGCTCAGAGGGGGAGAGGTGGGTCGGATTGCAGACGATTCCTCCCTTTGCGCCGCCAAACGGAATATTGACCACCGCACACTTCCAGGTCATCCACGCGGCAAGGGCACGGATCTCGTCCAGGGAGAGGTCGGGCGCGTAGAGGATACCTCCCTTGGCCGGACCGCGGGCAAAGTTATGCTGGACCCGGTATCCCGTAAAGATCTCGATCTTTCCACTATCCATGAAGACGGGAATGTAGACTGTGAATTCACGGTTCGGGACACGCAGCACCTGGTAGAGGTCAGGATTGAGATTGAGCAGTCGCGCGGCGTGATCGAAGCGGGACATCATCGATTCAAATGGGTTCTCGTCCTTGATTACCCGCATGTCATCAACGTAGGCCAACGTAGAAACCTCCTCGATTGTGAAAAGAGACAGAATCAGCAGTTATAAGTGGTTGGTCCTCGCAAAGCGAAGCTCGACAACCTTGCGCATCCTCAAACCATCCTCGGCCACTATAAAAGGCCAGAACCGGATCAGGACCAGATCAGGACCGGATCAGGACCAGATCAGGAGAGGATGGGGAGCGACTCATTGAGAGAGCCGGTACGGTATCCCTGCAGGTCGAGCGTCACGTATTTGAATCCGAGGGTCCGGAACTGTTCATTGAGCTTCTGCATGAGCTCGAGATTGAGTGCGCCGGGCAGCTCCTCGGGGGAGATTTCGATACGGGCAAGTTCGCCGTGGTGCCGGACGCGCATCTGCTGGAATCCATGGGCACGGAGAATCGCTTCTCCTCGTTCGATCTTCGAGAGCTTCTCGATCGTGACCGGCATGCCATATGGAATGCGTGAAGAGAGGCAGGCCGAGGCCGGACGATCCCAGACCGGGAGTTCGACCCGTCGCGAGAGGAGGCGTATCTCCTCCTTGGTCAGGCCAGCCTCGAGGAGCGGGCTGCGAACGGAGAGTTCGCTTGCCGCCTGGCGTCCCGGGCGATAGTCACCGGCATCGTCAGCATTGTTCCCGTCGCATACCCAGGCGTAGCCTCTCTCCGTCGCCAGTTGTCCGAGTTTGGAGAAGAGTTCGTGCTTGCAGAAGTAGCACCGGTTGACCGGATTGGCCTGGTAGTTCGGATCGGCAATCTCGTCGGTGATGATGAACTCGTGGCGGAGTGAGAACTTGTCGACCACCGCCAGGGCATCCTGGCGCTGGAAGTCGGGATAGCTCGGGCTTTCGCCGGTCACGGCAAGTGCACGGTCACCCAGTTCGCTCGCGGCGAGCCAGGCAAGGTAGGCGCTGTCGACCCCGCCCGAGTAGGCGACAATGACGGAACCCATCTCCTGCAAGAGGGCCCGTAGCCGGGTCTCCTTGTTCGTTGCCTGCTGCTCGGCCAGGCTCATCGTAGAAGTGTTGGGGGTGCTATCGTTGCTCATCGCAATATTCTCTCCGGACAATCGCTGGGACGAATGGAATTACCAGGGTGTGTATCCCCGGATCCCGAGAGGAAGTTCGTAGATCCGTTCTGTGCTGGCGACGATCATTCGACCCTGATCGTCAAGGGCCAGGCCGACAATCGAGCCACCGCAGACGACTATCTCGGCGTGGCGCCCATCGGCAGTGATTCTGACAATACCCCGGTGGCCGCGGAGTGAGGCGGCGACGTAGAGGTTTCCATCACGATCGAAGGCCAGCCCCTGCGGTCGCCCGAGTCCGGTATAGAACTGGTGCACATTACCGGCGTAATCGACACGCATGACACTGTCGTAGGAGGAGACGGTCGGCCCGGTGACATAGAGGTCACCGCCCGGTGCGAAGGCCAGGTGGAAGGCCGAGACACTCGGCTCGAGCGAGGCGAATGGTCGGGTCTCTCCAAGATCGTTGAGTCGATGAATCGTCCCGTTCCGGTCGCCGACATATATATCACCGCTCGGCGCAACCGCAATTCCAGTCGCGATTCCGAGATCGGTGGCCACCGTCTGCACCTCTTTGAAGGGCGTGACACGGTAGAGTGTACCCTCAAAGCGGCTGGTCACATAGAGGTCTCCTTCGCGGCCAAAGGCGAGCCCGGTGGGATTGACAATCTCGGTGAGGAAGGGTGAGAGCGTCCGCTCAGGCGAGATTCTGAAGATCGAGACTGGAGCCGTCTGTCCGCGTGACCCGGAAATGGTCGCATAGACACTGCCATCCTCACGGTCGATCGCCGGATTGGTGACC
>CAIOZW010000366.1 GCA_903862855.1 uncultured Acidobacteriota bacterium
ATGTTCCTGTTTCTTCAACACTGATCACCAGCAATGTCAAATCATTCGTCTCACGTTTCCATCGTGACGAGAAGGGTCAGAGCACTATGGAGATTCTCCTGTTGCTCTTCATTGCCGGAATGGTGATCTATTTCATTAACGAGAAAGGTAAAACTATCACGGAAAAATTGACTGAAACTATCACCGAGATTCTTGGATTCAGTTTTTAATTCGGTAATTGGAGCAGCGAGAGTAATAACCGTGTTTGACACGCCGCGGAAAGCTATTGTGCGACCATGCGGCGTGTCTTTCATAATAATGGAGAGAAAATGATCGAGACAGTGGAGATGTCAGCAATTGTGGTGCTCATCGTAACCGGAACGGCCGCAATCATCGATCTGTATAAAGGAATCATTCCAAACAGAATCACCTATCCGGCAGCACTGATCGGTCTGGGGGTTGGAGTAATCAATCAGGTTCATCACCAGACACCAGGCATCCTGGAAAGTCTGACTGGGCTGATTGGAGCGCTGATTATCACCGGTCTGCTTATGGCAATCGGTGCAATAGGCGGAGGGGATGTGAAGCTGATGGCAGCCATTGGCGCCCTGATGGGGTTTCCCTTCGTCCTGCAGGCAGGAGTTCGAATCGTTGTCGCTGGAGCGTTAATATCTCTGGCCATTCTCATCCTTCGCGGACAGCTCTACCTGACGCTGCAGCGCATTGCGGGCGTCTTCACCGGATACTTCGGATTTGAGGTACTGCGAAATGACCAGGATCTCAACAATCAGACTATACCCTTTGGGCCGGCAATCTTTCTCGGTGTGTTCGTAACGATTATCGAAAGAGATTACCTGCGGACAATTCCTGGGATGCTCAACTGAGAGAGATTCGGATAACACCTTTATGATCCAACATAAGGCGAAGATACACCTGGAGAGAGGAGTAGGAGCACTGGAGATGGCACTGATGCTGCCACTTCTGCTGATCCTGCTGCTCTCGTTCCTGCAGATAGGTCTGATCATTCAGGCAAGCTTTATTGTCAATCATTCGGCAATGGCGGCCATACGATCGGCCATTGTTACCATACCAGCAACGGTCAGCTCAGCCAGATCGAGGCTCTCTGAAGAGCGCAACGAGATCCGGCTGAACGACACTCAATCACCAAAGCTGCTTGAGATTCAACGAGCAGCAGCATTTGTCCTCATCTCGATCTCACCTCGAACCAGCCCAGGCGGAGGCAGCGGCGCAGTTTTAGATGGGGCAAGCCTCAGTTCACTCGGTCGAGTGTTGCAGGGTTTCGCAGCACTCTCCGGCAATCCGAATCTCTCCGGTGAGATGATTGAGCGAGCCGGATATGCCTATCATCCCCGCAACACGAGGATTGAGATCATTCCAGCATCTGAAAAGCAGCGACAGGGACGCTTTCTTGATCACGATGATGTGACCGTCAAGGTCATCTACAGGTACAGGCTGGTCGTCCCCGGAGCAGCCAGATTATTCGGCCGGCGCGATCCCGATGGCGGCTACTACGTCGAGATAAAATCTCAGTACACCCTGCCAATTGAGGGAGAACCACTGATCACCCCGACAGACAGACAGAGGAGTCTGGGGACGGCAATAATCGTCCCCGACTAGTGAAAGGCAAGTCGATGAATCAAAGATCGAGAATAAGCAATCACCGAAGAGAGCAAGGTCAGATATCCATCTTCTTTGCCTTCGGTCTTCTCGCAGCTACCTGTCTGCTGGTACTGATTCTCAACACGGCCGCCCAGACAATCCGCAAGGGAGAGATGCAGAATGCTGCCGACGCCGGGGCAAGGGCCGGTGCAGTAACAATTGGCCGCTCGTTAAATCTGATCAGCTCGAACAATCGTGGAATGGGAGAGATGATTTCGACCATGATCGTACTCAGGTCGGTTGTTCAGACGGCAGAGGCCATGGTTATCAAGCTTCCATTTATGATCTCTCTCGCCAAGCTCAGCTTTAACGCACCACTTGCGGCAGCCTTACAGATCGATCTGCAGAACTACCAGATGCTGCTCCCCGAGTTGCGGACAATTGAGGCTGGAGTCGAGAGGACAGGGTGGCAGACAATGAATGAGCTCGACCGGCTCAACCAGTCGATCAAGACCAGGACGCCAGCACTGGCATTGAGTCAGGCCATCGAATTTTCCAGATCAAATGGGGCCGATCGCGCTCCACACGGTCTCTTGCTGGCCGGGCTCCCGAACGGTCCTCTACCAATGTTACCGGTTGGGAGAGGAAGGCCCAGCCTGATCGTTACCGAGTCTGACTGTGAACTGAGTAACCTGAAGAGTTATGGTCTGCGAATGATTATGATCACCGCTCCGACCTCATCGATCGTCGCCGCCGGTGTCTTTGAGAGTATGGTTGGTTGCAATTCAAGGTCGCTGGTCTCAGGTGTGGCAGTTTGTACCGGCCTATCAAATACGCCCCCACTCACCTGGCCCAGCTCTGCCCCCCGTCCAATGATCCTGACAGATAGGCCGGTCGATGCGGCCGGAGCAGTCACCGATGTGACTGAGGACCGGATCGACCTCTCAATAGTGCACCAGTATCTGCAGCTGCTCAATGTAAGCGTCGGTAATCTCTCACCGACCGGGGTGTTAGGCGGACGGATGTTTGCGAATACGGCCAATCAATGGATCGTCTATGGCGAAGCGGATGTCTACAATCCCCTGCGGTGGAGTCTCTTCAGTCAGGACTGGCGCGCACAGCTGGTTCGAGCCACTCTCTTCAACGAGCGACTGGATCGAATTGGAAGAGCCCTGCAGATTCCCCTGACATCGGCAATCCGTCGCGACCTGCCATTTGTCAATGTCCATTGAAATGAATCGGGAACCAGCTGGAGAAGAGTATGAATAAATATGATCCACATCGAGAGCGGGGCCTTTCATCACTTGAAGTTGCAATGATCATGCCACTGATTGTTCTCTTTACGGTCATGGCAATCGGAATTGGAGAAACGCTGATCGTCCGTCAACACTCAGTGATTGCGGCCCGTTATGCCGCGACGCGCCATAGCCTCGACAACGATTCACCAGAGAATAGCCAGGTCTCAATGGCCGTCTCCGCGGGAAGAGAGAAGTGGAGTCTCATCCCTGATACAAATAATGCCACGCATATACTCACGGCAATGATTGGCGGTATGCCATCCGGAATTGGTTCAGCACTGTTGTTGTTCATCAATCACGCTGGCCGACGCGGCGAGATCAGCTACGAGGTGCGTTCCCTTCCGATCAGGGGCATCTTTGCCCGACTGTTTACATTGAATGAAGCGACGGGAAAGTATCGCATCCCAACTGGAACGTGGAACTGTCGTCAGGGCGGAGGCATCTTGTCGGCCATTGGGGAGAAGGTCAGGGTTCCCGGATTGAACATACCATCTACCCTTCCCTGCTGTCGATCATATGAACCCCGTGAACGATGAACACTATCTTAATCACTAGCAAGCTGACTTTTTTCAATGACGAGTCGGAGAGCACTCCGCGCCGACGACAAAGGAGCACTTAATGCGAATCAAACTTGGTAACTCGAGCGATGCCAACCAGGCGCCCATCAACCGGCGGCTGGTGCTCTCAGCAATGATGTGTGGACTACTGGCGGCTGGTGCCAATCTCTATTTTCTGAGCCAGGTCAGTGGAAAGTCACGAATCATACTTAAGGCACGCAAGGACATCGAGGCCGGCACTTCCGTGACTCGGGGTGATTTTACAGAGTTCGAAATCAGGAGTAATGAACTTGACTTCAAGGGAATCTTCGTTGAATCAGCCGACTTCGCGGCCTTTGATAAACGAAGCATTGCCGTGTCGATGCGCAAGGATGACCCACTGTTGCTGCAATCCTTCGACCGCGTCGGTCAGATCGATGTTCCGCCAGGGAAGAGACTGATCACCTTCCCGGTGAAGAATGAGGAGCAAGCCATCGGCTACATGATCCGCGCTGGTAACCGAGTCGACCTCTACGGGTGGATCAATGGAATCCAACGTAAAATTGCCACAAATCTGTGTGTCGCGGCAACCGGCAAACGTCCCTACGCCCCTCGTAACGAGGGTGATCAGGAGATCGAGTTTTCATCAATCTCTGTGCTGATCGACGAGAATGATGTAACACTTTTCTACGATCACATCGAAATGTCCCAGAATTTTCGCCTCACGATTGCTGGAAATTGCGATCCGGGGATCAGTCCAGTCATCGAACCGGCCATCACTCCGAATGGAGCGACACACTTATCAGATCAATTAACAAAGTAAGGAAGACTGGAAATGATACTGATCATCAATCAAACCAGATATTATCGGGTACCATCCGGACAGGTCAGCTTTCAACTTGGCCATCATGGAGAGATCGTGGTCGACCTTGAAGCGTCATCGACAGCGATCGCCGCCCTGAAAGCTGATGAACTTGGTGAGTGGCGAATCTGCACACCCTTCGAGAATCTGGTGCAGGTCAACCACTCATTCATCAACCCGAATATCCACCATCGCCTTCGTCTTTCTGACGAGGTGATCATTGGACAGCACCGAGTGCGCATCAAAGAGAGCGATACGAACAGCTCTTTGACTCGGGCTCTGAACGAGAAGCGGCATAGTTTACAGGCTGAAATTCATGAACTGATTCTCGATCGGATGCGGCTTCGTACTCGCGAACTCGATGAGAATGATTACCGCCGACAGATTGAGTTGGAACTCGATGCACAGCTTGGAGTGCTTCAGCTTGGCACTGAGCTTGAAGAGTATCTCTACCAGCAGTCACTGATCGAACTGATGATCGACATTGAACTGGGTTATGGTCGTGCCTCCAGAAGAGAGTCACGAACGAAAAAGACAACCGGTTTCATGCCCTTGATCCAGGAGATCCGCGAAAAGATTTGCATCGATTCAGAGAAGAGTCGCGAAGGGCGACTGGAACGGATCGAGGTTCTGATTCCCTGGGTGCTCCGGACCAATCAGCGACTGGTAACTAACGACCTGAAGCGTGAAATGGCCGTCTGGATGCTTCGCGAACAGCTGATCGACTGTATGTTCGGACTTGGACCTCTTGAGGATCTGCTGGTCGCACCAGGCATCAACGAGATCATGCTTCTTCCATCGGGTGACATCTTTATTGAGCGACAGGGGCGTATTGTCCATTCCGGTCGACGAATGCCATCCAGTGAGATCTCGCGACGGGTAATCGAACGGATTGTCATGCGTGAGGGGCGTCGAATCGACCAGAGCGTTCCAATGGTCGACGCACGATTGTCAGACGGATCACGAGGTAACTTTATCATCGAGCCGGTCTCTCTGCGGGGCCCGGTCTTGACCATCCGCCGCTTCTCTGATGGTCATCTGACGCTGGATGATCTGGTCTCCAATGGATCCATGACGATGCAGGCCGCAGCATTTCTTCGCTCCTGCATCATCTCCCGCCGGAACATTCTGATTTCCGGCGGGACCGGGTCAGGCAAGACGACACTCCTCAATGCCCTCTCTGCCTATATCCCGGAGGATGAGCGAATCGTTACAGTCGAAGACACAGCCGAAATCTCACTCCCACAGGAGCATGTGGTCACACTCCAGTCCAGAAATGCCAATCTCGAGGGACAGGGAATGATCACAATTCGTCAGCTGGTTCGCAATGCATTACGGATGCGACCGGATCGGATCGTGATCGGTGAGTGTCGTGGTGGTGAGGCACTTGATATGCTGCAGGCAATGAACACCGGTCACGATGGTTCAATGACGACCATTCACGCCAACGATCCGGATGGGGCTCTCCGTCGTATTGTGACTCTTGCTCTCGATGCCGAAGGGATTTCACTGCCCGAACGAGCCATCAAGGAACAGGCAACTGCCGCAATCGACGTCATTGTCCAGATCCAACGATTCCAGAATGGTCGACGACGTATTACCTCAATTTGTGAGGTAGTCGGGATCGATGACGAGACCGGTCGTCCAATCATCGAGGAGATATACCAGATCCGTCACAACCGAAAAAAGATTCGCTTCAACGACATGGAGCAGGTCTTCACAGGCTACATTCCTTCATTCATCGACTCACTAACAACCAGGGGCGGACTGAGGATCGAGACCCTCATCTGAGACGCCAAGTCAATGCCATCGGGAGTCAATCTGCAATGTTCTGGATAATTTTAACCGTCATCTCACTCGTCACCGGGATCACCGTCAGCCTGCTCGCACTCCGCTTTAGCGATCGGGTTATCTGGACATTCCGTCTACGTATCGCCAATGATACAAGAAGACTTGCAGCCTGGGGAAACTCACTCTACCTTTCACAACCGGCCGACGCCTATCGTCGTCAGGCCATCCTGATCCTTCTCAGTGGACTGATCATACCCATTCTTTGCCTGATCACGACCGGTCGACCAATACTTGCCGGAGCAACTGCCGCGGCAATCTGGTTTGGTCAATACCAGGTCTACCAGATTCTTCATGCCCGCATCATTGATCAGATTGAGGAGAGTCTGCCGGGTGCCGTCGATTCGATGGTCTCCTCACTCAGGGCAGGCCGGTCCCTTCTCCAATCAATCATCGATGTCTCCTCCAGGCTCATCTGTCCTCTCGGCCGTGAGTTCATCCTCATTGCCGAGGAACAGAGCAAGGGTGGGCTCAGTCTGTCGGATTCGCTCAGGCGCGCCGACAAGCGGATCGGTTCCGACAATTTCACGATGGTCAGTAGTGCCATAACCATCAGCCTCTCTCAGGGTGGTGACATCCTCTCCATTCTTGAGCGTAATGCTGAATCGCTCCGTGAACTTCTCAAATTGAGAAAGAAGATCCGCACGGAAACGGCGCAGGTCCGCATGCAGGAGAAGATAATCATCCTCATGACCCCTCTCTTTCTGGGCCTCGTCTGCTCCTTCGATGATGAAATCCCAGTTATTCTTTTTGACACGATTCTCGGAAACATCTTACTGGCTGTTGTCGGATCCATACAGCTCTTCTGCATTTTCTGGATCAGAAGAATCCTGCGGGCCACGATCTGAAATGCCCCTCTGGAAAGGAATCTAACATGCACATGTCTGGCTGGATTGCAATCATCGGTCTATTTGTGGCGATCTCCATTATTGCTCATCATCTGTTTCTTATCTGCAATGGTGCCAGGGAGAAAGGAATGAGAGTCCTGGAAAGACTCGAAGTCAATCCGATTCTTGACAATCCTCGCATTCCCTGGATAGTACGGATCGGAAGAACCAGTCACTTTATTATGCCGCTGGTTGAACAGCTCTTCAATACACCCCATCCAATGATCCGGCAACGCATCACCAACTGGCAGTCGACGCTTATCCGGGGTGGCTATGGAACACTGATCGCACCAATCCATCTCATGCTCTCGACCATCAATTCGGCGATCTTTGGTGGAGCGATACTTGCCATCCTCTTTGCACTCTACTTTAACGGAGATCCTGCTACAGTCTTCATTGGAATGCTGCTCGGAAGCACTTGCGGTGGTATTCTTCCAACAATCCTCATCAATCACCTTGCGACTGTCCGTATCGGGCTGATTGAAAAGCGACTTCCCTTCGCGATCGAGTTCATGCTTCTCTCGATGGAGGCCAGCTCATCTTTTCCACGGGCAATGAGAATCTACACTGATCAAATCAAGGATGATCCACTAACCGATGAACTTGAGATTTCCCTCCTCGAAATCGAAAGTGGACTGAGTGTACTGGAGAGTCTGGAAAGACTGGCAGGAAGACTTCAATCATCTCCCGTCACCTCCTTCATTCTGGCCCTGACAACCGGAATTGAAACTGGCCAGCCAATCCACTCTATTCTCAAAGTGCAGGCCGATACTTCACGTCAGCATCGTTTCCAGTCTGCCGAGGAGATTGCTAAAAAGGCCGGCAGCCAGGCGCTCTTTCCGCTGTTGCTTTCGATGATTGCGGTAATGATCCTGCTCATCGGCCCACTCTTGATCATGGTCTTCAAAAACGGTCTGTTATGAGATTGGGCATCTGCAAGATGTGCCTGCCGATTTGGGACGGATAAAATAGGTAGACCGGGAGGACAGGCTCTGAATCGATTGAAGCCCCGACTCGATTGGACATAACTCTCAATTGGCTGAGGTATAGCTGAACGACCCTGCCGGAGGTATTTCAGCCCAGCCAATTTGATGACATTTCAGGGAGAGGGTAGTTCAATCAGATTCACCAGCACTCTCCCTGTGTCTGGAATATGCGCCCGGGCGATGTTGAATCAGATCAAACTAATTGTCACATATCTTCTCTTCTCTCACATCTCTGCGAGCAGTCTCCGGACTGCGAGGCGACTAACTTACAGAGGAGAATGGATATGCCGAATAGTCTGACTGGAATCTGTCGTAAACTTGTCTTCACCGCGACGCTGCTTCTGCTTTTGGTTCAGGGTGGAGGGTACACCGCCCTCGAGGGAAACGATAATGACTATTTTTCCGGCCAGAAACCTGCCCCAAGAGTGACGCGGGTCGCCGCATCCGAGACGATGAGGAGAGAGATTGTTGAAAAATCAAACTCAGCTCTCAAACTGCTCAACGAATTTTGGGAGAATGTTTTTGAGATGAACAATCTCGCCTTCCGCCGGCCAACTGTAAACTGGACAGCACAGCCGAGCGCCTTCTACAGTGGACGAAACCATAACATCTACATCAACTTCGATCAGTTCATCTCGTTCATCCGCGATGTCAGTGAACGGACGAAAACGGATGGCGATCTTGCCTATATCGCGGTTCTTGCTCACGAGTATGCTCACGCCGTCCAGAATATTCTGAGAGTCGAGAACAGCACAACCCGAGAATCAGAGCTTCAGGCCGACTGCCTGGCCGGGGCCTTCATTGCCCATCTCGAGAGACTGCATCTTCTGGAAGAGGGTGATCACGACGAGGCAACACTGATCTTCTTTCTTGCCCGCGATCCAACTGGAACAAGTCCTGATCATCAGAATGCGCACGGTACAGGGACTGAGCGAGTTAATTCCTATCAGATCGGATTTAACGGCGGCGTGCGCAGCTGCGAGTGTGGACTGCGCTAGGGTCCGCCAATTAGAGGGGCACTGGAAACCAGGGTAGAGGTCAGTCAGGACTCTCTGCCCTGGTTTTTGAGCTTAGAACCATCCCCGGTTCAGAAATTAAACCAGCTGGAGTTTCCGGATTTCGTTCTGGGGGATCTCCACTACAGGCCCCCCTTGCTACCCTACCATATTGACAGCTGCCGTGGGGGCAGGCCTGGTGCCTACCATGATTCCGGATGATGTTCCGTGCCGGAAGCAGCAACCCTCTCCCAGTGTTTCACCCTGGGACGGCCACACCCGGATTCCAGCTTTCTGAAGGAACTCCACATATTCTGGATTACGGACGCCAGACTGAACATTTCCTGAATGCTCTGCCTTCAGAACTCATGCCGTTATCCCTCAGCACAGTGCGACGGTATAGCATCCCACTGAATCCGGAAGACCCTGAATGTTGAAAAACCTGTCACACTTCTCGATCCATGTTCACTTCTCATCGAGTGAGATGCGAAGTCATCAGCTCACATATCACGCGAGGGGAGGTCCATGAACAGTTTCTCAAACTGATTCATAGCAGTTATGAAGTATATCAACCGGTTATTTATCCTGCTGATGCTGATCTGGGCACTGAAGGATCACGAATCGTTCGCCCGTTTCTGGGGGCCGGTCATTGCGAAACTTGTACTGGCATTTCTGGCTCTCTTCAATACGGTCAAGAGCATCATCACCAGTGCCTGAACACTTTGAATTACAACTGCCACACAAAAGATGGCACCAGTCGTGCTGATACGTCTGGTGCCATTTCTTGAAGAGAATACCGACGCAGATCCGATCTGCAAAGTGAGTTACTAAACTCTAACACTAACTTGATTCAGGCATACTGATCACTGGCCGACAATCTCATCCTATCAGACCAGAATGACCCGATGCCCGTTGACTCCAAAGCTGACTGCTAATCGACCATTTTGAAATCGATGTACTGACCGGAATAACAAGTGTATGTGGTCGGTCCCCAATAGTTGAAAGTTCCATTCGTAAAATCAGCTCTTCCATAAACAACCGTCTCCCCCGGTATCGCATAAGCGATCGCGTCACCGTAAGGAGAGATTGTGCCCCTGAATCGACCATCGACATAGAGCTTGATAAACAGATTGGTCCTGTTATCAAAGCGCACTTCACATACTCCACCTCTTGTTTTTGGGCCTCCCTTGACTGAGGGCGGGTCATTCTTTGCCGCTGGATCATTGAGCTGTGAATCATTGACGATATTTGCATCCTTATCGTTGCTGCTGGCAGCTCCCTTTTGCCCCCTCAGGACAATCTCTTTCCTGCCACTCTTCCCCTTCTGCTGTGCTTCAACGATTGATGATTTGAGGACAACTCCCATTGAAAGAAAGAGTCCGGCAGTTATAACGAGTGAATAGAAGAAGGATTTTGCCTTCATTTTTGCTCCTCCAGTTACATAGTGTTGTTCAGGTAATTGCAGATCTCAACTTTTCAGCATTCAGGGACGAACCACTTCAAAGCTGAAGACGGCAGTTGCCCAGGCTGCAGGTGAATCGACATTGGCCAGACCGGACCTGAAGTTCTTCCGGTCATTAATTCTAAGGAAACGGCGGTAGAGAGGGCTTCTTCCAGGATCCATTGCGGATCGATATAGCTCACCTCGTTTCAGTTCCGGGTCGATCAGGTTGGAAAAGTCACTTTTTTCACTGGTCGCGATAGCTCTAAAGCTCTCGATACCCGGGAGATCCTCGACCACAAAGATATATTTCCCACCAATGCGGTGCCACTCTCCATCATTTTTAACCAGGTTCTCATCATCAGCGACACCCTGCCCCGCCCCTTTCTGCGGCCAGGCTGGCCCAACCAGTCCGTCACTGCGCAGATTGAGAATTGTTACATATGCCGATTGCAGCCCATCGTTCTTCACTTCCAGCATCAGATGATCTCCAGCCCGGAATTGCATGAAACCATTTTCGTTGAAGCGTGGCGTGAGATCAGCGACGTAATTGACGCTCTCTGGATAGTTCTCCCCCCTCTTGACCTCTACAGGAACAACTCTGATCTTGATCGAAAGCTTCGGATCTGTTTTCTCAAGCGAGACAACCAGAAGACGTCGTGCTTCACGCTCGAGTGCCGTGCTTACTCCTCGAAACAGATCTGGTCCGGATGATATCTTGTCGATCAGAGTTCCATTCTGGCGTTGGAGAAGGATTCCCTTGAAGTCTCGATCGACCACCCCTTCACGCCGATCATCTTCTTCCGGAACCGCAACCAGAATATCATACCTCTTACTCTCGAGGGCGAAATTTGCTTTCGGCATTATGTACGGCTCTGGATCGAATGATCTGATCTCTTTCATCAAGCCGCTCCAAGCCTGACCGTCAAGATTCCTTACGGCGAGAGCCATTATCTCGTTACCATAGTTGTGCTCGATCTCAAATGCTCGCAGACCAATGAGCTTTTCCGGCGAGAGCGGAGTCTCCAGCTGCAGATATGAATCAAGCACTTTCGTCTCTTTAATCCTACCGAAAGCCAGCGCGTTTGAAGGATCTGCCGACTTTGTCCCTGGCGGATGCAAGGCAAACCTTGATCCGACCGTCATACCTTGCAACTTGCCAGCCGGTATCTTCAGGTAATTGGCACCGTTGCGCGTCTCCGTGTTCACCGTAAAGAATGGTTCCGCCCGGAGAGCCGTACTTCCGAGAACTTCCCGATCAAGATCCCCCTCCACCTGAGGATCCTGACGATGACTGCTCTGATTACCATTCAGTTGACGGTGCATGAGCTCACTGAGGCTTTCCCGCAGGTCCAGATATGAAGTCTGCGGAGTGGAAGCGTTCAAGGCCTTGATCAAGGCCCAGGTAAAGAGCCCCATGTCCTCGTTTTGTTCGTTGACGGTCTCACTCGCCAGCTGATTCTGATTGGTCGCAGAGAGAAAGAAGAAATTGCTCAATTTTGCCAGTGTCGCTGATCTCAATGATCCCGGACCGTCATCCCTGGCGTTGTCCGCACCTCTCCTGACGATCTGAACCTGCCTGCCAGTCCAGGGGCCACCACGAACTAGAAACTGCCGACCTCGGGTGACCGTACCCGAAAAGCAGCTGTCAAAAGTGACCGTCACATTCATCGGTCTTTTCTGGGCCAATTCTTCCAGTAAACCACCGATTTCATCGTCACGAATGTTGTGACTCTCATCTGTCTTGGATATATAGTCGATTGGCACAATTGACTCATCATACCCGTCCAGCTCATCCCCATTGTCGTCAGGAATCTTCTGACCATGTCCGGAATAATGGAAAAAAATGACATCTCCAGGATTGGTCTGGGTAATCAGATGGCTGCGAAAGGCATTAATGATCGATGCTTTCGTGGTCTCTCTAGGTGTTGAGAGAATCTTTACATTCTCGGGTTTAAAGCCAAACTTTCTGATCAGAACCAGCTTCAGGAGTCTCACGTCTGAATCAGAGTTTAGATCAGTCCACATCTGTCCGTTGCCCATTCGACCTCTTAATGATCTGCGGACAATCTGGTTATCATAGTCCGATACGCCAACGAGAAGAGCTCGCTTGACCTGTTCACCCGGGTTCACCTGATTCCGTGCCGGTTGCTTGGAGACAATTGAAACAGGAAGCATCAGGGCGACCAGGACAACTGCAGCTGAGTGACGAAATGCCATATCGACTCCTTGAGACTTGGTGTGGTTAGCGACGGCGCATCACTCTTGGAACCTGGCGTGCCGGCCTGACTACGCTAGGTGGAGTTGCCCGAAGAGCAGCTGAGGGATTGATCCTTCCATATCCCCAATCAGGATTAGGTGTTGCTCCGATAAGCTTTCCACCACGATCAGCTGTGCTGATCAAAATGCGACGAACCTGCTCCAAATCGAGATTGGGGTTCTTCTGCAGCATGAGGGCAATCACCCCCGTAACATATGGTGAGGAGGCACTTGTTCCGCTCCAGGCAATATGTCGACCATCTGCCGTAATAACTCTCTCTCCACCATGCTTGACCATGTTCTGTTCCTGACAGCTGGTGTTGCTCATTTGTGTACCACTCGAGAGGGAGGAGATGGTAAAACTTGCCGGGCCGACGATATCAGGCTTGTATCTGCCGGCTGGTAAGAGTCCTCCGGGGTTGCTGTAGGACGATATGTTACCGAGTTGAAGATTGAACCTGGTCAATCTATTGCCAATTCCCATCCACTCACTCCGGAAATCGTAAGCACCGACCGTGATCACACCGGCTGAATCTCCAGGAGATCCAATCATGCGAGTTTTTCTTGCCCCAACAGTAAATGCACCATCTGCAATGCCTGGAAGGTAGAGGTCAAATTCACCACTGACAACTTTGCTGGTCGAACCCATTCCAACGAGCTGATAGTTACCTGGCGGAAGCGGGAGGAGTAACTGATCCATCTCCCCTGATTCATCTCCAGGAGAAATACCTTGACTCAGAACTTTATTGAGGTACATCTCAAAGTTGTCAGGAACAGGCTGATTGTCTGGTACCCAGGTCATAAACCGTCCATCTTTTTTTGCAATGTAGAAAATGAATGGTTCTTTCGACCCAGGCTTCACAAAGGTGTTGAGGCTGGCAACTCCAAGCGCCCATTCGTCGCGTGGATCAAAGTAAGCTGACAGAAACGAGTAGTTGCTTCCCTCGACCTGATTAATGACAAGATTGATAAGTTTGCTCTGCAGGTCAGCCTGCCCATCCCTTCGCGGCCCAAATCTGCCACTGGCCCTGAGACTGAACGCGGCCTCATTACCTGCTGCTGCCGTAAGTATGGTCGTGTTTTCAATATTTCGGGAAAGGTGTTCAAGTAATTTACCCGCTGAACCATCACCACGATGCGATGAATTATGGGTTCCAAAGCTATGGTTGATAACTACCGGACGTTTGAGTTTGGCGGCTTCAGTCGCTATCCAGTATGTTCCAAGAATAAAGTTTGGCGAAATTGCACCACAATCGCTGGCTTTGACAATAAGCAGTTGCGCATCCGGAGCGACGCCACCCTGCTCACGTGGTAGAATTCCCTGACGTCCCGGCTTACCATTCCCCGCCGCCGTACTGGCACAGGCTGTACCATGACCATTAAAGTCCATTGTGCCCAGAATCAGTTCCCTCTTCAATGCTCTATTGATATGGTCACTGTTGTAGACAGTTCCCGGAGGGCTGTCAGTCCCTTCTTGAAGAGGCTTTGGCTGAAGGCCGATCCTGCCTGAAGAGGTATCGTAGGTCTGATCGGTCTGATCCCAGATCGCAAGTATTCGCGTCGTTCCATCAGGATTGAGAAAATCCTCGTGGCTCCAATCGATCCCCGTATCGACGATTCCAATAATCGTTCCCTTTCCAGTCAACCCAAGAGACTGAAACTCTCCATAAGTGACCTCTCGATCATCTCTTTTCACACTTGATTGTGCTGACGATCCTCCACGCAGAGTCAGGTCGATAGGCGGGATAATACTGAGAGATGGAGCCGGTGGCACATCTGAAGTCTGGGAAAACTCAACTGAACTGACCCCTTCCACCTCAGCCAGGGCCATCAGCGATCTTACCGGAACTTCGGCATACAGCCTATCTCCGGCCCGGAGATAGACCCTCGCCCCCAAACCACCAATCTTCGATGTGTCGGTTCCGCTCTTCAAACTGATGGTGACGCTTACGTAAGGGTTCGATTGACGCGGATCGATGCGGTAATCCTCAACCAGCTGAGATTCTGTCAGAATATTGCCACCCCCGCGAGTCAATCCCTGGTACTGGCCGAGGAGATACTTCAATCGTGAATCCAGTTTTGAAGCGCGTCCATCATCACGCCCCCTGACCTTCGTATCAGGCAGATCCGGGTAGGGGATCCTGACCTTCTCCTCTCGCTGCGCGTGGACCGTTTTATCTCCAGTGAACTGTAAAAGTGCCATTACCAGCATAAGGAAGAGAATAAAGGTTATTGGTTTTATGGATTTCATTCAATTTTATACCCGATCCGGTGCGGCCGGTTGATCCAGATCTGCGCTTATGTCTGTTCTCAACCGGACGCACCCTCAATGTTTACCGGATTTGGCTCATATTTTCGAGAATGGCTGAAGTATTAAAATGCTACGGCCGAACTACCTGTAAAGTAAATCGTCTTGTTACCCTCTCCTCCTGATCGGAGATGTCGAGCTGATAGAATGAACGTTTCAGAATATTCTGGGGGAAGGTGATTCTGATCAGAGTTGAACCACGGCTATCAATCCCTTCAATTCCGGTCATGGTCAGAATTGGCTGTTCTGACTCTGCCTGCAGAGTGGCTTTATAAAAGCTTTGACTGGTACCGGGAATCAGGATTTCTATGTCGGCAAGACGGGTGAGGGGGGGGATGGTGAGGAGGATCGGCCTTGCTACGGTTAGGGTCATCTTCTCACCAGTTCTTTCTCCTCCGCCACGAGTGGCTGGAACGCGGCCAACGGCTGTCGCGAAGAGCTCGGGGGCGGATTTCGCCGATTTGAGCCGGGAGACTTCCTCGCCAAGAACCTCGATCTCCCTCTTTGACTTTGCCGAATCCGCAAGCAACTCATCTCTTTCCTCGCCTAGCCGTACTTCTCGTTCCTTCAATTCAGCCAGCATCAAGGACTGCTCATTATCCTGCCAGGCAAGGTAGGCTGTTCCAGCCCCGAGGAGCGTGAACGCGAGAAGCATACCATATGCCAGCAGCGGTGATCTGAAACTGAAAAACTCAACGAGCCTCTCCCTCCACCCAGGCGCAGTGTCTTTAACTCGCGCGGCCTGCCGCATTTCGCGGGCGACCTGAAAGAGCTCCTGCGACTCACGCGCCTGCAAACGTCGGGGGGCCGTGTCGAGGAGCCTCTTCTGTATTAACGGACGATCGGCAGTACTGACCCGGCCTGCGACATAATCATCTATCAGATCCTCCTCAACCCACATTAGTCGATCAAAGAACTGGTCATCCGCCAGCGCCATATCGATCCGCTGCTCATCTCCGGGGTGACTTCGCCCTAGCAGATAGTCGACAAGCTGGTGGTCATCAAGATCCAGACCTGCCTGATTTTGAATCTGGCTACCTGGTTCTGTTAATGTGACAACCGAGTCGAGTATCTGCTGATCCGCTCTCACTTGTGCAGCAATCCGGTAGAGGTTTTGACTCAATTCAACCTGTTCACGTATCTCAGGACTCGAAAGTAATTTCCGCTCAACCAGCTGGCGAACCTCGGGCGTAAGCCCACCCCGGGCATACTCATCGAACAGATCCTCCTCTATTGAGTGAAACCGGTCAAAAAGATCGTCCTCAGCCAGTGCCATGTCGATCTCCAGCTCATCCTCCGGGGTCAATTTTCCGAGAATGTAGTCTACAATCTGCTCATCGCCGATCTTGTCATAATCTTTCATCAACAATACTCCCTTACAAAAAAATTCTCTTCCGCTGATTATGTGCAACTGACGGCTTGAAGTGTCACAATTTCCCCTTTCGAGCGACACACTTCTCAATACATAGCCTGAGCTTATCCTTCAACCGGCCAATCTGCTTGCGCAGCGTATTCTGTTTGAGGTCGAGCTTTTCTGCCATTCTCTTTCTATTTTCACTCGACTTAACTTCATCATTGAAGTATTCAAGAACCAGATCGCGATCTTCCCTGTTGAGCGATGCCACACACTGACGAAGACAGTCGATCCGTGGATCATCACCATCCGTTTCGATCTCGATGAGCTGGTTAACCGAACCGGGATCCTCGGCACGAGCGAAGTCATAGTCGGTCTCCTCCCTCTGATTCTGCCGATACTTCTCGGAGGCGACCTTTGAGGCAATTGCAAAGCACCAGGCATCGATGCTGTTCGGCCTCTCCCCCTTGCGCTGGATCGAGAGAACCGCGCGATGGATCGTCTCGTCGGTCAGAGTCTCCGGATCTCTCAATCGCTTCACTGATGAAAAGTATCTGATCAGTTTACCACGCAGCTCAAGGTACCTTCGCTCACCTTCAAGTGGATCATCACTGAGCATGGCGATAAACTGAGTGTAGGGATCTCTCTGGTCTGATTGGCGATTTTCTTCGTCGTAAACACTCATTTGATACCTCGAATCTCCACCGGACAAGCCGGATAAAGCAGGTCCAGTTTATTGTTGAACATTATGTCGTACTTTGCGGGCGGAGTAATTCAGCGACTACAATATACTACAACATGGTCTTAGTAGAGTACTATTTCTGACTTATTTTATAAGTCTTTGGACATTCCAATCCATAAATGGACATCTCTTCCAGCACCCCAACGGGGCGCCGCACCAGCCCGGGGTGCAACCCTGGGTAGACGTGGCACCTCATACAGGCGTTCTGAAGCAACGCCGCATGGATATTGATCATACACACGTCCTTCGACCAGACACCAGCCATTCATTAGGGCATGTGCGGCGTTCCTTGAGAACGGAGGCATAACGCAGGCAGAACGCTGGGGAGATCTAGACAAGATTCCCGAGGCGTTGCCCTGGACTGGTATCCGGTGTCCCATCGGGACACAAGGAATGTTCAAAGTTCAACCAGTGACAAAGCTCACGCTTCGTGTCTGGATTTGATTCGTATTTTACGAAACGAAGTGGTTGTTCACCCTGAATTACTCCCGAGTCATACAAAAATTACTGAAAATTTGATACTTGCGACCAAGACAATGTATTTTTTGTCCAAAGTCCAGTGACTTATTTTTTGAGTCTTTGCAAATTCTGTCTCCGCTATCGCACGATAGGGGTGGGATCTTGCCGTTTCTGATTACTGCCAATAAATTGTTAGAAACCTCCACTGATGCAAGGTCGTGGCCAGAACCTCTTGGCATGGAGCCATTGATCGCCAACCTCTCAACAGTGCAGGTTCGACTCTTGCGGTCCTAACAATCGGCACAGGCAACATTGGGACACTGCATCATGTATTCGCCGCGAATCAGTAGCGATTTTCATTGTTGCCTCTGCCGATGTCGGCTGTTTCTATTCAGAGTGGCATCTCTACCGAATGATCGTATATCAGCAATCTTGTCGGTTGAGTCCCTCCTCTCCGCGGTGTTACTGATCACCTTACCGGGAAGTATCCGAAGTTACCCGAGTGTAGCTGATCACTGACTACTTCCAATTCCCGATTAGGATGAACGGAGCCCAGTAGTAGGGGTGCGCATAGGGCCGCTGCGGGTCGGTCTTGAAAGTCTGCTCCACCCCCTTCTTCTCCCCAGCCAGCTTGGATCTCGCCGCTCTTCCCTCTCCAGCCCCGATCTCTCCCCGCAGCAGCGCCATCTGCGCCTTTATCAAGGCACTGGCCTTCGTCGATCCCGGCTCTGCCAATCGCTGCCGGTAGAACTCTCTCATCAGCTTCGATGTGCTCTCGTCCGCCACTGCCCATAACGTCGCCAGCACCGACAGCGCCCCCTGCTCCTGCGCCAGCCTCCCAAACCCCTTGATCTCACCTCCGTTCGACTCCCCCATCGCCGTGTTGCACGCCGAGAGTGCCAGCAACTCCACCCCGCTGAAGACCGGCCCCCGTGTCGTCACCTCCTCTACCGTGTAGGCCGTTCCGTCACCCAGCAGCAAGTACGATCCCCGCTCCTTCCCAGGGCTGAAGCTGAAATGGCTCGCGACGTGGATCACCGAGTACCTCCCCTGCGCCCGCTCCCAGTTCTCACGGGTAAATGTTCCATCCAGCAACCGCCTTCCCGGTAAGACCCCGGGCGCCTTCTCCCCCTCCTCCCGGATGATGCTCGACAGCTCCCCGGGCACCGCCGGCAGCTCACTGAACCCAGGCCA
>CAIOZW010000367.1 GCA_903862855.1 uncultured Acidobacteriota bacterium
GACTGGCACGGTGAGGTCGTCTCCGGCGCCGGGGCAGAGGATTGCCTGGTCACCGGTCTCCTCGACGAGGAGGGACTCGCGCAATACCGCACGGCTCTCCCCTTTCTGAAGGACATGCGGCCGGTCACCGGTTGATGGAGGCGCTGATGGCTCAGCAGGCAATGGGCACGATTCTCTGTATGTCGAGCTATGAGAAGGGGCATGAGTTCATCCGCGAGGCAAAGCGGCAGGGATGGCACGTCATCTTCATGACCAATGAGAATCTGCGCCATGCCGACTGGCCCCGCGAGTGTATCGATGAGTTCTTTGTCATGCCGACCCTTACGGTGCGTGACCACATGCTCAACGCGGTGAGCTACCTGGCCCGGGCCAATCCGATCAGTCGTATTGTTGCGCTCGATGAATTCGATCTCGAAATGGCCGCAGCCCTGCGCGAGCATCTTCGTCTGCCGGGCATGGGTGAATCGGTCAATCGCCATTTTCGTGACAAGCTCGCCATGCGCAAGCAGGCGGCGGCGTGCGATATCCGAGTGCCCGAATTCTCCCCGGTCTTCAATTATGACGCGCTTCGCTACTATCTGGCGAGGATTCCTGGTCCATGGGTATTGAAGCCACGCTCATCAGCCTCGGCGATAGGCATCAGGAAGATCCACGAGGCGGATGAGATCTGGTCGATTCTTGAACAGCTTGGCGACGCGCAGTCAAATTACCTGATCGAGCAGTTTGTTCCGGGTGAGGTATTTCACGTTGATTCGATCGTAGCAGGTGGGAAGGTTCTCTTCGCGACCGCGAGCCGTTATGGGGCACCGCCGATCAACATCTCCCACGAGGGGGGCGTGTTCATCAGCCGCATTCTTCCACGCCGGTCATCCCTGGCGCGTAAGTTGCGGAAGATCAACAAGAAGGTCATCAAGGGGCTGGGGATGGTCGATGGCGTGACCCATGCCGAGTTCATTCGGGGGGAGGTCGATGGAAAGCTCTACTTTCTGGAGATCGCCGCACGGGTTGGTGGAGCCAATATTCCCGAGATGGTCGAGGCGGCGACCGGAGTCAATCTATGGGCCGAATGGGCAAAGGTTGAGCTGGCTGATCCGCGGGATCGATACGAACCCCAGCCGGTGCGTGATCTCCTCGCTGGAATCATCATTACCCTCGCCCGACAGGAGTGGCCCGATCTCTCAGCATACGATGACCACGAGGTGGTCTGGCGAATGGTTCGTCGCCATCACGCTGGTCTGATCGTCGCCGCATCGGAACCCGGGAGGATTGAAGAGCTGCTGGACAGTTATAACACCCGTTTCCACGAAGACTTTCACACCAGCCTCCCCGTTCCTGACCGGGCAACCAACTGACCAGCACTATCAGGGCAATCGCATTATCTACAGGTGTATTCTGATGCGACACGATCCGGCGTACCTTCAGAACGACGGATTGCGGTGCCCCGACTAGCCAGGATTGCACCCTGGGCTGGTATGCGGCAACCTGCTTGGGCGCCGGAACCATCTGCCTTTCCCCGCATAAGGCATGGATGCCATTCTCGGAATAATCCCAATCAACTCCCATTTTGTGGATCGAGCTGAGAGACCAGAGACTCCACCCCATAGTTTTTGAATTACTGGCGAATAGCGGTTCCAGCATCCCCTATCTTGTCAAGTCTCTTCATAATGCAATGGCCCTGATCAACTGAGCCGGTTTAGCGACTCTTTTCTATTCTCTCCTTGATGTCCTTGACGGCAATGGCTGCCTGCCCGACGGCCGTGGCGACACTCAGGCAGACCGGGTTGGTCACATCCCCAATCGCATAGACCCAGTCGTGCGATGTCTGCTGCCGCCGATCGACGACAATGTAACCGCCATCATCGAGCGCCAGATGATTCGCGAATGGTTCAGTGTTCGGAGTAATCCCGATCTTGATGAAGACCGCTCCGGTCTCCAACATTCTGATTGATCCATCACGGCGATCACGCAGGACGATCCCCGAGACCGACTCTTCACCCTCGATACTCACCACATCGGTGTTGAGCAGGAATCTGATATTGCCAGTCCCACGTGCCTCATCGAGCCAGGCCTGGCGAGCGCGGAAGCGACCTGAGCGGTGGATGAGCGTAACCTCGGGACAGACACGCGAGAGGATCAGGCAGTTCTCGATGGCCGAGTCTCCACCACCGATGACGCAGACCTTCCGACCAGCATAGAGCGAGTGGTCCCGGGTTCCAGAGAAGCTGACTCCCCGGTGGATGAAGCGATCAGCTCCCGGGACTTCGAGGGTTCTTTTGCGGGCTCCGGTGGCAATGACCAGCCCTTTTCCCCGCCATTCATCTCCAGCAGAGCTTACCGTTCGGGTGAGTGGATCGATCGACTCGACCCGACAGCCGGTTCGCCAGTCGAGGCCTTGATCCTGCAGGTGGTCGACGAAGCGGTCCCGCATCTCGCGACCGGTCAGTCCCGGCAGGCCAGGGTAGTCTGGAATCTGGTGGAACATCGCGAGCATCTGTCCTCCTGGCTCCGCAGAGCCTTCGAGCAGAACCCCGCGTAGATTGAGCGATCGGCACCAGAGCAGGGCACTCATCCCGGCTGGCCCACCGCCGATGATCACTACGTCAGGACTCTCCATCACTCTCCCCCACTTTCAGGCTCTCCAGAATCTGACTCATCAGCGGAGGGACGGGAGCTTCGCACCGGATCGCCTGATTGGTCGCCGGATGTCGGAACTCGAGCCGCCAGGCGTGCAGCAACTGCACCTTGATTCGGCGTGCCGTTGCCAGCGGATCGGCCTCTGCCGCATAGACCGTGTCCCCGACGATCGGATGTCCAATCAGCGCACAGTGGATTCGAAGCTGGTGCGTCCGACCGGTCAGTGGCTCCAGTTCGAGCAGGGTATGAGCGGCAAAGCGCTCCCTGACCCGGAAGACCGTCTTCGCCGCCCGCCCGCTCTCCATCACCTGCCAGCGCGGCCAGGTGTTGCGGTCGGACCCGATGGGAGCATCGATCTCCCCGCTCTCTTTCTCCACCAATCCGCTCACCAGTGCCAGATAGATCTTCTTCACCCATCGCTCCCGAAAGTGCTTCGAGAGGGTCCGGTGCGCCCGGGCTGTCTTCGCCACGACGATCGCCCCTGAGGTCTGACGATCCAACCGGTGGACCAGACCCGGGCGGATCGCTTCACCCTCACTCTTCCAGAAGTGCCACGCCAGCCCGTTGGTCAACGTTCCCGACTTTTCAATGTGGTTGGGATGGACGAGGAGATTCTGTGGCTTGTCGACGACGATCAGGTCACGATCTTCATAAAGAATGCCGAAAGCAACAGGTTCAGGCGTCGCTGCTGACTTGTCCGCCGCCGGGACTCGCACCGCGACCCGGTCACCGCTCTTCAGTTTTGTCCCCTTCAGTGACGGGGCCTCATTGACCAGGACGTCACCTTCGGCGATCAGTCGCCGCACCCGCGTCTGGCTTATCCGCGGTAGCTCGCGACAGACAAACGCGTCCAGCCTCAGACCATCCTGATCGACAGTGAACTCAAAAGCGAGCCTCTCAGCCGAGAGGTTGTTGTGTGATTCCATGCTCCTCGTGCCGCTCGACTTTCCTTCAGGATTCGCGACCACGCATCCGTTCGATCATCCGGGTCAGTTGGTCAACCTCCTCCCGGGCATCGAGGATCGAACGCCGTCCTGCCATATAGGCCTGCCAGTACTCACTCTGTGTGAGGGGCTTGATCCTCTCCTCACCCAGCGCACTTGCCAGCAACGCAATCACCATACCCGAGATCTGGACGTGATCAACGTAACGGGCAATTACCCCATAGGCGAGCTCTGCCGACTCGATCCCCCATTCCAGTTCGGTTGGTGCCTCCGCTTGAACCTTCTCGTCTTCCATCTCTTTTCCTCTTATTTTTACGCCGTGGGTGATGATTGGCCCCTGAAAGGCAGATCGGAGACGATCGCCTCGCCAATCTTCTCATCTCCAATCTTGATCTCAAGGACCGTTCCGGTATTCAGGTAGTGGCGATGGACATAGCCAAGGGCAATCGGCCCTTCGACGACCGGACTGATCGTTGTGCTGGTCAGATGGCCAACCTTCCGCCCTGCTTGCGCACCATCGACGGCCAGCAGTTCGATCTGCCCCAATCTCTCCGGAGCCAGGTCGAGAGGCTTGTCGAGGCGCAACCCCCTCATCCGTCGCGCCGGTTGACCACGCCAGTGGATCCGGGCGATCACCTCCTGACCGAGATAGCAGCCCTTGGTGTAACTGATCGCCTCTTCCAGCCCCGTCTCGAGAATGATGTATTCTTCCCCCGTATCGATACCTTCGCGGGGGATGCCGTCTTCAATTCTTGCGGTCTCAAATGTTTCCGCATCAACCTCGACCACGCCGAGCCTGGCCAAACTCTCCCGAACCTTCGCCAGCTCCTCCCGTGGAACGAAGAGGTCAAAACCCTCCGCGGCCAATCGGCGGTGGCGGGCGACCAGTATCTCCACTCCATCGACGAGCACTCTGGTCATGGCTCGCTCGCGCTCTCCAGGCGAGGGAAGCTCCACACCCAGCGCGGCAACGATTCGTGGCGCCTCTGGACCAGCCAGAGCGAGCAGCCCCGTCGCTTCACTCTCATCAGTGACGAAGAAATTGCCCGCCGGTACAAAGCGGCTCAGGTTTCTCAATATCTTCTCTCGGTTGAGCGCATCGACTTCGAGGAGGAGCGTCTCACCATCACGCCAGACCCGCGCCAACGCCAGCAATTTGCCCTGCAGGTTTGGAAACGCGACCAGTACCCCCTCACCCGGCTGCAGCGACTTGACGTCATTACTCACCAGGCCGTTCAGAAACTGCACCGCATTCGTCCCACTCAAGCGCAGCTTTCCGTTTCCTGATAGGTCGATCAGACCCACCCCACTCCTCATTGCCTGGTAATCACTCCGCTCACTCATCGCCCTCTGTCTCTCCTGTCAGTGTGTTTAAGAAAAACGAAGGGCTCCCCCACACTCCAATAAGCAGGAGGAGCCCTTCACCAGATCTCATATTCTGGCGATCAGATTCGGTCGACTCTTACGCAGAGAATGAGCTTCCACATCCGCAACCACCCTGTGAATTCGGGTTGTTGAAGGTGAAGCCTGAGCCCATGACGCTGTTCACATAGTCGATCTGCACATTGTCGAGATACTGGGCGCTGAACATGTCGACGAAGACTCGCAAACCGCTCGTCTCGACAACCTCGTCGGTCGCCTGTGGGGACTCTTCGATATTCATAGCATACTGGAACCCCGAGCACCCTCCAGGCACGACCCGGACCCGCAGTCCACCACTGCCATTCACCTGCTCAGCTTCAAGAAACTTCCTCACCTCGAGGGCGGCAGAATCGGTAATCATCAAATTCATCGTCTCATTCTCCTTGATTTAACAGTTGAAACTCAGTCAAACTCGGTCTGAACCGAAAAACCAGATAATCGAACACTATCCAAACTTTCGCCCCGACTCAGCACCGGTCGAGTAACATACCGAGGATATGACAATCAAAATGGCTCGTCAATCACTTCTTCATATTTAAGACCGGCAGCGCCTTCTGAGACTTCAGCGCCTCGATACTCACCTGCGCGGCAACCTGTCTCGCCACACCCAGAAAGGCCTGCGCCTGCGGACTATCGGGCTGACTGATGACTACCGGAACCCCCAGGTCTCCTCCCTCACGAATGCTCATGGCAATCGGAACCGAACCGAGGAAGGGAACTCCGTATCTCTCGGCAAGCGCCTCACCTCCGCCATTACCGAAGATGTGATACCGCTCTCCATGTGCACACTCAAAGTAGCTCATGTTCTCGACAATACCCAGAACCGGCACGTGGAGCTGTTCGAACATACTGTAGGCTTTTCGCACATCGCTCAGCGCCACCTCCTGCGGAGTGGTGACCAGCACCGCACCGGCGACGGCGACCATCTGCGCAAGACTCAACTGAACATCACCCGTGCCCGGCGGCATGTCGATTACCAGATAGTCGAGCTCTCCCCACTCAACCTGGCGCAGAAACTGCGAGACCGCCGAGTGGAGCATTGGACCGCGCCAGACGATCGCCTTGTCTCCGGGATTGAGCAGCCCCACCGACATGGTCTTCACGCCATGATAGACTGGCGGAACGATCATGTTTCCCTTGGCTGATGGCAGATCGTGGCCACCCATCATGATCGGAATGTTCGGACCGTAGATGTCGGTATCGAGAATCCCGACCCGCGCGCCCATCAGCGCCAGCGATACGGCCAGATTGACCGAGACCGTCGATTTACCGACCCCGCCCTTTCCCGAACTGACCGCAACGATATGCTTGATCCCGGCAATCTCTGACTTGTCGATCACCCCACGGGCTTTGGGCACCTCGGCGTCCATCTGCACCTCGACCCGCTCGACTCCCGCAATACCCATGACGGCCTTCTCCGCCTCAAACTTCAACTGGTCACGAACCGGACACGCCGGAGTCGTCAGGACGAAGCGAAACTTGACGATCCCACCGCAGATCGCCATGTCCCTGATCATATTCAAAGTGACGATGTCCTTGTGAAGGTCAGGATCCTTCACCCCACGCAGCGCCTGCAGTACCTGCTCCTCACTTATTGACCCACTGGTATTTGTGCCATCCGCGACTTCCATTAAATCTCCTGTCTGATCAATCTGACTAACCTGAATCGTCAACCCAGGCCGGCTTTCTGCTGGCCTCCCCTAATCCTGCCCTACATTCAGCTCTGTCTCTTGCTCCCGTGCAATCATCTCCGTCATCTTCGCGGGGCGAGACTCCGCTTCTGCCCGGCCGGTAATCCGCGTCAGCTCCAGCTTTACTCCACCCCCCGGCTTTGACCCAGCACCCGGCGGTTTGATCCGGAACTCGCAGACCCGGTCGCCATCGGCGATACGACACTCCCGCACCACCTCGCACTGCAGGGACTCACGATAGACTCGTAGCTCCTGCTCACAGATCTGCGGATATTTTATGGCGACACTCTCGGTCGGACAATGGCGCTGCCTCATCCGGTAAGAACCATCGCGCAGCCGGCGCGCCTCAGCCAGAAACCCACGCCCGCTCATCACCCGCGCCAGCGTCCGAACCTGATCATCGAATGTCTCACCAGCCAGTTCGGACTCCAGCTCCCCGATCAGCTCATCCGCGCGCGCCGCCAGCAATCCTTCCAATGCCATCGACCCGTAACGACGCGCCACCTGACCAAGCAGGTCGAGTGCCAGTTCGTCGTATCGCTGGGGGAAGAGGCATTGGGCCTTGCGGGTCAGGTGGTAGATGTACCGCGGTCGACCCCGCTCATGCCGCTCTTCGTCATAATAAATCAGTCCATCACTCTCAAGCAGGCTCAGATGGCGCCGCACGCAGACCTTGGTCACTCCCAGCGCCTCTGCCAACTGCTCGACACTCAGCGACCCGTTCTCTTTCAGCAGGCCAATGATCGCACTCCGTGACTGCTTCAGTATGTGGTCGACTTCTGCTCCTGACATAAATTGCATCTTATCGACCGGGTCGAGAATTTGTCAACTTTTCAGTTGTTATATTTTCCTTCGTTTTCTTTCGCGAAGACGTGCGATTTTCTGGCGAGAATGGTATATTGTCGGTTCTTAATATGACCGTGGGTGCCCAACCCCAGCGTCAATGGCCCGCCGGACGGCCACTTCGTGGTGATGACCGGAAAACTCGCGTAAGCAGTGCGGAGACCTCCCGCCGGGCCGGGATAACCTGATCCAGCCCGGGCTCATTCTCGCCCAAGGTGGTCCGAGCCCCTGGAATGGATCTACGCAGAATTACTTGAACTGCAATGTGCCATTACTGAATGCACTGGCACTTATGAACCAAATGAATAGACTGCAGAATGCAGACTCAAGTGAAGACCGCAATCAAGCGCAGATACTGACCAAGTGTAGATAATGACCAAGTGTAGATAATGACCAAGTGTAGATAATGACCAAGTGTAGATAATGAAAGGAACACATGTCTGTTACGACAACAAATGACCTTCCCCAGCGCCGGGATCACAATTTTGAGGAGGTCGATACCGTCACGATCAGATTTGCCGGAGATTCCGGAGACGGTATGCAGATCACTGGAACCCAGTTCACTTCGACTTCGGCGATCATTGGCAATGATATCTCGACCCTGCCGGACTTCCCGGCAGAGATTCGTGCTCCAGCCGGGAGCCTGCCGGGAGTTTCTGGTTTTCAGCTCAACTTCTCGAGTCAGGATATCCGCACCCCTGGTGACGAACCGAATGTCCTGGTCGCGATGAATCCCGCTGCATTGAAGGTCAATATCGGCGATCTCGAGAAGGGCGGAATCCTCGTCGTCAACACCGATGAGTTCTCGGAGGGCAACCTCAAGAAGGCCGGTTATGGCAGCAATCCGCTCGAGGATGGATCACTGAAGGGCTATCGCCTCCTTGAGATCCCGGTCACCACCCTGACCCTCAAGGCGGTCGAAGAGACGAAACTCCCCTTCAAGCAGGCCGAGCGCTGCAAAAATTTCTATGCTCTTGGGCTGATGTACTGGCTCTATGATCGTCCAATGGAGCCAACCCTCAACTGGATTGGGGCAAAGTTTGCCGGCAAGCCGGAGATCGCCGAGGCCAATGTCCTCGCTCTCAAGGCTGGTTACAACTATGCCAACACGACCGAGATCTTCAACACCCACTACCGGGTCGCACGGGCACAGATCAAGCCTGGCAAGTACCGGAACATCACCGGCAATGAGGCGACGGCGATCGGATTCATCACTGCTTCTCAGCTTGCCGGTCGGCCGCTCTTCTACGGCAGCTATCCGATCACCCCGGCCTCCGATATCCTGCACGAACTCTCGAAACACAAGAATTTCGGGGTGAAGACCTTCCAGGCCGAAGACGAGATTGCGGCGATCGGTGCGGCCATCGGGGCATCCTTTGCCGGAAATATCGGATTGACCGGCACCAGCGGTCCTGGCGTGGCGCTCAAGTCCGAAGCGATCGGGCTCGCCCTGATGACCGAGTTACCACTCGTCATCATCAACGTCCAGCGCGGTGGTCCATCGACCGGCCTTCCAACCAAGACTGAACAGGCCGATCTGCTGCAGGCCCTCTTTGGCCGAAACGGCGAGGCTCCGGTAGCCGTCGTCGCCCCGGCAACGCCTGCCGAATGCTTTACCATGGCCATCGAGGCGGTGCGTCTCGCCACCCGCTACATGGCTCCCGTCTTCTTCCTCTCCGATGGCTATCTCGGCAATGGCTCCGAACCCTGGGCCATTCCGACACTTGAGAGCCTGCCGAAGATGAAGATCGATCTCCATACCGATCAGCAGGGCTTTCTGCCCTACCAGCGCGACGAGAAGACCCTTTCCCGTCCCTGGGCCGTCCCGGGTACTCCCGGACTCGAGCACCGTATCGGCGGACTCGAGAAGGCCAATATTACCGGAAATGTCAGCTACGATCCGGACAACCACGAGAACATGGTACGCCTCCGCGCTGAGAAGATTCAGCGCATGCAGCAGGATATACCCGCACTTGAGGTCCACGGTCCGGCAGAGGGCAAGGTCCTCGTGCTTGGCTGGGGCGGAACCTATGGCGCCATCATCACGGCCGTGGAGAGGCTCCAGGAACAGGGCGAATCGGTCTCGTGCGCCCATCTACGCTACCTCAATCCATTCCCCGCCAACCTCGGGGAGGTGCTGAAGCGTTTCGAGCGGGTGATCATCCCTGAACTCAACCTTGGCCAGCTGGCGCTGCTCATCCGGGCCCAGTTCC
>CAIOZW010000368.1 GCA_903862855.1 uncultured Acidobacteriota bacterium
AAGACCGGCTTCGAGGGGCGGCTCTTCCGGAACAACACGCGTGATCCGGGGAACGCGAATGGCGTCTTCAACTTTACGGCAGGCTTCACGCAGCAGGATCCACTGGCAGGAGCGTCACGGGCCTCGGGCAACCCGATCGCCTCGTTCCTGCTTGGGTATCCGGCGACGGGCACGATCGAGTCGCGGGCATTCCCGGCACGTCAGCACATCGCCTATGCCGGCTTTCTGCAGGATGACTGGCGAGTCTCGAGCAAGCTGAAACTGAACCTCGGCATCCGTTACGAAGTGATCACCGGAATGACCGACCGGTTCGATGCGATGAATCTTGGCTTCGATCCAAATGCCGCGCTGCCGGTCGATGTACCGGGCTTCACGGGCAAGGGGAACATACTCTACGCCAGCTCCAGCTCGCGCAGTGCCTTCCAGATCGACCGGAACAACCTGATGCCACGCTTTGGCATGGCCTATCAGCTTAGCGACAAGACGGTGATCCGCGGTGGAATCGGTCAGTTCTATGCGCCCGTCTGGGATGATCCAAACAACACCGGATATTCGCAAGTGACCAATCTGGTGACCGGAATCAGGGTTGGATTGCCGGATGTAAGCATCAACGATCCCTTCCCGACCGGCCTGATCAGCGCATCGCGCGAGAAGACCAACACGATCGGGACAAGCCTGAGTGTCTTCAATCCGCAGCGCAAAGTTCCCTATGTCTGGCAGTACAGCCTCGAGATCCAGCGCCAGTTACCGTGGGATATGCTCTTCTCGGTGGCTGGTGTAGGAAGCAGTTCCCGGGCGATCCAGGTCTCACAGTCGATCAACGAGATTCCGGCAGCCGAACTGGCAAAGGGATCCTCGTATCTGACGGCGCAGGTTCCGAATCCATTCGTCGGTAAGGCGCCAGGGACAGGGCTGAACGGGGCGACGGTCCAGCGTCAGCAGTTGCTGCGCCCATTCCCGCAGTTCACTTCGATCACGCTTGGCGGCTTTACGGGTGGAACCGCGCAGTACTTCGGACTGCAGTCATCGCTGCAGAAGCGTTTCACCTCGGGAGCGACCTTCACGATTTCGCATACCTGGTCGAAGCTGATGGAGCGGATCAACTTCCAGAACCCGCAGGATACGGAGCTGGAGAAGCAGGTTGCCGATGGCGATGTGACCCATAACATCGGCATCAATGGCAGCTACGAACTTCCGTTCGGACAGGGTCACCGGATGTTCGGGAATGCGGGCAAGTTCGCCAACGGCGTCGTTGGCGGGTGGACGCTGAATGGTCTGGTGCGCCTGCAGAGTGGTATGCCGACCAACTTCCCGGTCAATGCAGAGCCGGTGGGCGGAGTCGATCCGATACCCGGCAATCAGAACATCGATCAGTGGTACGCTCCGGGATCGTTCCGGGCGCTGGCGGCCTTCACCCTGCGGCGTTTCTCGCAGCGTTATGGTAGTCTGCGTAATCCGTCGATTCGAAATTTCGACCTCTCGGCATTCAAGACCTTCGGGATCACGGAGACGATCAAGCTCCAGTTGAGGGCCGAGTTGATCAATGCGATGAACACGCCGCAGTGGTTCAACGGACCGGTGACCAATCCGGCGTCGGGCAACTTCGGGAAGATTGCGAGTGGAGCGACCTCACAGTCGAATCTGCCGCGATTTGTGCAGATCGCACTCAAGCTGACCTTCTAAACGACAGGGACAGAAGGCCACAGGGTCAGCATCGATCAGCCCCGGCGGGATGGGTAGTTCAGGGAGACCTGGATCGCCCGGATCGCCGGGGCTTCTCAGTCTTGACCGACCTTACAATTGGAGAACCACGATGTTGAAGCGGAGATTCCTCATCTGCGCCGTCATGTTCGGCGCAGTCTTCATCGCAATCCAGGGAGTGATTGTCGCACAGACGGTTGCCAGACCTGCCCGGACTGGCGAGTGGATGCGGGACTGGCTGCTTTGCGGACCGATTCCGCTCGCGACATTGCCCAACAATACTCCGGATGGAGTGCATATCCCCGGTTTTGAGAGAGACTATCTGGAGGCGTTGGGTGGCGAGCGAAACTCACGGATTGGCGCTGGAGCGGTAGTAGATTTTGGCAGCGGCCGAGCAACGTGGGTCAGCCACGAGGCCAAAGGAAGCGTCATCGATCTTGATCGGGCAGTCTCCGCGCAGGCCTTCGTGCTGGCCTATGCCTATCGGGAGTTTGACTGGCCACGTGACCAGACGATGGTTCTCGCACTGGGTTCAAACGATGGCGGACGGGGGTGGCTGAATGGAGACCTGATCTGGGATCGGCCGGAGGCACGGGGTCTGAAGGTGGACGATGAGCTGATCCTGGTCCGTTTGAAGAAGGGGCGGAACCGGCTGCTGCTGAAGATCGAGGAGCGCGGGAATCGCTGGGAGTTCTGTGCAAGGCTGTTGCCATTCCGGGTCTCGTTGCTCGAGCAGGGGCGCCCACTCTACCGGATCGTCAACCATCACGATGGAAGAGTGACCCTGCGTTTCGAACATCCGGTGACGGCTGTTGATGGGCTCTTTGAGAAGATGGAGCTGACGATCGTCAGGGAGAGTGATCCACAGAAGGTCGTCTGGCAGGGGGCGTGGAACCGACAGGACGAGATGCGGCTGGCGGTCGATGCTGACAGCTTCGAAAAGTACCGGCTCCGGGTCGAAGGGCGGCTCGATGCCGAGGAGGGGCAATGGTTCGATGAGACCCCCTTCAGCGCCGGACGGAGAGCTGAGCATACTCTCTTTGCAGATCGGCGCACCGACTATGAGATCGTCATCGGGGAGGAGGCTGGCGAGTCCGAGCTGTGGGCGGCACGTGAACTGCAGCACTGGCTGAAGCAGGTCAGTGGCGCCGACTTCCCTTTGCGCAGGGCCGGGGAGGCGACGGGTGAGCGGCTGATCTTCATTGGATACAATCAACGGGTACGGTCGCTGACAGGCGGGACGCTCAAAGAACCGCTGCCCGGAGATGAATCATTCCGGTACTGGAATATCGGACCGGCACTGCTGATCATCGGCGGTCGCGAGCGCGGGACGATGTACGGGGTCATGAGCCTTCTGGAGCGCGAACTGGGCTGCCGCTGGTATACGCCACAGGTCAGTGTCGCCCCACTACGGGAGCGTTACACCTTCACCCGGCTCGACCATCGGGAGTCCGCCGGAATCCGCGTCCGCAACAATTTTTACTACGAGGCCTTCGATCCGGTCTGGGCGGCGCGCAACCGGATGAACGGCGCCATGGGGTATCGAAAACAGCCGGGCGGAGTCGAAGCCTACTGGAGCGTCCACACCTTCTACCAGTTCATGCCACCGGAGGAGTTCTTCGCATCCCATCCGGAATACTTCAGCCTCCTCGACGGAAAGCGAACGTGGGAGCGTGCGCAGCTCTGTCTGACCAACCCGGATGTCCTGCGGATCGTGACGGAGAGGCTGCGGGAGCGGATGCGACAGAGTCCGGAGTATCTGATCTACTGCGTCTCGCAGAACGACTGGCTCAATCCCTGCCAGTGCGATCATTGTCAGGAGATCGCCAAACGGGAGGGGAGTGAGGCGGGGCCGATCATCTGGTTCGTCAACCAGGTCGCCTCCGCGGTCGAGAAGGAGTTTCCGCAGAAGTATGTCGGGACGCTGGCCTACCAGTATACCCGCAAGCCACCGCAGACCCTGCGGCCGCGGGCCAATGTCGTGACGAGGCTCTGCAGCATCGAGGCCTGCTTTGCCCATGACTTTCGCAACTGCCCGGTCAATAGACCATTTGTCGACGACCTGGAGGGGTGGGCCCGGATCGCACCGCAGCTCTACATCTGGGACTACGTCGTCAATTTCAGCCACTACATTCTGCCGTTTCCAAACTTCCTCGCGCTGCAGCCGAACATACGCACGCTGCGGTCGAACAAGGCGATTGGGATCATGGAGCAGGCTGCCTATCAGAGTCGGGGAGGTGAGTTTGCCGAGTTACGGGCCTGGGTGCTGGCGCGGCTGCTCTGGAATCCTGACGCGAGCCTCGAGGAGTCTATCAACGATTTCATCTTTGGCTACTACGGGCGTGCCGGGCAGTATGTGCGTGGATACCTGGACCTGATCCACAGCCGACTCAATGCCGAGACGCACATTCATCTCGGGCTACGACCGGACGATCAGATCTTCAACGAGGAGCTGGTCCGCGAGGCTGACGCACTCTTCGACCGGGCCGAAGCGGTTGCCGACAATGCGGCAGTGCGGCAACGCGTCGAGCTGGCCCGCTTGCCGCTGCTCTACCTGAAGTGCCTGCGGGCTCCGGTAACCTCGAAGTATGATGGAACGTATGAGCGATTCCGGGCAATTGTCGATCGCGAAGGGATCACCCACTTCGCGGAGAGTGGACGCCCACACCGTGAGGCCTTTTATCAAAAGATGGAGTCGGCAAAATGATGACGACGATGAAGCTGAAGATGCTGTCATTCAACACTATTCTCCTGATTCTGCTCAACTGCATCAGCCTTGCCGCCGCCGGGCGGGAAGCACTCGACCTGCGGAGCGCCGTGGTCGTCCTGCCGGAACAACTTTCCGGCCCGGAACAGAAGGCGATCCAGATGCTGGTCGAGGAGGTCGAGCGGCGGAGCCTGATCCGCTGGTCACGAGTGTCGAGGCGACCGGATGGAGGAGCGGCGATCGTCATCGCTCGTTCATCCGGTCCGGCCGAGGGCTATACGATTAGAACCAGCGGCAGAACCGGTGAGCAGCAGGTAACGATCAGCGGGCACGATGCCCGTGGAGTTCTCTTCGGGATCGGCCATCTGCTGCGGACTCTCGAAATGACGCCGAATCGCGTCACGCTGCCCGTCCCACTCGATGTAACCACCGCGCCAAAGTATCCGCTGCGGGGCCATCAACTCGGCTACCGACCGAAGACCAACTCCTATGATGCCTGGGATGTGGCGATGTGGGAGCAGTATATTCGCGATCTGGCGATCTGGGGAACCAATGCGATCGAGCTGGTGCCGCCACGGACCGATGACGACGGTGACAGTCCCCATTTTCCGCTGCCGGCGATGCGCATGATGATCGAGATGTCGCGGATCTGTAATGAGTATGGCCTCGATGTCTGGATCTGGTATCCGGCACTCGACAAGGACTATGGCGATCCGGCGACGGTCGAGTTCGCATTGCGTGAATGGGGCGAGGTCTTCCGGCAGTTGCCGCGAATTGATGCCGTCTTCGTTCCGGG
>CAIOZW010000369.1 GCA_903862855.1 uncultured Acidobacteriota bacterium
ATGGAGATTCTCGATAGCAAAGGCCAGTCGGTTCGCAAATTCACGAGCCGTGCCGCGGCGGGTGATGCTGCCCCCGCTGGTGGCGGTGAAGAGGGTGGTGGACGCGCCGGTGGTGGTACACCGCGCCTTGCGGCCGAGAAGGGCTTCAATCGCTTCGACTGGGATCTGCGCTACTCTGATGCAACGCGTTTTCCGGGATTGATCCTCTGGGCGGGGATGCTCAGCGGGCCAAAGGCAGTTCCCGGCAGCTATCAGATCAAGCTGACTCTCGATGGTAAGAGCGTCACCGAAACCCTGGTCGTCCGCAAGGATCCGCGCATTCCGACTACCCAGGAGGAGTTCCAGAAGCAGTTCGATCTGCTGCTCAAGATCCGTGACAAACTGACCGAGACTCACAACTCGATCGTTGCCATCCGCGATGCCCGCAAGCAGATCAACGACTATGCTGCCCGCGTCAAGTCACAGCCTGAGGCCAAACCGGTCGTCGACGCGGCCAAGTCACTCAGCGACCGGCTGACGGCCATCGAAGAGGCTCTCTACCAGACGAAGAATCAGAGCAGTCAGGATCCGCTCAACTATCCGATCCGCCTCAATAACAAGCTGGCGGCGCTGGCCGGATCGATTGCCGGGCCGGATGCCCAGCCAACCGATCAGCACTTCGCCGTTCACCAGGACCTGGTGACCAGGATCGATGCTGAGCTGGCCAGTCTGAAGCAGATTTTCGCTAACGACGTACCCGCCTTCAACAAGCTGGTGCGCGACCAGAACATCCCGGCCGTCAGCGTCAAGCCCTGACCCGCTATCTAAACAGATTGCCCCGGCCCGCGCCACTTCTTTACCAGTACGCACAAGCAGTTGCTGGCAGAGAATTGGCTCCGGCCGGGGCGATGCCATTTCGCCTCATCAAGCAAGCTCAAAGTTAGAAACGGTAACTGTAGCGCATCCCAAAACTCCTGCCCGGGGCGTCCATGCCCCAACTGATTCCCCGGTAGTTCTTGTCATTCAGATTTTCGAGATCGAACGTAACCTGGTGGTTCTCACCGAACCGGAATCCTCCGCGCAGACCGAAGGTGGCAAAGCCGGGGATGTATGCAAAGAGCGGGGCGCTCGTCGCATTGCCGAGGACGCGTGTCTGAACCTGCGCCAGCGTCTCACCGGTCGCGATGAGGGTATCGTCCGTCGTCCCAAATTTTGCATCAGGTCCGGCAGCGACCAGGCCGCGCACGGTCGCGCCACGGCGGAAGAAGTTCTGGATGCTCGAGCGTGAGCGCATGGCTCCAGTCCGGCGGTCTTCGAGGTCGAGCGTCGAGAGGCGCGTCTGGCGGCGTGTGCCGAAGAGGTATGGTTCAATCCAGAACCGCCCGGTTCGAGGAGCGTAGCGCAGGCGCAGATTTCCCTGCGGAGCTGGAGTCCCGCCCTCGATGGTCGGTGGCAGACCAGTGAGCGTGTTGGCGGAACGAAGCCAGGTATAGTTCTGCCCGAGAGTCCAGCTCGAGGAGAGTCGCAGATCGAACTTCTGTTCGATTCCGACGGTTCGTGAATCGCCATAGTTGGCGCGGATGAGGACCGGGTTGGTTGCGGCGGCGACAAAGACGGCGCCGTTGCTGTTCTGTGCCGTGATGCGTTGCTCACCAAGCTGCTGACCGACTGCTCCCGTGGGGAGAATCAGTGTCTGCAGCACGATATTGCCGCGGATCTCGTTGACGAATCCATTGATGTCGAGATCGATCCGTTCCCGGTGGACATGGATTCCTGTCTCATAGCTCCAGCTCGTCTCAGGTCTGAGCTGGGCGACAGGAGTGCCGGTGGAGACGGCATCGCTGCCGCCGGTTGACCCAAGTGTTGCTCCACGGCCGACCAGATCGACGGCGTTCGCCTCATAGCCATTCCCCGTCAGGCCGAGTGTTCCGAGGTCGGTGATGCTTGGGACGCGGAACCCGCGACTGACCTGCGCCGAGATGTTGATATCCCTGGCGAGAGTCAGGACTGCCCCGAGGCGTGGAGTGACTGCTCCGGCTTTCAGTTGGTCATCGGGCCAGAGGCGGCGACCGTTGACGACCGGGCTCAATGCCGCTTCAGATCGATAGGACGAGCGTCCATAGCGCAGTGCGCCAATCAGCCGCAGTCGCTCTGGAATGGCGGTGACGATGTTCTGCGCGTAGATGCCCAGACTGTCGAAACGGGCCCGGTTTGGGATCCGTGGCCTCGCGGGCGTGAAGACCCCGCTTGCCGGGTCGAGAGAGTGTGACGGCGCCTTGATCCGGTCGCCATAGTAGTCACCGCCCATGACCAGTGAGCCACGCGTCCACTGTTTTGAGGCCTGTACCTGGAGTCCCCTCACTGCTGTCCGTTCCGGCTGGTAGGTGATCGCTCCAAGCGGGTTACCATTGCCGCCCTGATTGACCCGCTCTTCGCGCTGGGCATTGTATGAAAACGATGCCGACAGAGCGTCGAACCAGCCCGCCAGGCCTCCCTGCCCAGACTGGTATCGCTCGTAACGTCCATAGAAGAAGTCGAGCATGAAGTTGCGCAGGTCAGCGACCAGATTGCCATCTCCGCCGATCGTCTGGTCAAAGCGCTTGCCGCCATCGATCTGGCCGCGCTGATAGTGGAATGTCACCTGGTCGAGATCCGTCAGCCGGTAACTCAGCTTGAGCAGTCCGCCATACTGCGTGAAGGCCGTATCGGTCGACCGTTCACCAAAGAGCAGATCCGACCGGATACCCAGAAAGCGGTTGACTGCCGAGTGTGATTCAAACCCGCCCCCTGGACGCACCGTGTTACTGCGATGACCGGCCGTGCTGACCAGCAGGGCCAGCTGGCGACTGCCATAGGTGATGAGCGCGTGCGATCCAAAGCTGTGATCGGCCGAATTGTAGTGTTGACCAAACTGGCCGTGAAACTCCCGGCCCCCTCCAGTGAAGAGCGGAACGCGCGAGATCAGCTGGACGCTCCCACCGATGCTGTCGCTGCCATACTGGGCGCTGTTCGGGCCGCGAATCACCTCAACCGCCCGCAAATTCGAGACATCGTTCAGATTGAAGAAACTGTTGATCCCGCCGCGCGCCGCCGCATTCGAGAACCTGATCCCGTCGACATAGCTAACCACCTTGGCTCCGGTCAGCCCGCGCACGAAGATGGCCCCGATCGTCGGGCTGGTTCGCTGCAACTGGAGCCCCGGCTCATCCTGGGCAATCTGGGCCGTGACGGCCTTGGCCCGCCGGCCCAACTCGTCCTCTTCGATCACGTTGACCTGCTGCGAGGTCTGATCGAGTGCTTGCACCGTTCCGATCTCGGCCGTCACCGTCACCTCGGCCGTCAAGCCCGCCGGCCCAAGCGTGATCCGCAAAGGATCGATCTCCGTCGCCGTGACCGTCACTGGTATCCGCTTCAGCGCAAAGCCTCGCCCACCGCTCACCAGCAGTTCATAGGTACCCGGCGCGACACCGCGCAGAACGAACTGCCCCTGCTGATCGGTCTGAACCGTCTGCAAAACTGTCTGCCGCGCATTGAGCAGGCTGACCGGTGCTTTTGCAATCGCCGCTCCCGCTGCATCACGAACCGATCCTTCGATGCTGTTTGCCTTGCTGCTATTGGCAGGATTCTGGCCGGAGCCGATCGATGAAAGTAAGATGATGAGAAAGAATGAGAACTGGAGCCATCGTCCGGTATTGAATAGATGCATGCGTTTCCTCTTCAACCAATTAAGATCTGGACGCATTCAGGAGGAAATTATAGGTGAGTCAACGGTAGTTGGAAAAGGCGGTTGAATCTTTAGGCAGAAGATTGGCAGGCCAATTGCATATTGCATTATGAAGAAACCTGGCAAAGATTCGATGATGGAGTTGCTGCGTTGGCTCTGATTAGGAAAGGCAGATAGATCCAGCGCCCCATGGGACATTTTGGAGCGGTTCACGAACCGCCCCAGATCCTGACAAAAATGGCCATACCGGAAGGAATATGACACACCGCCGCGATCTCTGGGTGGGTCAAACCTGGCGAAAGACAGGGGCGGTTCACGAACCGCCCCTACACACGCCACAAATGACCTCATGACG
>CAIOZW010000370.1 GCA_903862855.1 uncultured Acidobacteriota bacterium
CGAGAGCGGCTGACCTTCATCCCTGCCGTAGCGGGTCAATTGGCGCGGCCGGTAATCAGGTGCCTCGGCGATGAAGAGATTGCGGGCCCCGCGCTCATTCTGAATCCACGCTACCCGGCCACCTGCCGGCGCTGCAGATATTTCAGAGGGAAACGGCGCACTCAAGAGCTTTTCAAGAGTGACCGCCTGAGCCGCCACAATGCGCGGAATGATCAGAAGCAGTAATAGTGAGAATACTCGAGTCATCAGTCTCCTCCGGTAACTGTCGGCAATGGGCTTTGAAAGACCGGGGCTTCCGGTTGTCGTGCGGGTTCTCCTCTTTGCCAGGACGCCTCATCCACTCCAGAGATCGATATCGGAGCCAAAGGGAGCGATGCTGATGGTAAGCGACGATGCGGAGCAGGCTGTCGCGTGCCACCGTCGAACCGCGATTATATGACAAAATTGAAGATTTGGGGAGAGAGTATAAATTTGTCACGATCAATCCAGGGAATGGCCCAGACCAATCGCATTTTCCTGCCATCGAACTTCGTGGCTTGGTATGAGAACTCTCTTTCGGAATGGCGAGCTCGTCTCCTCACACATTGCCGCGATGAAAGATCAAATTGTTCAAACTTTCATCTTCGTGCCTTCTTATGAGATCTATCTGACGGTGCGGTTCCTTGTAGTAGACCCGCGACAATAGGATAGAATATTTGTAATTACTGCCGAATTATTGGCCGTCGATCGATCTCAGCAGTAGATTTCGAGATCACTGCATTTTTGTGGTTCTGATACAACCTGGACACCTTTGGTAGACCATGCTGATCTGAAGACCCGCATATCTTTCGCCTCTCGGCACCAGTATGACAAGTCGATAGGTCACGCGACAACTTGATAGAAGATTTTTATCTTCGGCAAAGAGTCGACCACTTTCACATCAATCTTCTTGCCCCTGCCCTGGTTCCGGCACTAACTTTCAACCAGAACAGGGGCAGGCACAAGGCCTGGCCCTACGGTCAACTTGAACGCCGGTTGTCTGTATCAACGCGAGTCGTGGAAAGTATTCCTGATAAACCTCGGTCAACCTCTTCGACGAGAAACGTGTCCATTCCCCAACATCGAAGCCAATATCGATGATTATCCTTATATTGACGATTGGCGAGCCCCTCTTTTGTCCAATCTTCTGAATTAATTTTCACTTCCAGCCCAACTGAGGCAACTTCAACTCTTCTGCCCCCCATCTCAGAGTCGCGATGGAGATGACTGGTCTCTATCGAGAGAATTTTAACGCTGTACAACCGGTCCGCAGGGATTGAGCCGGAGAGATGGAGTCAAATATGAAGAAGGATGTGATGGACTACAATGCGCAGATCGTCAGTTCGAACTCGTCATACAACTATGTGACGCGGCAGCTGATTGCCACACCGCAACCGGAAGCCGACATCGATGGTGCGACCAGTGCAAAGGCAGATAAGCCGACCGGCCTGAGCGTGCTGAGCGTCGTCCTCTTCATCGCCCTCTTCTTCGGTATACTGACCGCCTTTGGCATCGGATTGTCGAGCCTGAGCAACAGCTCGAACATCTCCCAGACGGTTAGCGAGTATGTCCGTCGACTCACCTAAAGAGACCGAGTAAAGTCATAAAAAGCCCGGTGATTCCAGACCAACTGGAGATCACCGGGCTTTTCTGTTTTAAGCCTGCTTCAACTGACGGCAGTATAGCCTGGTGCGCGACGGTGGCGGGTCGCCTGTTCAAAGGCATAGGCATAGCGCAGCAATCTGCCCTCGGTCCAGGGGCCGGCAAAGATCGAGAGTCCGACCGGCATTCCCTCGATATACCCTGCTGGAACGGTGATGTGTGGGTAACCGGCGACAGCCGCCGCGGTCGAGAAGCCTCCACTGAAATGGTCCCCATTGAGTCGATCGGTCTTCCATGCCGGGCCACCAGTTGGCGCGACGATGGCGTCCAGACGGTGTCTGGCAAGCATGGCATCGATTCCAAGTCGTCGTGAGAGAGTGCGGCATTTCAGCCGCGCCTGCCG
>CAIOZW010000371.1 GCA_903862855.1 uncultured Acidobacteriota bacterium
AAAGGCCGAATCGAAAGGTGTCTGAGCATTGATTCCCTGAACCTTGAGAGTCTTCAGCCAGACGTTCTTGACGCCAGGAATCTGGGCAGCCATGGTCTTCACTCCGTCAAGTGCCTTCTGACGCTGCTCGGGAGTTGAGTCTGCTTTCCACTTGAGCGTCACGACGTGGACGATCGACTTGGGCTGGCCATATTTGTTCTGGCCGATGACAATACCGGCGATGAAGAACAGAACCATTGCGCAGCCGAGAAGAACCCGGCCAGTTGTCTTGTTCATGTCTTGAATTACCTCCAAAGATATTTGTGATCGATGTTATGACACATGATGCTGGTCGCGAATAGAGTCGGTCAACACTGGTCAATACGCTGGTGAGCGCTAGCTCTTCCGGCGTCCAGTGAAGGTTCCCTCGCCAATACCTGCCAGAGCTACCTTGCCCTGCATTGTTTTACCGTCTGTCGTACCCTGGTAGACGACCTTGCCTTCAATCTGGCCGCTGACCTTGAATGAGATCTCGAATTTGTTACCGTCGATGGAGCCAGTCAGGGGAGCCTCGCCAAGCATCCCTTCATAGGTGCCGCTGATGGACTGACCCGACTGTTTGATGACGAGAGTCGGGCGGCCTGCGCCCTGGGCCGTCTCCACCTCGAGATTCCAGGTTCCACTGAGGTCGATCGCTGCTGTCTTCGGTGCTGCTCCACCGAGATGCCGACCACTCCACTCCTCGGATGGATTGCCATTGAAACTGACTGTTCCACTGGCATTCTGACCATCGATCCGTCCAGCCATGGTTATCTCGACCGGGTTGCCCTGGTAGTTGACTGTGTAGGAGAACTCGATAGCCGTGCCTTTGACCGATCCCTTGAGAGGAAGGTTGCCCGTGCTCCGTTCAATCTCACCAGTCAGCTTTTCGCCGTCGATAACGAACATTGCCTTGTAGGTTCGGACACCGCCAGGAGTGTTCATATTGATCTCCCACTGACCGGAGTGCGGGGAGCTCTGACCAAGAACATTATGGTGAATCGATGCGGCTGGCAGGAAAAAGATCGCGAGGGCAAACAAACGAATAAAGTGTTTCATCTTTCTCACCTCCACGAGACTGTTACTGTGTAATAGGGTAAATTGAAGCGTACACATCGGAAGAGTAAGTGTCAAACGTCTTCTCGAACTGTGCCGGACCTTGAGAGAGTGCCTGGTCATAAAATTCAACTTCACGGAGGTTGCAGTGACTCAGGATTGTTATAGCGGTCAATCAGGAGAGGTGGATAAGCTATGGAGCGGTTTATAATCGGTAGTCTGGAAGATCTTCAGCCTCGTCTTGGCAGCGAGTTGGTGGTCGGTCCGTGGCGGACAATCACGCAGGAGCAGATCGACCTGTTTGCCGAGGCAACGGGTGACCGCCAGTGGATTCATATCGATGTGGTGCGGGCGGCCACCGAGTCTCCTTTTGGTGGCACGATCGCTCATGGTTTTCTCACCCTCTCCCTCCTCTCGAGCCTTGTCAGTGAGGCGCTCCAGTTCGCTACGCCATCACGACTTGCGGTCAATTATGGACTCAATCGAGTTCGCTTCATCTCTCCGGTGAGGGCGGGGACCCGTCTCCGGGCCAGAATAACCCCTGTGCAGATTGACCAGGCGGAGGGGCATGTTCAGATTGTCTGGTCGGTTCTGATTGAAGGCGAGACGGGAGATCGACCCTTCTGCACCGCGGAATGGGTTGTCAGGTATTACCGCTGAAAGGGCAGTGAAGTCTTCACGGAGGAGGAGCATGGATTCAGATATCGTTCGCTGTCCAGAGTGCGGATCACTCAACCGGATCAGTATCGATCGTCTGCAGAAGGGCAGGGAGGCGGTTTGTGGACAGTGCCGAACCATTCTCGATGCCCGAAGCAATCAGACACATCCGGTTAAGGTCACTGATGCCAATTTTCAGCAGATGGTCGAGAAGTCTGATCTGCCTCTCTTCATCGATTTCTGGGCTGGATGGTGTGGACCGTGTCTGATGATCGGTCCATCAGTAGAGGAACTGGCAGGTGATCTGGCGGGGCGGGTAGTGGTCGGCAAGCTCAATGTCGATGAGAACCCCCTGACGGCGGCCCATTTTCACGTCAGCAGCATTCCGACCATGATCATCTTTGACCGGGGAAGAGAGGTTGGGCGGCTCACCGGAGCGGTGCCGAAAGAGGCGATGATCGCCAGACTCAATTCACTTGGGCTGATTTGAGGGTCTGGACGGGCTACTCTTTGATCAGCAGCGGGTCGCTCTTTCCTTCGAGTGCGGCGTGAAGCGTGTGCCAGGCGAGGCTCGCGCACTTGACGCGGGCCGGAAATTCACGGACACCGGCGAGGATCGTCAGTCGCCCCAGGTGGTTGGGGGCCGTCTCGGGATCCAGCTCGCCCTTGACCATCTGGTGAAACTCGCGAAAGAGAGTCTCAGCCTCGGCAAGGGTCTTTCCCTTCACTGACACGGTCATCATCGAGGCGGAAGCCTTCGAAATGGCACATCCGCTTCCCTGAAAAGTGATATCCCGGATCAGGTCACCTTCAAGTTCGAGGTAGATGGTCAGCTCGTCACCACAGAGCGGATTGTGGCCCATCTGTTCACGGGTAGGTTGTTCGAGAACCTTGAAGTTTCTCGGTTTGCGGTTGTGATCCAGAATTACCTGCTGGTACAGCTCATTCGTCTCGGACATCTTGTTCTCAAATCTCGAAGACCTGTTTGACTCTGGTGATGGCGTCGACCAGTGCGTCTACTTCAGCCCGTGTATTGTAGAAGGCGAAGGATGCCCGGGCGGTTGCCGGGACACCAAAGAACTTCATTGCCGGCTGCGCACAGTGGTGCCCGGCCCGGATGGCGACACCCTCCTGGTCGAGAATCGTGCCGATGTCGTGGGGATGGATCTCGTCAATGACAAAAGAGAGCACTCCCGCCTTCTCCGCCGCCGTCCCGATCAGCCTGATTCCCGGGAGGGCCCCGACCTGTGCGGTCGCATAGTCGAGCAGGTCTTTTTCGTAGGCGGCAATCCGGTCGAGCCTGGTCTGGTTGAGATAGTCGATCGCTGCACCAAGCCCGATCACTCCGGCGATATCCGGGGTTCCTGCCTCAAACTTGTAGGGGAGGCTGTTGAAGGTCGTCTTCTCGAAGCTCACCGAGAGGATCATATCTCCCCCGCCAAGGAAGGGTGGCATCGCCTCCAGCCAACTGGTCTTGCCATAGAGTACCCCGACGCCGGTCGGCCCACAGAGCTTGTGACCGGAGAAGGCATAGAAGTCACAGTCGAGATCCTGTACATCGACATTCAGATGAGGTGCCGCCTGAGCTCCATCGACGAGAACCGGGATGCCCTGTCGATGCGCAAGCTCGATCATCTGCTTGACCGGATTGATCGTCCCCAGCGCATTTGAGATCTGTACTACGCCGACAATCTTGACCCGGGGATTGAGCATCTTCTCATACTCATCGAGCAGAACTTCACCCCGTTCATTGATCGGTATCACCCGCACCTTCGCACCGGTACGTTCGGCGAGCAGTTGCCAGGGGACGATGTTGGAATGATGCTCCATCATCGTCAGAAGTATCTCGTCACCGGCCCCGATAAATTTTGCCCCGTAACTGTTGGCGACCAGATTGATGCTCTCGGTCACTCCGTGGGTGAGGATGATCTCGTGTGACTCAGCAGCATTGAGGAAGCGCTGAACCTTGACCCGCGCTCCGTCGAACTCCCGCGTCGCGACTTCACTCAGATGATGGACACCACGATGGACGTTGGCATTCTGTGCAGTGTAGAAACGATTGACGGCATCGATGACAATCTGTGGCCGCTGGGCGGTCGCCGCACTGTCGAGATAGACCAGCGGTCGTCCCTTGACCTGGGTCGCAAGGATCGGAAAGTCCCGCCGGATCCGGTCGACGTCAAATGGCGTATTTGAGGATTCTGGTGAATGTGATTCGCCTGGCGCGACCATAATCTTACTCAACCTCCAGACTCTGGTGAAGTTTGTCAAGCACCGTCCGATCAAGTCCTTCCCGAACCGATCTGATGCCGATCCGTTCAATCAGCTCACCGGCGAAACCGAAGGTCAGGAGAGCGCGTGCCCGCTCCGACGAGATCCCCCGGCTTGCCAGATAGAAGATCTCCTCCTCTTCAAGCTGACCAACCGTCGCACCGTGTGAACACTTGACATCATCGGCGAGAATCTCAAGCTGTGGCTTGGTGTCGACGGTCGCCGTGCCTGAGAGAAGCAGGTTCTTGTTGAGCTGCCGGGCATCGGTCAGGAGCGCTCCCTCGCGCACAAAGACCTTGCCATTGAAGACAGCTCGCGCCCGGCCATCAAGAATTCCCTTGTAGAGCTGGGAACTCTGGCAATGCGGGTGGGCGTGATCGATTGAAGTATGGTTGTCGACATGCTGGCTACCGGTGACGATGTAGAGCCCGTCGATGATCGTCTCGATCTGTTCTGCACGGTGCTCGACGTTGAGGGTATGGCGACTGATCTCAGCTCCCAGCGAGATCGCCAGAGATCGATACCGGCTGCCTTGCTCCTGTCTAACCCTTGTTGTTCCGATGTGAAAGGCTCGTTCACTCTCCTGCTGCAATCGGTAATGGTCGAGCGATGCTCCCGGGTTGACGATCACCTCGGTCACGGCATTATTGAAACAGGACTCGTTCTGAAGAGAGGCGTAGCTCTCGACGACCGTCGCCATCGATCCCTCTTCGGCGACGATCAGAACACGCGGATAGGCGACAATCTGCTCGGTCGCGGCCGTCAGGAAGAGCAGGTGAATCGGTTGCTCGATCGCTCTCCCGCGCGGTATCCGGACCACCGCCCCGTCACCAATCAGCGCCGTGTTGAGCGCCGTGAAGGTGTCATTTTCGTGATCGGCGAGACTGCCCAGCGCGGCCTCCGGAAACTGATCGCTTCCAGAGGCGAATTGACTGAGGTTCGCGACCTGGACCCCATCCGGCAAGCCGCTCGTGTTCGAGAGTTCCGCGGCATAGATGCCATTGACGAAGACCAGCCTGCTCTCACGCGCTTCCGGAAAGGTCACCGACTCGAGGCGCTTTGCCTGGACCCCACTCAGATCGAGGTCGAAGAGCTGGCGAAACTGCTTTTCGAGTAATGGCGCGACGTTGGTATATTTCCACTCTTCATCGCGTGTCGTCGGAAATGAGAGCCCCTGAAAAGATTCTGCCGCTCTCTCCCGGAGGGCAGTCAGCCAGGGCTGATCGAGGCCTGCCCGTGTCTTGGTGAAAGCACGACAGGCTGCTGAGTAGTTCTCTTTTTCTCTTGCTGCTTGAGCCATAGCCATAGGATGTTACTTCAATACATTAAGCGGCATTGACTGCCGTACGGATCCAGTCATATCCCCGGGTCTCCAGCTCGAGCGCGAGCTCCTTGCCGCCGGACTTGACGATTCGTCCCTTGTAGAGAACATGGACGAAATCGGGCTGAATATAGTCGAGAAGCCGCTGGTAATGGGTGACGAGAATGATGGCATTCTCCTTTGAGGCCAGCTTGTTGACGCCATTCGCGACGACCCGCAAGGCGTCGATGTCGAGCCCGGAATCGGTCTCATCGAGAACCGCGAGGTGCGGGTTGAGCACGGCCATCTGCAGTATCTCGTTCCGCTTCTTCTCACCTCCCGAAAACCCTTCGTTGACCGCCCGGTTGATGAAGCTCTGATCCATCTCGACGATCTTCATCTTCTCCTTGAGGAGGTCATCAAACTCGAGCGGATCGAGCTCCTCCTGTCCTTCGTGCTTGGCCTTTTCGTTATAGGCCATCCGCAGGAAGTTGGCGTTGCTCACTCCGGGAATTTCGATCGGATACTGGAAGGCAAGAAAGACGCCTGAGCGGGCTCGCTCATCCGGGGCCAGTTCAAGCAGGTTCTCTCCCTGGTAGAGGACCTCACCTCCCGTCACTTCATACGATGGATGGCCGGCCAGTACCTTTGCCAGGGTGCTCTTTCCGGACCCGTTTGGGCCCATGATTGCGTGAACCTCCCCGGCTCTGATGGTCAGGTCGAGCCCTTTCAGGATCTCTTTGCCATCAATGGTTGCATGCAAATTGCGAATCTCAAGCACGATCTGCTCCCTCCTCCAAACTCTCGTTAATTCTTGTCACAGCCAGGTTTGAAACTCGCCAGTCAGGGTCTGAATGGCGGGGCGACTTCCTGTTTAGCGCTGTGGCGGCGGGGGTTCTGCCCCCGCTCATCTCTCATCCTGATTCTTCCTGCTCATCGACCGTCAATCGGTGATCTCGACGATCACTTCGATCTCGACCGGGATGTGATGGGGAAGAGATCCCATCCCGACGGCTGAGCGAGCGTGCCTTCCTGCTTCGCCGAAGACCTCGACGAAGAGATCTGAACAGCCATTGATGACCGAAGGATGCTCGGCGAAGTCGGGGGTCGCGTTGACCATCCCGAGAACCTTGACGATCCGCTTCACCCGTCGCAGCGTTCCCAGCTCCTGCTTGAGCACTGCGAGGAGGATCATCCCCGTCTCCCGTGCAAACCGGTAACCCTCTTCCAGCGTGTAGTCTGCGCCAACCTTCCCGGCGGCATCGGCACCCTTGCCGGCCAGGTAGAGCAGGTTGCCCGTCCGTACCGCGTGTACATAAGTCCCGGCCGGTGCGGGCACCGGCGGCAGGATCGCTTCAATCTCGGTAATCTTGTCGCTCATCAGTCTCTATCCTACGCTTCCTTCAAGTTTCAGGCCCAGCAGGCGGGTCGCTTCCACGGCAAACTCCATCGGCAGCTCGCGAAAGACCTCCTTGCAGAATCCGTTGATGATCATGTTTACAGCATCCTCGGTCGAGATGCCGCGCTGATTGAAATAGAAGATCTGCTCCTCAGAGATCTTGGATGTCGAAGCCTCATGCTCGATCCGTGAGGTGTTGTTCGCGACCTCGATATAGGGAAAGGTGTTGGCGCCGCACTTCGTCCCGATCAGCAGAGAGTCGCACTGCGAATAGTTGCGGGAATTATCTGCCTTGGGGTTGATCTTCACCAGCCCCCGGTAACTGTTGTTCGAACGGCCAGCCGAGATTCCCTTCGAGATGATCCGGCTTCTGGTATTCTTCCCCACGTGGATCATCTTCGTTCCCGTATCGGCCTGCTGCATATGGTTGGTCAGCGCGACCGAGTAGAACTCACCGATCGAGTTGTCTCCGAGCAGAATACAGCTTGGGTACTTCCAGGTGATCGCTGAACCGGTCTCGACCTGTGTCCACGAGATCTTTGAATTGATCCCGGCACACTTGCCCCGCTTGGTCACAAAGTTATAGATTCCACCACGACCCTCTTCATCGCCGGCGTACCAGTTCTGAACCGTCGAGTATTTGATCTCCGCATCATCGAGCGCTACCAGCTCGACCACTGCGGCGTGGAGCTGGTTCTTGTCGAACTTCGGGGCCGTGCAGCCCTCGAGGTAGCTGACATAGCTCTTCTCCTCGGCGACGATCAGCGTCCGCTCGAACTGTCCCGATTCGGAATTGTTGATCCGGAAATAGGAGGAGAGCTCCATCGGGCTCCGGACACCCTTCGGAATGAAACAGAATGAACCATCGGAGAAGACCGCCGAATTGAGTGCAGCAAAGTAGTTGTCGGTGTAGGGGACGACCGACCCCAGATACTTCTTTATCAGCTCCGGATACTCGTGCACTGCCTCCGAGAATGAACAGAAGATTACACCCTCCTTGGCCAGTTTCTCCTTGAAGGTCGTCGCTACCGACACACTGTCGAAGATTGCATCGACCGCGACGTTGGCGAGCATCTTCTGTTCGTGGAGGGGTATCCCGAGCTTCTCAAAGGTGTCGAGCAGCTCCGGGTCGACTTCGTCGAGACTCTTCTTCTTCTCTTTCGGCTTGGGCGCCGAATAGTAGATGATGTCCTGGTAGTCGATCTTCGGATAGTTCACATTTGCCCACTCCGGTTCGACCATCTTCTGCCAGTGGCGAAAGGCTTTCAGTCTCCATTCAAGCAGCCATTCCGGTTCATTCTTCTTGGCTGAGATCAGCCGTACGATATCCTCGTTCAGTCCTCGTGGTATCGTCTCCGACTCGATCTCGGTCACGAATCCATACTTGTATTCACGATTGGCAAGTGCCTCGATACTGCTGCTCATACTATCTGTTTCCTTCTCTAACTCGTCTGTCCAACTTCGGCGGCCGAAGGCCGGCTGCCCATCTGCACATACTGAATATCCAGACCCTGATTGAGCAGGGTCGTGATCGGTATCTTGTCAAAGACGCTGTGAACGAAATCGGTGATACTCACCCAGACCGGGCGCAGCCCGCAATCACCGTGGTGGACACAGGTCTCCTGATTGCCGGTAAACTGGGCGCAGATCTCCTCCTGTGAAGGCATTCCGCCGAGGATTCGCATCACCTCGCCGATCGAGATCTCTGCCGAGGGGCGCATGAGTCGATAGCCGCCCTTCGGCCCGCGGACGCTCTCAACGATCCCGCGACGACTCAGGGTCCAGAGAATCTTCTCGACGTAGGCGACCGACAAGCCCTCACGCTCGGCGATATCACGAACCTGCATTGCGCCACCATATTCGAGGTTGCCCTCCTCCCGCGCCAACTGCAGGATACAGCGCAACCCATACTCTTCCTGTGCCGTGATCTTCATTGTCTCACCGATCTCCAGACCGACTCTTCTTTCCGAAGGCCTCTTCTTGCGCAACCTCAAAAGAAACCGAAGGTTACCATATTCGAGCTAATCCTGACAGGTTTGTCAGGTTCGATTCTGTGGAGATTTTGTGTTGAAAAGGTAAAGAAATGACGTTAAACCGGAGACAAGGGTCAATTGGCGGGACGTTCGCGAAAGACGACCGGGTCCTGGCAGCATTCGCAGGGGCCGGGTTTGTGAGTTGAGATCATGCAGACATCGCAGAAGTAGTCGAGATCGTGAAGCTGACCGTCTTTGAAGGACTGATATTTGATGACTTCGAGATGTGGGCCCTGGGGGAAGATCCGGGCGACGACATTGAGTTCGCGCTGGCGATAGCGTTCATCCATCCAGACGGCGGCAGCGGAGTCGATGGGCAGAAGTGGATAGGTCTCGCCAGCAGCAGTTCTGACAGCATAGAGGTGACCGCGATCATCGCAGTCGGGTACGACCTCGTAGAGGCGGGTGAGCTCTTCAGTAAGACAGATGATATTTCCGCGAACGGAGATGTTGCGCGGTGAGGACTTTGCCTGGAGACCGGGCAGCGGACTGACGGCAGCCAGCGAGCCGAAGATGAATTGTCGCCGATTTGATCCCATCAGGATGGAAATTTAGCTGATCAACGGACGATTTTCAACAGGATATCCAGAAGAGTCAGGAACAATAAAGTCATCTTGGCCCGAATGGGCTCAGGTCTCCTGTCGGGCCCTTTCATTCTCCTGTCCTCTTGTCAGAGCAGGTGCTAAGATAGCGGACGATGAACCTGACCTGGCTTGCAGCAACCGGATTTCGGAATCTCAGCGGAGAGGCACGATTCAACCCTGGCCTGAATATTCTTCATGGGGCAAATGCCCAGGGAAAGACAAGCTGGCTCGAGGCGATCAGCCTGCTTGCCTCAACCAGATCTTTCCGGACTGCGGCGCCACGCGAAGCGATCGAACATGGAGCAAAAGAGGCCATTCTGCGTGGAGCGGTTCGGCGAGGGTCGGTCGACAAGGAGCTCCAGTTGCTGCTGCAGCCGTCGGCAAAGCAGACATTCATCAATGGCAAGCGGGAGGTGACGACCCGGTATCTTGGCAATGTGGTCGTGATCGCCTTCACGGCTGACGAGATGGAGGTTGTGCGCGGGGCACCGGAAGCCCGCCGCCGCTTTCTCGATCGGGGAGTCTTCTCGATCCATCCGGCCTATCTCGGGACAGTGACCGACTACAACCGTGTTCTCAAGCAGAAGAATACCCTCCTTCGCGAGGCGGCAGAGTCGGCCAATCCGCTTGCGGCGCAGTCGATGATCGAACCCTGGAATGATCAGCTGGCCTTGCTCGGCACGACAATCCATCAGGCGCGGCTCGATTACGTGTCCCGGCTGCAGAACGAGATCAATCCGACCCTTTTCCGGGCCGAGGAGATCCGCATCCGTTACCGTTCTTCGCTCGAGGGGCGGGGAGATATCACAAACTACCTGTCACTTTTGCGCGAGAGGCTGGCACTGCGTCTTCCCAATGAACTGGCGACCGGCTATTCGCTCGTCGGTCCGCACCGGGACGATCTCGAAGTGCTCAGCGATGGCCGTGAGATCTCCCGCTTTGGCAGCTCGGGCCAGCAGCGCAGCGCACTGCTCATTCTTGATCTGGCCCAGCTCAATGTGTACTATAAGACTTTTGAGGAGTATCCGATTTTTCTGATTGACGACCTCGATGCCGAACTCGACCGCACCAGGATTGAAATATTGCTTGACTACCTGGCCGACCGGTCACAGACCATAGTCTCCACTTCAAAAAGGTCACTTGCGGAGAGCTACTGCCAGCGGGCAACCCTGCTCGAAGTGGATTCAGGACGGATCGTCGAGACAATTTTACCGGCGCGACGGCAGGATTGATGCAGACTGTCGAGGCTTGATCAGTATTTGATTCCGATGACCGGTGTCACACCAGTCAACAGTTGAGGAGTGCAGGAACAACATTATGAGTGAGTCGACGAAGGGCAAGGATCAGTACGGCGCAGCCGCGATTACGGTTCTCGAGGGACGAGATGCGGTGCGTAAACGTCCGGCGATGTATATAGGTTCGACTGGCGATCTGGGGCTGCACCATCTCGTTTATGAGATTGTCGACAATTCGATCGACGAGGCTCTTGCCGGGTATTGTGACACGATCAATGTCCGGATCCATCTGGACAACTCGGTCACGGTTGAGGACAACGGGCGGGGAATTCCGGTCGACATGCATCCGACTGAGAAGCGTCCGGCAGCTGAAGTGGTCATGACGGTTCTCCACGCTGGTGGGAAGTTCGACAGCAACGCCTACAAGGTCTCCGGTGGACTGCATGGGGTTGGAGCCTCCTGCGTCAACTTCCTCTCCGAGTGGATGCGGATGGAGATCCGGCGGGATGGTGGTGTCTACGAGCAGGAGTACAAGCGGGGCATCCCGGCGACGAAGCTGGCTCGGACCGGCACCTCGAAACGACGCGGGACAAAGATCACCTTCAAGCCCGACAGTGAGATCTTCACGACGACCGAGTTCTCCTTCGACCGGCTCTCGGAGAGGTTGCGTGAGAAGGCCTTCCTCAACAAGGGCGTGACGATCACCATCACCGACGAGCGGGGTGAGATCGAGCGCAAGCACGAGTTCCTCTATGAGGGCGGTATTGCCGAGTTTGTCAAGCACCTCAACAAGAACAAGAACACGCTCCATGCCAAACCGATCTACTGTGAGAAGGTGGCTGGATCGAATGGTGAGGATGACACGCTGACGATCGAGATTGCTCTGCAATACAATGACGCTTACGACGAGAAGGTCTTCTCGTTTGCCAACAATATTAATACGGTCGACGGTGGAACCCACCTCTCGGGTTTTCGGTCGGCACTGACGCGGGTCATCAACAGTTACGCCCAGTCCTCAGGGCTGATCAAGGATTTCAAGGGACAGCTCTCTGGGGATGATGTCCGTGAGGGGCTGGTGGCCGTGATTGCCGTCAAGCTGCCACAGCCGCAGTTTGAGGGGCAGACGAAGGGCAAACTCAATTCTGACGTCCAGGGTGCGGTCAGCTCATTTGTCTATGAAAAGCTGAGCACCTTCTTCGAGGAGCATCCACAGGCGGCAAAGTCGATCGTTGGCAAGTCGGTCGAAGCGGCGCGGGCCCGTGAGGCGGCGCGCAAGGCCAGAGAGATTGTCCGCAAAGGGGCGCTCAATTCGCTCAATCTGCCGGGCAAGCTGGCCGATTGTGCCGAGAAGGATCCGGCGATGTCAGAGATCTATATCGTTGAGGGAGACTCGGCCGGTGGTTCAGCCAAGCAGGGGCGTGACCGGAGAACCCAGGCCATCCTGCCGCTCAAGGGGAAGATTCTCAATGTCGAGAAGGCCCGCTTTGACAAGATGCTCTCACACAGTGAGATCAAGACGCTGATCACTGCGCTCGGTTGCGGGATCGGCAAGGACGATTTCGATATCCAGAAGCTGCGATATCACAAGGTCATTCTGATGACCGATGCCGACGTCGACGGCAGCCACATTCGCACCCTGCTCCTGACCTTCTTCTATCGCCAGATGCCCCAGTTGCTCGAGCACAAGACTGAGGATGGCGAAGTTCGCCGTTACGTCTACATTGCCCAGCCGCCCCTCTTCAAGGTCAAGAAGGGCAAGTCGGAACAATATATCAAGGATGAGCGGGAGATGAATGCCTATCTGATGAAGAAGGCGACCCAGGATGTGCAGGTGCGGGTAAAGAAGGGCGCGGAGGTGATCTCCGGACGGGAGCTGACCGGTCTGCTCGAGAAGATGGTCGAACTGAATGGCTATTTTCATAAATTGGAGCGTCGACTTGGTGAACGACGGGCACTCGACCTGCTCTTCACGGCGCTGGCGGGGCCGAAAGGACCCATGCAGAAGGAGGGGCGCAAGCTCCACGATATCTTTGCCAAGGCCGATCTGATTGGAAAGGTCGAGGAGGCCTTTGCGGCCGCCGGCTACCAGACCGATCTGAGCTCAGACGAGGAGCATGGTCTGCACGAGCTCGAGATCCGCAACCGGGAGAGTGGGTCGACCATGCGGATCAACCGGGAACTGGCGACCCACGTCGAGTTTCAGCGCGCAGTCGATATCTTCAGGCAACTTGCCGTGCTTGGCCAGCCCCCCTATGTCATCAAGACCACCAACAGTGAAGTGGAGGTCAGCAGCCACGAAGAGCTGCTCGAGCACATCATCGCCGCGGCCAAAAAGGATCTGACCATCCAGCGTTACAAGGGTCTGGGAGAGATGAATCCGGAGCAGCTCTGGGAGACGACCATGGATCCCGAGAAGCGTACGCTGCTCCAGGTATGCATCGACGATGCGGTCGAGACCGACAACATCTTCACCGTTCTGATGGGGGATCAGGTTGAGCCGCGTCGCCGCTTCATCGAGGAGAATGCACTCGAAGTGAAGAACCTCGATATCTGATTCTGAACGGGTCTCTGCAAGATTCTCAAAGAGGTGTCATGTCTGACAGCCGGTCACTCTCAACCTCAGCCCTGATCGACCAGCTCTTCACTGAAGAGGACCGGGTAACGGCTGAACAGATCGATGAGATCGTCCGGCGGGGAGAGGAGGCGCTTCCGCGTTTGCGGGAGATCCTTCTCAACGATGATTACTGGTATGAGGGGCAGCGCGGTGATTTCTGGATCGAGTTGCACGTTGTCACGATTCTCGCCCGTCGCGCGGATTGCACGACCCTGCCGGATCTCGTTTCGCGTCTTCTACCATCATGTTTTGCCGATTATGACTGGATGCTCGATCGTTGGGCGGATGTCTTCTCCTGTTTTGGCGAGGCGGCAATCGAGCCGCTGATCGGGTTCATTGATGGGCATCGGGGTGGCTATCGTGATGGAACTGACTACACCGAGGCCCGTCATCAGGCGGTTCGGGCCCTTGCCTTCATCGCCCATTATCATCCATCAACCTGCGAGCGGATCCTCGATTATCTCCTCGGTATACTCGTCGACCCGGATGAGGATGATCGTGATCTCATCACCTCGATCATCGATCTTCCGCTCCGTCTCAATCGTGAGCGGAGTCTCGAGGCTGTTCAGAGCGCTTATCGCCGCGGTATGGTCGATACAGCCCAAGCCGGAAACTTCCGCGATCTTCTCCAGGAGGTCGGTCGCAGTCGAAACAAAGGATTCTTTACCCGACCGCTCCTCGAATTTCACTCACGTGAATCGATCGCCTTCCGTCAGCAGATCTGGAATAGTCGCGACCCGCACGCGCGTCTCGAGCAGCTTGAAGAGGACGGGCGCTTCTGGATCGGTTCCGCGCCGTTTCCTCCGCCACTGGCCCATTTCTACCCTGATCCAAGACTCTCCCCGGACTATCCACTGACGCCAATGACCGCGGTACAGCCTACGCCGACGGTTCGTGTAGGTCGTAACGACCCTTGTCCCTGCGGCTCGGGTCGCAAATTCAAGAAATGCTGCGATGCGGTCGCTACCGGCTGATCGATGCCACCCTCAAGCAGGGAGTGCTTCGCCCTGACCGGGAAAACATGTCCGGGAAAAATATTGACACACGTTATAGCACGCGCTATTCTCGATCGTTTGCAGTCAGTCAATGGGTAGAAGTACGATCCGAATGTTATATCCTTTAATTTGTCGATACGATTCCAGGTCGTTTGAACCTGATCCGGGAGATGGTCGATATCTAATCAGAACCTGATCAATGTCTGGGAGTTGGCGTCGAGATACCTGAAGACACGGGGCCTCAGACGCACGATAAAATGGCGGGCACCATGCAAAATTCTATTCAGACCCTTGAATTTGACCAGCTCAAGGGACTGCTCAGGCAACGGATCAGGACGCCACTTGGCGAGTCTCTCGTTGATGATCTTAATATCCTCGAGAGGCAGGAACTGATCGAGCGCGAATTACGGCGGACCAGTGAGGGTGTCGCCTATCTTCGGCAGGGGACGGCGCTCGACCTCCATGACCTGCCGGATCCTCGCCCAGCCCTGGCCAAGCTCAATGTTGTCGATATCAATCTCGAACCTTTCGAGATACTCAATCTTCTCCGCATCATCTCGGTCGCGACCGGTCTTCGCGAGACCTTTCACGATGAGTCAGGGGCCTTTCCGCTCCTTCGCGAGATTACCGAGCCACTGCCAAATCTGCGTTCCCTCTACCAGCGCCTGCGCGGAAGAATCTCCCCGGCAGGCGAAGTCGAGGACTTTGCGAGTGCCGAGTTGCGTGAAGTCCGGTTCCAGATGTCACGCCTGCGCACCCAGATTCACAAATCCCTTGAATCGATCCTCAAGCGAGCCGACGAGGCTCATGCACTGCAGGACGAGTTCATCACGATCCGGAATGACCGTTACGTCATTCCGATCCGGAACGACAATCGTGGCGCCGTGACCGGGGTCGTGCATGGCATGTCATCTTCCGGGCAGACGGCCTTCATCGAGCCACTTGAGACGATTAATCAGAACAATGAACTGGTGCGTTTGCGGGAGCTCGAGCAGGCCGAAATAGTCAAGGTTCTCTTCCGGATAACCGGAGAGTTGCGCGAAGAGCGTGGCGCGATCGCTGCGATGTCTGAGGCGATTGGACTGATCGATCTCATCTCGGCGCGTGCAAGAATGGCGATCGAACAGGAGGCGATCGAGCCGCGGATCAACTCCGAGGGGCGCTTTGTTCTTCGGGAGGCCCGCCATCCGCTGCTCGCAGAGAGTCTTCGTCAGAGTGGCGGACAGGTTGTTCCGATCACCTTTGAGATGGATGCCGAACGGCGGGTCATGGTCGTCAGTGGTCCCAATGCCGGCGGCAAGACGGTTGTCCTGAAGACGGCGGGTCTGCTGACAATGATGGCCCAGGCAGGGCTTCACGTGCCGGCAAACGAGGCCGACCTGTCGGTCTTCCGGCAGGTTCTGACCGATATCGGCGATCAGCAGTCGATCTCTGCCAACCTCTCGACCTTCACCGCCCACATCCGGAACATCCGGGCGATCAGTGATCAGCTCGAGCCACCGGCGCTGATCCTTCTCGACGAGGTCGGGACAGGGACCGATCCGGAAGAGGGCTCGGCACTGGCGGTCGCCATGGTCGACTATTTCCGGTCAAGGGGTGCCCACGTCATCGTCACCACCCATTACAGCGGTCTGAAGGTCTATGCGACCAACACGCCCGGGGTGATCAATGCCAGTGTCGAGTTTGATGAGCGGACCCTCAAGCCGACCTACCGTTTGCTGACCGGGCTGGCGGGAGCCTCATCGGGAATCGAGATCGCCCGGCGTTTCGGCCTTCCAACCGGCATCACGGAACTGGCGGCGCGCAAGGTTCTGACGGCGAGCGCCGAAGCAGCCGACTACCTGCGAAGGCTCAAGGAGCAGTTCGACGAGAACCGCCAGACCCTCGCCGCTCTTGAAGAGGAGCGGACGGCGGTTGCCGAGAAGTATGCCCGACTCGAGAACGATTTCGCGAAGCGTGACCGGGAGAGGGAGCGTGAGTTTCGTGATGAGCTTCGTAAAGTGATCGAGGACTTCACGGTTCGGGCCATGCAGATGACGGCAACGATCGAGGATGCCGCCGAACAGCGCCGGATGAAGCGTGAGGTGGAGCGGCGAACCGTTGAACTTAAGACCAGGGCCAGTACCATTGCCCGTGAGATCCATCAGAAGTATGTCGCCCCGGTCGAGACCGGGAGCGAATCGACCGAGCCGGAGGAGCAGATTCCTCCGCCGCGGGATCTGCGGGCTGGTGATCGGGTCCGTCTTCTCGCACTCGATCGTGAGGGCATCGTCGAGTCAATAGGTCAGCACGAGGTGGTTGTTCAGGTCGGGGCGCTCCGTTTTCGTGAAAAGCCTGGTGATCTGCTTCTGCTCAATCCGGTCGTCCCGACCGCCCGTGAGAAGAAGCTCTCGGTGGGGCTGCCCAGTGGTGTCTCTGTCTCGCTCAATGAGAGCCAGACGGTGCCTGGAAGTGAACTCAATGTGATTGGGCAGACAGTTGACGCCGCTGTTCA
>CAIOZW010000372.1 GCA_903862855.1 uncultured Acidobacteriota bacterium
CAGGTCCAGACGCTGGTCTTCGATGCGGAGGGGAAGGCAAGCTTCGAGGATGACCGGCAGGACTTCTCATCGATGACGATCGAGTTTCGGCAGCATCTGGCGGCCGGTGAGCACTGGATCGCCGTCACGATTCTCGATCTCTATGACGGACTGCCGCCAGAATATGGCGGAGAGAATCCATCGCGGCGCCCCCCACCGGTCAAGCCACCATTCCGCGCCCCGCCCAAGGTGTCTCCGGAGCGGATAGCAGAGTTGAAGAAGGCCTATGAGTTGCGGTGGTCGATCAAGCGACCGGTCAATACCGCGCGGGCGAGCCGGTTGGAGATTGGGGGCCCGTATGATGCGATCTACAAGCCATCGGCGGAGAGTCAGCGACTGATCTACGCGTGCGGCCATCTGGATGGACGGCACGTCGATGGGTGTGAGCGCAAGATCATCAGCAATCTGGCACGACGGGCCTGGCGGAGACCGGTCAGCCTGACCGAGACGACGCGGTTACGGCGGCTCTTTGCGCTCTCGAAGGAGCGGGGATCAACATTCGAGGAGAGCCTTGCGGTCGCACTGCAGGCGATCCTCGTCTCACCACACTTTCTGTTCCGGATCGAGGATGACCGGGTGACGAACGGGTCGTATCATCCGCTCGACCAGTATGAGCTGGCCTCGCGATTGTCATATTTTCTCTGGAGCAGCATGCCTGATGCGGAGCTGATGCGGCTGGCCGACCGGCAGGTACTGCGACAGCCGGGGGTGGTCGAGGCGCAGGTGAAGCGCATGATCGCCGATCCGAAGTCGCGGGCGCTGGTCGAGAACTTTGGCGGACAGTGGCTGGAGTTGCGGCGACTGGAGTCGGTCACGCCGGATACACAGCGTTTTCCGGCGTGGGATGAGTATCTGCGAACCTCGATCCGGCGGGAGACGGAGCTGCTGCTACAGAATGTCCTGGCGCAGGATCGACCGCTGACGGAGCTGATCGATGCAGACTATACATTTCTGAACGAGCGGCTGGCCCGATTCTATGAGATTCCAGGTGTAACCGGACCGGCATTCCAGCGCGTCCAACTCAAGGACAGTGCCAGACGCGGCGGGATCCTGACCCAGGCGAGCGTGCTGACGGTCTCATCGTATGCGACCCGGACCTCGCCGGTGCTGCGCGGGAAGTGGATTCTCGAGAATATACTCAATGCGCCCCCGCCGGCGCCACCGCCGGGTGTTCCACCACTGAGCGAAGAGGAGTCCGGCAAGGTGATGACGCTGCGGCAGAAGCTCGAAGAGCACCGGAAGAATCCGACCTGTGCCTCGTGCCACGCGCGGATGGACCCGCTCGGTTTCGGGCTTGAGAACTTCGACGCGATCGGACGTTGGCGAACCCACGATGGTGAGGCACCGATCGATTCATCGGGAGTGCTGCCGAGTGGCCGCAGTTTCAGTGGGCCAGGCGAACTTAAACAGATCGTGCTCCAGCAACGCGATGCCTTCACGCAGGGGCTGGCGGAGAAGATGCTCACCTATGCGCTGGGACGGGGCATCGAGCGTTACGATCGTCCGGTAATCAGGCAGGTGGCCGCACGTACCGCGAATGACAACTACCGTATCTCGAGACTGATCACCGAGATCGTGCGCAGTCTGCCGTTTCAGAACCGTGGACGGAATGCGAACGGTAATGACCAGAAGAGTGATTTGATGAATAACCGTGGAAGGGGTAACTCAGAATGATCATCAGCAGAAAGCATCTCTCACGCCGCACGATGTTGAAGGGGATGGGCGCGGCAATCGCCTTGCCGATGCTCGATGCCATGACACCAGCGCTGGCCACACCGGTCAAGCGTCCGCGGCGACTCGGATTCGTCTATGTCGCCAACGGGATCATCATGGAGGAGTGGACGCCGAAGACACTCGGACGCAACTACGAGATGAAACGGGTCCTCAAACCGCTCGAGAAGCTGCGTGAAGATCTGCTGCTGATCTCGGGGCTCGACGACTACAATGGGAAGGCGCTGGGTGATGGGGCGGGTGACCATGCGCGGGCCGGGGCATCTTTTCTGACCGGAGTCCATTGCCGCAAGACAGCCGGGGCCGATATTCGTGGTGGAGTCTCGGTCGACCAGATCGCCGCGCAGAAGCTGGCGGGGCAGACGCGTTTCGCCTCGCTCGAACTGGGCTGCGAAGATTCGCGGACAGTTGGGAACTGCGATTCGGGATACAGCTGCGCCTACACCAACAGCCTTGCGTGGCGAACCCCGACGACGCCGATGCCGCCGGAGGTCAACCCGCGGCTGGTCTTTGAACGGCTCTTCGGAACGGATGATGTGACCGTCTCCCCTGAAGTCCGGGCGCGGCGTCAGGCCAACCGGCGGAGCATTCTCGACCTGGTACGCGAGGATACCCAGAATCTGGTCAAGAATCTCGGGGCGGCCGACCGTCGGAAGATCGACGAGTACCTCTTCGCCGTGCGGGAGATCGAGACGCGGATCGCCAAGGCCGAGGCCGAACACCGCGAGGTCCTGCCACCATTCGAGAAACCGGCCGGCATTCCAATCTACTTCCGGGACTATGCGCGATTGACCTATGATCTGATGGCGCTGGCATTTCAGAGTGACCTGACACGGGTGATCACCCTCGTCCTGACCCGCGAGGGGAGCAACCGCGTCTACCCGGAGATCGGAATACCCGATCCGCACCATCCGCTGACCCACCACATGAACAATAAGGAATGGATCGAGAAGGTGACGCAGATCAACACTCACCACATCGAGCTCCACGCCGAGTTCCTGGCCAAACTGAAGGCGACACCGGATGGTGATGGCAACCTGCTCGACAACTCGATGATCGTCTATGGCAGCGGATTGAGTGACGGCAACCGCCATCTTCACGAGGATCTGCCGGTTCTGCTCGCCGGACGTGGTGGTGGAACGATCGAGACCGGTCGCCACATGCGGGCGGCGGCAGGAACACCAATGACCAATCTCTATCTGTCGCTCCTCGAGCGTATGGGTGTCGAGCCGGAGAAGATCGGCGACAGCACCGGCAAACTGACCGAACTGAGTGGTCTCTGATTCTCAGATGACCGCTGACCGGGCAGAGGGCAGGACGGCTCTCTGCCCTTCCCTCCTCCCTCTCTTTCGATTGGAAAAGAACCGAACAAAACTATGAAGACCCGAATACTGCTGACCACTCTGCTCTTGAGCCTTCTGGCAACCATTGCCCTGGCGCAGTCGCCAGCCCCGACCAAGGTACTCTATCCTCCCGGACCGGACTCTCAGGAACAGCCTGGTGTCCCGAAGGGTGAGCTGATCAAGTTCAACTTCGAGGAGTCGAAGATCTTTCCCGGAACCTTCCGCGAGGTGACGGTCTATGTCCCGGCGCAGTACGATCCGGCGCAGCCAGCCTGCCTCTATGTCAACCAGGATGGTGTGCAGTACAAGGCTCCGACGGTCTTTGACAATCTGATCCACCGCAAGGAGATTCCGGTCACGATCGGTGTCTTTGTCATGCACGGGCGGGTCCGGGCGGCCAATCAGGAGGCGGCGCTCGACCGCTTCAACCGCAGCTTCGAGTATGACGGACTGGGAGACAACTATGCCAGATTCCTGATCGAAGAGCTGCTGCCAGCGGTTGAGAAGATGAAGACGGCAGATGGCCGGGCGATCCGGCTCTCGAAGCGGGCGGCCGACCGGGCGATCGGCGGGTCGAGCAGCGGAGCGATCGCCGCCTTTACGGCAGCCTGGGAGCGGCCGGATTCATTCAGCCGGGTCTTCAGCGCGATCGGAACCTATGTCGGCTTGCGGGGTGGTGATCACTACCACAGCTGGGCGCGGAAGTTCGAGCCGAAGCCGATCCGTGTCTTCCTGCAGGATGGTGCGAACGATTCGAACAGCTACGCTGGTGACTGGTTCATGGCCAATCAGACCCTCCACCGGGCGCTCGTCTTTGGCGGCTACGAGGTGGAGAAGGTCTGGGGTGAGGGCGCCCACAGCAGTGAGCACGCGACGGCGATCTTTCCCGATGCACTGCGCTGGCTCTGGAAGGGCTGGCCGGCGGAGGTGAAGGCGGGCACGTCGAGCAACAATACGCTCAAGGCGCTGCTGCTGCCCGGAGAGGACTGGCAGCTGGTGAGCGAAGGCCATCGATTCACCGAGGGGCCGGCAGTCAACGCAAAGGGCGAGGTCTTCTTCAATGATGTGCCGAACAGCAAGACCTACCGGATCGATCTCGATGGAAAGGTGAGCGTCTTTCTGGCCGACTCGAAGCATGGTGACGGGCAGTCTTTCGGGCCGGATGGAAGGCTCTATGCCGCCGCCGGAGCCGAACAGAAGATCCTCGCCTGGGATGCCGAGGGACGGGCCACGGCCGTCGCCGATGGATTCCGCGGCAACGATCTGGTGGTCGCCAGCAATGGCAACATCTATG
>CAIOZW010000373.1 GCA_903862855.1 uncultured Acidobacteriota bacterium
CACTTGGCGCCAGTGAAAGACGATCCAGCCAATGTTGAGCGCGACCGCCAACACGACCAGGCAGACACAGAGAATGGTGAAGAAGTAGACCGATTTTCGATTGCTTTGAAAAATCATACCCGTACCAGTTTAGTAGACAGTTGACCGTCAGGCAATCAGGGAAAGCTCGTCTTGAGACGCGCAGGTCTATCGCACCTCAGTACTCTCTCATTTTCATTTTCCTCTCCAATATTTGCTTCTTGGGCCTCCGGTGCGTCTTAAGATGTGCGGTCCCAGGTTGGCCATGTTGGGATGGTTGGTCAGTCGATCAGAAGGATATTTGACTCGATTTCTGCTGCCTGCGGAATGAATTTGGTATATCTTGATGCGGGTTCAACCGGTTGAAATGGGTTGGAAAGAATGAAAAAGGTTCGAAGGGTCAGACAATGTTTGCCGATATTCTTCCTCTTGTTCCTGGCAGGGTGCGAGCAGTCAGTGCCGCGTCCGGCGGCTCCACGCGCATTACCATCAGTTGTCTGGAGCGATGACGATCAGGATGGCTTCCCGGATTCGGCAGAGCTGGCCTCGGCAAATGATCGCCAGAATCTGCGCCGCTGGATGGCCGGAATCGCCGAATGGCAGTACTATCAGATGAGTCCAGCCTGGAATGAGAGCCAGCGTGATTGCGCCGGGCTGGTTCGCTTCGCCTTGCGTGAAGCCCTGCGCCGCCACGATCGGGCCTGGTTTCAGGGGATGAACAGAGGCCTTCCGCCCGGCGCAGAGTATGAGGTCCTTGCGCCGGATGTCACCGGGCTGAGTCTCGATCGTCACCCGATGGGTGAGAAGCTATTCCGGACCGATTTTGGCATCTTCCAGTTGTCGGATCTCACTGGTGGCAAGTTCGCCGAGTTTGCCGATGCGCGGAGTCTGAAGAATTACAACACGGTCTTCATTGGGCGGGATCCTGCCCGTGCGCTCACTGGAGATCTGCTCTTTTATCACCAGCCCTGGGTTCAGCGTTATCCATATCACGTCATGATCTATCTGGGAGCGGCGAGACGTGAGGGGGGCGGGGAGGTCGACTGGGTGGTCTACCACACGGGTTCAAATCCCGCTGCGGCCGCTGGACAAGGTAATCGGCAAGTTGATCAAACGGGTGACGGGGCAGGTGAGATGAAGATGGTCCGGCTGTCGATGTTGAGCAGGCATCCGGATCCACGGTGGCATCCGGTCGCCAGCAATCGCCATTTTCTTGGATTCTATCGTCTGAAGATCCTCGATTGATGTGAGGGGGGAGAGTGGAATGGGAATGAGAAGAATCGTTTCGCTGTTGCCGGTCCTGCCGGTGACGGTCTTTCTGGTCGGGCTGCTCTTCTGGCTTGCGTTTCGACCGGCTCCGGAAATGGTGCGGGGGGCGGAGGATAACCAGGCGGCGGAGAAGAGGGTACGTTTCTCGCTCTCGACGACGCGGACCTATGGGTCGAAGGAGCAGCCACGGGTCTACATCAGTTACCAGGGTATCGAGACGCTCGATTTCCGGGTCTACCAGATCAGAGATCCCTTCCTGTTCTTCCGGCAGCTCGAGGATCCCCACCAGATGGGGGAAGACGACTACACCGCCGTCGACGATGTGTCAGATCGGATTGGCCGCAGTCAGGCGCCGCTTGAAGTGGTGCGTTCCTTCAAACGGAGCCTCTATTATCGAATAAAGTCCTATATCCGCAGCCAGCTTGCCCGCAAGTCACGCACGGCGTTCAATGATCGATTCATGGCCGGGGAGCAGCGGCCACTGCTCGAGGCCGATTTCGCGCGGATTCCACTGCTCAATCCCGACCAACTGGTTCGGAGTTGGCGTCAGGTGCTGGCCCCGACCGAGGATCAATACGATACGCGGATGATCTCGATCGGGCGGCGTGAACCGGGCGTCTACCTGGTGGAGGCGGTCAATGGAGATCTGCGGGCCTATACGATCGCCGTCGTGAGTGAGTTGACGATTGTCAGCAAGTCGACGCCGGATGGGCAGATGCTGATTCAGACCGTCAACCGGATGACCGGTGAGCCGCGGGGAGCAGTGCAACTTGAGGTGGTCCGGGGTGGTAAGGCGCTGACGCAGGGGCAGACCAATGGTGATGGGATACTGCGAACCTCGATCGGCGCAGAGCCGAATCTGCGGGAGGCGATGGCTGCTGCCGCGGCAGAGCGTCCGGAGGATCGTGATCCCGAGGCTGCCGCCAATCCGCTCAATCAGCGCGACTACCTGATACTGGCCCGGAGTGGTGCGGAGTTCGCTGTCTCCGATCTGTCATCCTATCAGTTTCGCTGGAACAGTTCGGATGGTGAGGAGTCCGAGAACTCCGACTATGCGAGTTACATCTACACTGAGCGGCCGGTCTACCGGCCAGGTCAGAAGGTCTATTTCAAGGGGATCCTGCGGCGGCAGGGTGAGGTTGGTTACGAGCAGTTGCCAGAGCGAAAGGTGACCGTGGCCGTCACCGATAATGACAACCGGGAGATCTACCGGAAGGAGCTGCCACTGACCGCGCGGGGAAGCTTCTTTGGTGAGGTGGAGCTGCCTGGTGATGCTCCGTTGGGAGGGTATCAGGTCATTCCGCAGATTGGCGAGTCGAAGATCGGTTACGGCTATTTTCAGGTTGCCGAGTACAAGAAGCCGGAGTACAAGGTGACGGTGAGTACGCCGCGCCAGTTTGTTGGTGCCGGTGAAAAGACGAGCTTTACGATTGACGCGCGATACTTCTTTGGGGAGCCGGTGCGACAGGCCGAAGTAAAGTACTACATCTATCGTTCACGATATCACCACTGGTTCTGGGAGACGGAGGATGATGGGATTGGTGAGTCGGATGAGTCTGAAGAGGAGGGCAGTCTCTACGGTTACGGGAACGACATGGTCGTTGAGGGGGAAGGAAATCTCGATGCCGCGGGGCGGCTCGTGGTGCCCTTCGAAGTTCCGGGATTGAATGATCAGGAGCCGTGGGACTACACCTACCGTTTGACGGCCCAGGTGACCGATGCGGCCCGCCGGGAGATCGACGGACAAGCGAGCCTGATCGGAACGCGGGGGCGGGTAGTGATCGATGCCAATCCGGAGCGTTACGTCTATTACCAGGGTGACCGGGCACGGATCAAGGTTCGGGCGGCCGATTATGAGGGGCGTCCACAGGCGACGCGCGTCGCGCTCCGGTTTGTCGAGGTCAAGTACGAGAAGGTCGAGAAGGAGGAGGATGGGTACCGGTTCTTCGAGTATCGTCCATTGCGACGCGAGCTTTCGACCGCTGAGGTTTCGACCAATGCACAGGGCGAGGGTGAGGTTCTTTTCGAGGTTCCGACGGTTGGTAACATCCTGATCGAATCACTGGTCCGGGAGGGTGATCGACAGATCGTTTCGACGGGGGGCTTCCTCTACGCGACGGATCGGAACAATGGCTGGGCCGATACGGCCTCGCGCGATTTTGGCTCGATCCGGCTGATCCCTGACAAGTCCAGTTACCGCCCGGGTGAGACGGCGCGGGTTCTGGCACTTCTTCCGACGGAGAATGCCCATCTGCTGGTGACGACGGAGATGAACCGGATCTACGATGTCGGGCGTTATCGAACTGCGGGCCGGGTGGCCATGCTCGAAGTGCCGATCCGCGAGAGCTACAGTCCGAACATCTCGCTCAGTGTGACCTATGTTCAGAATGGAGAGATGTATGAGAATAGCCGCTCGCTGGCCGTTCCGGCGCGGAACAAGTTTCTGAAGCTGGAGTTGATCTCTGAGAAGCGACAGTACAAGCCACGGGAGCCGGCTTCGTGGACGGTGCTGGCCCGCCACGCCGATGGGAGTCCGGCGAGCGGAGTCGAGGTCAGTCTCGGAGTGGTCGACGAAGCGGTCTACAGTATCGAGCCAGAGCGGAGCGGTGACATAAGGCGTGCCTTCTATGGTCTGCGCTACAGCACTGTCTCGACCAGCTTTTCGAGTGCCTTCAGTTTTACGGGATACTCCGGCAAGAAGCTCATGAAACTGGCGGCGCGGCAGAGAAGCTCGCCGCTCGCCGATTTCAAGAATGAGCAGCAGTACGAAGAGGCGACGATCCGGAAGGATTTTCGTGACACGGCCTTCTGGCAGCCGGATCTGGTGACGGGACCGGATGGACGGGCGACGGCGCGGATGACACTGCCCGACAATCTGACGACCTGGCGGGCGACGGCGCGGGCAACCAGCGGTGATCTGCAGGTTGGGGCGCGGATCGACCGGGTCGTCTCGCGCAAGGATCTGATTCTGCGGCTGGAGACGCCACGCTTCATGACCGAAGGCGATGTGGTGACGGTTTCGGCAGTTGTTCACAACTATCTGGCGAGCGATAAGGCGACCCAGATCGAGATTGGGGTGACGGGGGCAGAGCTGCTCGACGGATCGCGTCAAGTGGTAACGGTCCCACGGCAGGGAGAGCAGCGGATCGACTGGCGGGTCCGGGCGACCTCTCTCGGTGAGGTGAAACTGCTCGCCACCGCGAAGACCGATGAGGAGTCTGATGGCGTCGAGTTGCCATTGCCGGTCATTCCACATGGGCTCAAGCAGACGAAGGCGGAGGCGGCGGCCTTGACCGGAGCGGCAGTCGAGCAGGGCTATACGCTCAATCTGCCCGATGAGGCCAGCCCGGAGTCGCGCCGACTGCGGATCGAGGCCTCGCCGTCGATCGTCGGTTCACTCTTCAGTGCGCTCGACTATCTGACCAGCTACCCTTATGGGTGTACTGAACAGACGATGTCCTCTTTCCTCGGGAACGTCGCCGTTGCCCGGGCCCTCAAGGAGGTTCCGGGGGCGATTCGACCCGACAACAATCTGCCGCGGAAAGTGCAGCGTGGAATCGACCGCCTCGCCAGTCTGCAGGGCGAAGATGGAGGGTGGGGCTGGTTTTCTGGCAGCCGGACCGATCCATTCATGACGGCCTATGTGGTCGATGGGCTCGTCCAGGCCCGCCAGGCGGGGTATTCCATCAACAGCGACAGTGGTGGCCGGGGGATCAGGCTTGACCGGGCACGAAATCGTCTGGCTGCCTTTCTGGAGAGTGGACGCAATGCCGAGGGCCAGCCGCTGACCGCGGATGCAACAGCATATCTGACCCTTGCCCACGCCGCACTTGGTAACCTGCCAGCGAACTATCTTACTGCAGCCGAGGCGCGGCGTGGTGAGCTCACTCCACGAGGTCTGGCCCATCTGGCGCTGGCATTTCTCGAAGCCGGGCAGACTGCACGGGCGGCCCAGATTGCCGAGGGGCTGGCGGGTCAGGTTCGGCAGACCGAGAGTGAGGCTCACTGGGAGTCACCGGCCCGCAATGGATTTGTCGATCCGCAGTCGGATCTCGAGGTGACGGCTACCGCTCTGCGTGCTCTGGCGCGGATCGCTCCGCGCAGTCCGCTGCTGCCCAAGGCGGCCCGCTGGCTGGTCGCCAATCGCCGCCGCGGCTATTACTGGGATTCGACTCGCGACACGGCGCAGGCGATCCTCGGGCTGACCGACTATCTGCGGACGAGTCGTGAACTGGCGGCTGACTATACCGTCGAGATCTTCCTCAACGGGGAATCGGTGCTGCGACGACGCGTGACTGCTGCCGATGCAGTGGCCGGACAGCCAATGGTCGTCGAGCGCGTCGGTTCTGCTCTGGGCCAATCCAACCAGATTCAGATCGTCAAGCGTGGCTCCGGCACTCTCTTCTTTGCCGCGGCGCTCGAATACCATACGCAAG
>CAIOZW010000374.1 GCA_903862855.1 uncultured Acidobacteriota bacterium
GCCGATCTGACTCCCTTCCGCCATCGACCGGCAAAGTATGACTGGAGCGAACGGAACGCTCCCAACGCGCCCGGGGCCCAGCGATCGGCCATGTTCGACTTCCGTAAAGAGGACACTCTGCCGGATGTCGAGTTCAACGAGATCATCTGGAGAGCGGTCAAGGGGGCCGATTCGGTCATGCCTGCCCCGGTGCGTAGCGCCTTCGTCCGCGCCATCGATGATGACGACGATGATGATGAAAAGGAGGAGCGGCGGCGACCAGCGACGCGAGGACTTCGCCGTTGATCTTCCGGGTGGCGCGGGAAGCCCCGGGATATTCCCGATCCCAGGCCATTTGAACCGGCGCAGCGGTAAACCCTCTATCTTGGCGGGGTGGGATATCACACTCACTCACCCCGCCGACTGAATCGCCATCATCCAGAGCATCCGTTTTGGGCTCAACCGGCAACCTGGACCGTTCGAGTCAAGAGCCGGAGAGCAGGAAGAGCAGGTATGAAACGACGCGATTTTCTGCGGATCTCCAGTGCGGCCGGAGCCTCTCCGGCAATTCTGCCTTGGCTGCAGAGCCGGCCACGGATCACTCACGGTGTGCAGTCCGGGGACATCACTGCCAATCGGGCCATCATCTGGAGCCGGGTCGATCGACCGGCGCAAATGATCGTCGAGTATGCAACCCGGGAGTCTTTCACCGATTCCCGGAGAATCGTCGGCCCGGCCGCGCTTGAAACCTCCGATCTGACGGCCCGTCTCGACCTTGGCGGACTTCCACGAGGGCAGCGGATATTTTACCGGGTCAGCTTTGAGGATCTGGATAACCGACGTGTAACCAGTGAACCGGTCACCGGCAGCTTCCAGCTTCCCTCCAATCGTAAGCGTGATCTGACCTTTGTCTGGGGCGGAGATGTCTGTGGACAGGGATGGGGAATCAATCCCGACTTTGGAGGGATGAAGATCTTCGAGTCGATGCGGCGCCTCAAACCTGACTTCTTTATCCATTCAGGCGACACGATCTATGCCGACAACGTGATCGTTCCTGAGGTGACCCTCGAGAATGGCCGGAAGTGGAGAAATCTGACCTCCCCCGAGAAGTCGAAGGTCGCCGAAACTCTCGACGAATTTCGTGGCAACTACCGGTACAATCTGCTCGATGAACCGCTGCGCCGGTTCAATGCCGAGGTGCCGATCCTTGCCCAATGGGACGACCACGAAGTTCTCAACAACTGGTACCCCGGAAAGCGGATGGATGATGATCCACGCTACAGCGTGAAGAGCGTCGACCTCCTCGCTGCTCGGGCTCGCCGCGCATTTCTCGACTATCTGCCACTTCGCCATGACCGCGATGATCCGGAGAGGATCTACCGCGGCTTCTCCTGGGGGCCATCACTCGAGGTATTGATGCTCGATGAGCGAAGCTACCGTGGCCCCAACACCTCCAACCAGCAGACGGTTCTGAATGACGAGACGGCCTTTCTCGGAACCGGTCAGATCGAATGGATCAAGGATCGACTGCGCCGTTCGACCGCGACGTGGAAGGTGATCGCCAGTGATATGCCGATCGGACTGATTGTCGGTGATGCGGGAGGCCGTTTCGAGGCCGTGGCCAACATCGACGGTCCGCCCTGCGGTCGTGAACTGGAGATAGCCGAACTACTCCGCTTCATCAAGCGAAATGCGATCCACAATGTGGTCTGGGTCACTGCCGATGTTCACTATGCCGCCGCGCACCACTATGATCCACAACGGGCCCGCTTTACCGACTTCCTTCCCTTCTGGGAGTTTGTCGCCGGCCCGCTCAATGCCGGTACATTTGGCCCGGGAAGAATGGACGACACCTTTGGGCCAAAGGTAGAATTTGTCTCGATTCCAAAGGGAATGAAGGGTAACCGATCGCCACTCGAAGGCTATCAGTTCTTTGGTGCAGTGCGCATCGAAGGTACCACTGGTATTCTGACCGTGTCCCTGCACGATCTGGAAGGTCGGGAACTCTTTCGCAAAATGCTCTCACCGCAATAGCGCAGAGAGCCTTGAAAGTGAGTCATAACGCAACCATGAAGATCAGACTATTTCTCCTCATCGCGACCTTGGTACCCCTTCTTCTTCTGGTCAAAACACCGACCGTCCGGGGCTGGGGCGCACACGGCCATGCCATCTCTGGCAAGGCTGCCGCTGATAAGCTGCCCTCAAAGATGCCGGAGTTCTTCCGGAAGGCGAGCGCTCAGCTCAGCTATCTCAACCCGGAACCTGATCGGTGGCGGGATCGCCTCGAATCACAGCTCGATCGTGCCATGGACACAGCGGCCGCACCCGACCACTTCATCGATCTGGAACTGGTCCCGGAACCGGCCCGTAGATCCGTCAATCGCTATGATTTCACTGCCGAGCTGATCAAGGCGGGCCAGAAACCGACCAATGCCGGATTCTCCCCTTTCCGAATAATCGAGCTCTTCCAGCGAGTGCGGGTCGAATTCCGTCTCTGGCGAATGGAGACCGACCCCGTGAAACGGAAATGGATCGAGCAACGGATCATCAACGATGCCGGTATCCTTGGCCACTATGTCACCGATGCCGCCAATCCTCACCATTCGACCATTCATTTCAATGGCTGGAGTGGTCCCAATCCAAAGGGCTACACTGTCTACAGCCGCGAGCGCGGATTCCATTTCCGCTTTGAAGAAGAGTTTGTCGGAGCGCAGATCGTCATCGGTGACCTCTATCAACACATGGGGCCGGAAGCTCTCGTTATTCGACAACCACGTGAAGAGATCTGGGCATTTGTACAAAAGTCGAATGACCTCGTCGAGCAGCTCTATATCCTCGACAAGCAGGAACCCTTTGCAGCAACGACCACGTCACCTGCCCACAAGAGATTTGCCGCCGAGCGTCTGGCCGCCGGAGCAACCCTGCTGCGTGATCTCTGGTGGACAGCCTGGGTAACCAGCGGTGAAACGCCCGCTCAGTCACCACGCTGAATCCAGAAACAAAAAGGCTGCCAGAGTCCCCAACGATTACGCCCCAACCGCGTAACCATCACCCTGGCAGCCTTACCCAAATGGAATTTCACACCACAGATCCCGAAATATCCCCGAACCTGGACGCTGCAGTGATCGATCCACTATCGCTGTCAGATTGGAGTATGCGAAGGAGTTGTCGTAGAGTTGTCACGAAGCAATTGAAAATGCTTCGACTATCTTCACCGATTCATCACTGCAGTCTGGAGGCAGGTCAGGAAGGGAGAGTCCGATGAGACATCCAACCATGCTCAAACGCCAGCGAACGGCTCTGGCGCTGATCGATATGCAGACGGGATTTCGACCGGTCATGGCAGATTTCGACCAGGTTGCAGCGCGAATCGCCATCCTGGTTCAGGCCTGCCGGCTGCTCGACATTCCGCTCATCATAACTGAACAGTACCGAAAAGGGCTGGGGCCCACCGCAGCGGAGATTACCAGCCATCTTCCAGAAAATATTACTCCGATCGAGAAGATGACCTATTCTGCTTATGGGGTCGCCGAATTTGACCTGCAGTTGCGCGAACACCATATCGAACAGGTCATGCTCTGTGGAATCGAAGCTCACATCTGTGTTGGTCAGACAGCCCTCGATCTGCTGCAGAATGGATATCAGGTTCATCTGCTGACCGATGCCATCGCCAGCCGGATCTCTCGTAACCGGGATGTAGCGATCGAACGGCTTGGCCGGGCCGGTGCGATCATCAGCTCGATCGAGATGGCTCTCTTTGAGATTTGCCCTGCCGGAACTGCCGAGTTCAAGCAGATGCAGCAACTGATCAAAATTCTGACCTGACCGGCGCCCAATGACGGGCGCCGGCAGTCTATCCAAGTTTCTCCGCCCCCCCTACTTACGGGTGAAGACCATCGTCGTCTCCATTGCCCCGTTGGGCGTCTCCCGCTTCTGCCAGACCTTGAGACTCGCCCCGCCATCCAGAAGCTCCCAGCGCTCCGATGAGGGGATCGTCCGGGTCTCACCCTGGAAATCGAGGGTCATCACTGACGAGACTTCAAACACTTTGCCGCCATCATGAAGTTTCGCCTTGTGCGTAGTCTTTCCACGGGGATTCTCGGCGACGGTCTCCGAACCGTCGAGCTTGAAGCTCACCGGTTGTCCGCCCCCCATCATCATCCGCCCACCACCGCGACCACCACCCTGGCCACCGCCCGGTGCGGCCATCATCCCTCCCTCGAGCTTCATCTCGCGGGTTATCTGCCCGGCATCCTGGGTAATGATCACCGTTATCGAATCGATACTCTGCATCATTGCCGGTAACTCACTCTTGGCCTTGTCGAGCGCCCACGTCCCCGCGAACCCCGTTCCCTGGGCTGATACCGACAGAACTCCCACCGTCAGGGTTATGACGGCCATCAGCAGACCTTTTGACACATATTGCTTCATACTCTTACTCCTTTTGGAATCTCGGATTGATCTCGAAATCGTCAGAATTCTCGCTATCTCAAGAGACGTTTCCGGGCATAATCCGGTCTCAACAATTTTCAATGCATGGAATTTACACTGAAGATACAGGTTGTCCATCCAAAGTTTTGCGGTAATCTGGATGACGTGCTAAAAATGTGTCGGTAAAATCGACATCCTGTGATTGTGAATTGCTCAAATAACTGCACCGGTTATTCCACCTGCGTTCAAAGGACTGAAGCCGGACATGAGGACTATATTATGATAAACAGGTCTCCCCTTCTTCCACTACTTATGATTCTGGCCGTAACTGTTGTCAGCGGCCAGGACAACACCGTCAATCAGCTCTCCAGAAAAGAGAAGTCGGCCGGTTGGCAAATCCTCTTTGATGGAAAGACGCTCTCAGGCTGGCGAGGCTTTCACAGTGACCAGAATCCCGGCAATCCGATACCTGGCGGGTGGATGGTCAAGGATAACTCCCTGCACAAGTCGGCTGGAAGAGGGACGACCGATAATCCAGGCGGTGATCTGATCACCGTTGACCAGTTCGCCAACTTTGAACTTTCGATCGAGTGGAAGATCGCCAGTGGTGGCAACAGTGGCATCAAGTATCTTGTCAGTGAGAGCCTGCCACCGACGGGCCGCGGTGCAATCAGCTTTGAATACCAGGTACTCGATGACGATAACCACCCCGATGCAAAGATGGGCATAGCCGGTAATCGCACCTCAGGTGCTCTCTATGATCTGATCGCGCCCGCCGCCGCCAAGAAGATGCGCCCGGTGGGTCAATTCAATCAGACCCGCATCATTGTTCGTGGTGACCGGATTGAACACTGGCTCAATGGAATCAAGGTGGTCGAGTTTGACCGGACCAGTGATGCCTATCGCGAGCATCTTGCTCAGAGCAAATTCAAATCGACCAAGGGCTTCGGCGAAGCCAGACAGGGCCATATCCTGCTGCAGGATCATGGCGACGCTGTCTGGTATCGTAATATCAAAATTCGTGAGTTGAAATAATAATGAAACCTATAGTTCAAATATCGCTCGATTTAACCGACATCAAGGAAGCGCTGGAGACAGCGCGGATTGCCGTCGAAGCCGGAGTCGACTGGCTCGAGGCTGGAACGCCGCTGATTCTCGCCGAGGGTCTGCACGGTGTCCGTGCTCTGCGTCAGGAGTTTCCGAACCATCCGATCGTTGCCGATCTGAAGACGATGGATGGGGGATACCTCGAAGCCGAGATGATGGCGAAGGCCGGCGCGACCCACGTCGTCGTCATGGCGCGCGCCCACGACGAGACGATCAAGTGCGTCGTCCAGGCTGGACGTGATTTTGGCGTCAAGGTCATGGGTGACAACATGGTCTGCGATGACAAGGCGGCCGCCAGCAAATGGATGGAGGATCTCGGAGTCGACTACATTGTTCATCATACCGGGTTTGATGAACGCAACGGAATCTTTGCCAGTTCAGGGAGACGTCTGAGCCCACTCGATGATCTCAAAGCGGTAGTCGAAGCCGTCAGTATCCCGGTTCAGGCTGTCGGCGGACTCTCGATCGAAGAAGCGATCAATATGCCCAAGATGGGTGCGCCACTGGTAGTGATTGGTGCGCCACTCGCCATCGATGCCAATTCATTCAGCACGACTAGTGGCGATCTCAAGGGAATTCTGTCGGAGATTGTCCGACGCATCAGGGAATAGCAAAAGGAGTAGAGACATGACAGCAACCATGACCGCCGTTGTTCAGTTCGATCTGAAACCAGGCGCCGTCGAAGTTCGTGAAATGCCGATCCCCGAGATTGGCGATGATGAAGTGCTGCTGAAGATCGGTGGAGTCAGCGTCTGTGGAAGCGATGTCCACCAGTATCACGGCACCCAGAGCTGGCCGGTCGCGACTCCTGTCGTGCTCGGTCATGAATTTGGCGGAACCGTCGCTCGTATCGGGAGCCGCGTCAAAGGATTCCGTGAAGGTGACCGCGTCGTCTCTGAGACTGCGGCATATGTCTGCGGACAGTGCATGATGTGCCGTACCGGAGCCTATAACCTCTGCCCGCATCGAAAAGGATTCGGCTATGGCATCAATGGGGCAATGGCCGGCTATGTGAGAGTTCCGGAGCGCTGCCTTCACCATATTCCCGATCATCTGCCATTCGAAAAAGCCGCCCTCACCGAACCCTGCTGTGTCGGCTACAATGCCGTGATCGAGAAGAGCAACATCCGACCCGGTGATACCGTCGTCGTTCTCGGGCCAGGACCGATCGGCCTTCTCTGCGCCGAGATGGCACGTCTTGCCGGGGCGGGGACATTGATCGTTGCCGGTATGTCACAGGACAAGTCACGACTTGCGGCAGCGCGGGAGCTTGGAGTTACCCACGCCATCGATCTCCAGGAGACCGATCTCAAGGAGCTCGTCTACAGTGTTGGGGATGGGCTTGGGGCTCATCTGATCGTCGATGCGGCTGGAGCGTCAGCGGCACTGCGGACGGCTCTGGAGGTCGTCCGGCCAGCCGGTCAGATCACCAAGGTCGGCTGGGGACCGCAACCGCTGGGCTTCTCTCTCGACCCACTGGTACAGAAGGCCGTCCGGTTACAGGGCAGCTTCAGCCATACTTTCCAGAACTGGGAGATGGTCGTTTCGATGCTGGCTTCAGGTCAGATCAATCTGAAACCGATCATCAGTCGCATCGGCAGCCTCGAGGAATGGAAGAACTGTTTCGACGGCATGCACGATGGAACCTATGTGAAAGCGGTCCTGCAACCATAGGAGAATTTGGCCTGTGAAACTTATGGGACTTATATGACTAAAGTCCCATAAGTCCCCACAAGTCCTGTCTCTGATCATTTTTATCGAAAGAACACCAATATGGCTAAATTATCTGTCTTCCCTAAGTGCTACATGGACGAACTCTGCGTCACACGCAGCATGTCCCTCTTCGATTGGATCGATCTTGCAGCAACGCTCGATGTCGATGGGATCGAACTCTACCCAGGCTTCTTTACAAGCTTTGACGACGATTATCTCGACAAGATCCTCCAGCACCTGAAATCGAAAAATCTCGAGGCGCCAATGATGTGTGCCTCCCCCGACTTCACCCAGCACGACGCAACCGCGCGGGCAGCCGAGCTCGAGAAAGAGCGACAGATGATCGACCTGACGGCACGGATGGGCGGTCGTTACTGTCGTGTCCTCTCCGGGCAGCGGCGTGAAGATGTTTCTCGTGAGGACGGTATCCGCTATACGGTCGAATCGATCAACGCCGTCATTCCCTATGCCGCGTCGAAAAACATCATTCTCAACATGGAGAATCATTACAAGGACGGCTACTGGAAATATCCCGAGTTCGCCCAGCATATCGACGTCTTCCTCGATGTCATCAATCAGATCGACTCACCGTGGTTCGGGGTCAACTACGACCCATCGAATGCCATCATCTGCGGAGAGGATCCTCTCGATGTTCTCGAAGCGATCAAACATCGAGTCATCACCATGCACGCGTCAGACCGTTATCTCATCAGCGGCACCATCGAGGATCTGAAGCAACAGGATGGTTCGATGGGCTATGCGAAGAATCTTCGTCACGGCGTCATCGGCAAGGGGCTCAACGACTATGACAAGATCTTCTCGACCCTCAAGAATGAAGGCTTCGACAACTGGATCTCGATCGAGGACGGTGAGAACGGGATGGACGAGCTACGTGAGTCAGTCCGCTTCCTGCGGGGCAAGATGGCCCAGCATTTTGGACCGGCGAGCGGTGGACGGGGTGAGTAATGAAGCGACTGGCTGACAGAGTAGCCGTCGTCACCGGGGCGGGTTCCGGACTTGGCGAGGGGATTGTTCGCCTCTTTGCCGAGGAGGGAGCCCGTGTTGTCGTCTCCAATCGTGATGTCAGCAAGGCCGAGGCCGTTGCCGCATCGATCAATGAGCTGGGTGGGACAGCCATTGCAGTCAAGGCCGATGTCGGGATCGAAGCGGATTGCCGCAACCTTATTGACAGTGCCGTGGCCCATTTTGGTCAGCTCGATATCCTTGTCAATACGGTCGGCTACAGCGCCCGTGGAACGATCGAAGACACGAGTGTTGAGCTTTGGGACGAGGTCTTCGGTCTCAATGTCCGCAGTTCATTCATCTGCTCGCAACAGGCCATCAAGCATATGAAAGAACGGCAGTACGGGTCGATCATCAATATCGGTTCGGTCAATGCCTACATTGGCGAGCCGAAACTGATGGCTTATGCCGCCTCGAAAGGAGCACTGATGACCCTGACAAAGAATCTGGCCAGCTATCTCAACCGCTACCGGATTCGCGTCAATCAGCTCAACGTCGGCTGGACGCTTACTCCAAACGAGCATCACGTCAAGGTCAATATCGAAGGGAAAGGTGAGAACTGGGTCGATGAGGCGGTCAAATCCAGACCGTGGGGCAGGTTGCTGCTCCCCCGCGACATTGCCCAGGCGGCCCTCTATTTCGCTTCGACGGAGAGTGAACTGATCACAGGTTCGGTCCTGGATATGGAACAGTATCCGGTTGGCGCACCGCCCAACTGGTAACTGACCCGAACCGCCTGAAAAAGAGGCCGGCCGCGAGGAAGATCTCCCTCGCGGCCGGCCTCTTTTTCAGGGTGATGGTCAGCACAGATCAACCAGAGAATCCCTCCGCAGGGAACCCCTCCGTATTCCGAATCTGACGGGCCTGCCAGAGGTGGCGTTCTTCGTGTCCGACAATGATGGCCATCGTTGTGCCCAGTGATATGTTGATCAGACTGGACACCGGTGAGGTCACCGTAGCCCGACCTAGATCGACTCCGTTCGCGTGAACGATCAGCTCCTGCAGGCGATCCTGGAAGCTGAGAAATGATGGCCAGATCTCTGACAGCGGACGATCTGGCGGTGGGACGAATCGACGGGGCGATGGAGCACGCAGCTTTGGTGGTGGCAGAACCATTCGCGCATACAATCTGCCCAGCCAGCCATGTCGATATGGTCCCGCACCGAGCAATCCATTTGGCCGCGCATTGTTGATCGTATTGTTGACCAGCGGAAAGTAGTTGCGTGCCGTCGCATTGAGATGCTCTAGACACTGGGCAATCGACCACTTGTTCGGAGCCGGTTGCCACGCACACTGCGCTTCGGTCAATCCTTCAATCAGTTGTCGAGCATCCAGTCTGATTGCCTCCACCCTGTCGTAGTACCCCTGTAATTCAGCATTCAGTTCTCCCTTGTCAGGCATTGTGGTCTTCCTCGTTATCTTTTCCGACTCGTTGTCTTTTCTGATTATGATGACTGACCAAGATTGATCTGTTGATCGGTCAAGCCTTCAAAACTGTCATCGTGACTGATGACAAAGAGCTGGTGAAAATCATTGATCCTTCCCAGCTGGAGGGCAAGATTTCGTCGTCGCTCTTCATCCATGTTGGTTGTCGGCTCATCGAAGATGGCCAGGTTGATCTCGGAGAGTTCCCTGAGCAGTGCCAGTCTGACAGCGAGAGCCGCCGCCATCTGTTCTCCCCCGGAGAGATTGGTAAATGGTCGCTCATAACCGTCCTCTTCGATCAGGATCTCATAATCCTTTGTCCAGCGAAGGGTTATATCATACCGCCCGGTGATCTCCCGATACAATTGATTGGCTTCGTGTGAGATGGAATAGAGGTAGGCTTCGGTGATAAAAGGGGCAGCTTTGACCAGTGTTTCACGAATCATCTCAGTCTTTCGCCCAAGCGAAGCGAGGCTGTCCCTTTCGGCAACGAGTACCCGCATCTCATCCCGAATGGCCGCCAGTGCAGCAAGCCTTCTCGCAATCGTCTCGACCTGCGAACTCAGCTGCTGCTGCTGCGCATCGAGCTGAGCGACCAGTTCACGACAACGATCGTAATCATCACGGCATTGCTGATGCTTCACCTGATCGTACTCGGCCTCGCTCTCGGCAAGCCCCTTATTGACAGAGTCGAGATCGTTCTGCAGGGTGGCCTTCTGATCAGCGAGCGACCTGAGCTCTACTTCGCGGCGGTCAAGAGTTTCGGCCATCTGTTGACTGCCAATGTATGCAAGATAGTCTGGCTGATGGCGTGACCGCGCCTCTGTTGCGCTGGCCAGCTCGTGATCGAGATGCTGAGTCGAGAGGATCTGTCTGCGCAATGGCTCGACCTGTTGCCGAATAGTGGCGGCGGCTTCGCCGGCCCGCTTGGCATCTGCCTGCCATTCAGATTCTCGATCGATCGTCTGGCGCAGGGCGAGCAGACGGCTCCGTGGATCACCGAGGGCTCCCAGCCTCTGCTGCTGCTCTTCGATCTGGCGGTCAACATCGCCAAGCTCGGCAAGGCGCGCGGCAAGGCGATCAAACTCGGCGCGTCGAACCTCTCCCTCCCGCTGAATCCGGGTTCGCTCCTCCCCAAGCACATCTGCCTGGTGAATGAGTCGTTGTGCCTCCCGGGCGGCTCGAAGAGCCTCCTCGTTCCGACTCCGTCGCTCTACCAACTGACTAACCAGTCTCTCCAGATCAGAGGGGATCTGCTCGAGCTCTCCGCGCAACAGATCGATCTGCCGGCTGAACTCGAGATTATTCCCGACCATGGACTCGAGATTCCGCTGCAACTCCGGCAATCGCGCATAGTCATGAGCAGCCCGCCGCGCCTCGCCGAGGGCTCGATTGAGCGGCTCGAGGTCCCTGCCGATCGAATCGATTCCACTTCGTCGTTGATCAATCCCTGCCTGAAAACGGGTCTCGATCGACTCCCCCTCCTTGAGGTTGAGACACCTCTCCGTCAGGAGTGGACAGATCCCCCCCGCGGCGAGCGCCGCAATCATCTCACTGTCGCGGGCGATCTCTGCGGCCAGACGCGCCTGTCGCCCGGCAAGCTCCTGCTGACGCGCTTCGAGCATTACCACACTTGCCGCAGTTTCGGCATCTTTTTCGAGGCACTGTAACTCTTGCCGCAGCCGCTCCTCCTCCAAGTAACGCTGCTGTTGCTCCCTCTGCAGACGCTCGAGCTGGGCCAGCTTCAATTGACGTGACTCACGCACAATCCCCAACTGTTGCGACTCGGCCTCGACCATCTCCCTTTCTGTCTCCAGCGCACTGATCGAAGCGGCCGCCTCCTGACCCCGCTGCGCCTCCTCGATCTGTCCTGTCAGCGCCTGATAGCGGCCACGCAACTTGTCGAGCTCCTGGCGCAGATCGGCGTGTGTCAGCTGCAGACTGAGTGCCTCACCACGTCCTTCGCGGAGCCGCTGCAACTGAAGCTCCAGCTCCTGCTGCTGTGCGACAAGTGGCTCCAGTGGCCCGGCCTCGAGTCGGGCGCGCGCTATCTCCGCCAGCCTCTCACCCGAGTAACGCTCCACCCCTTCCGCCTCGACCAGGCGCTGCTCGTGGCCACCCAGCTCGATCCGCAGCCTGTCGCGTTCTGCACGTTCAACCTCAAGTTGTTCCAGTCTGGCTGTTGCTTCAAGATAGAGTCGGTACCCCTCGGCCGCCCCGATCACGACTCGGGAGGCTTCGCGGGCCTGCCGACAGGCCTGCTCGGCCGCCTGATACCGCTCCTTCAACCTTCCCAGCTCTGCCTGACTCTGCAGAACGGCCCGGCGGCGCTCTTCAAGGACATCCCGCAAACCATCATAATGGCGCAATGTTACCGCGAGCCGCTCTCTGTCGGCCCGAGCTGCCTCAAGCGCGTCAGCAAGCCCACTTAAACGATCTAGCGCCACGGCATAATCCCCCTCCAGCTCATCCCCAATCGCCAACTCGCCCTCTTGGCGCGAGAGCTGCTTCTCCAGCTCGATCTTGCGGCCCTCGGCCAGTCTCTGCGGTACGCGAAGCTGGTCGGCGGCCTGCCGATACTCCTCGACACGCAGAATCTGATCAAAGGTCGCTTTTCGGTTGGCGGGTGGGAGCGAAAAGTCGAAGGTGAAGGTGCCCTGCGGAACTCCAATTGTTGTCCGGTAGAGCACGGAGAGATCGGTGCCGGGCTCGACCCCCAGTCGCTGGCGCAGCCAGGGAAGCACCTGGCTCTTCTGCTCGACCAATCGAGCTCTGGTCTGTGGGTCATAGACGAACCAGGTTCCGCCCGTATCGCGCGTTACCAGATATTCGCGGTCATCGAGGTCAGAGACAAAGCCGACTGTCGCCTGACCTTTCCTCGCCCCACGGCGCACAAAGTCATCTCGCTTGTAATCAAGATAGTCGAAGAGAGTCCAGGCAATTGCTTCAAGAATGGTCGTCTTGCCTGAACCGTTAGGTCCGCAGATGGAGATCACGCCAGGCTGAAAAGTATAGCTACTTTCGGCGTGATTCTTGATATTTCTGAGCTCAACGCGGGTGATGAACAAGCAGTTCTATCAGGGTCTGGTGCCGTTTCTTTCAGGAACAGAAGATGATGGGAACCGAGCGGTATCCCGATCTCTCTGCCCACCTGCAAACGAGTAAGACTGGAAGTGTCCCGGGCTTGAATCATCTTGCAATTTTCGGTAGGCCTGATGATTCACAAAATATACGCCACAGTCACTATCCAGCCCCACTCCACTGGTCTGCCTTGATCGCAAGGACTCCTCGATCAAAATTCAGGCATCATGCCAGCTCAATTCAATTACTTCGCCAGCCCAACTGCCTACCAGAGTTCAAGTCAAACCATTAACCGGCAGACTACATGTGAAATCACATCTGAACCGCTATGAACTGGCCTGTCTGGACTGATCGGTCAATGATTAAAACGCCACCAGGATACGCTCAGCCGGCAGCCGCTTCACTCGACTCAGGGGTTCCAAGCAGATGACGACCCTCAACGCTTCGTGGATCGATCGTCCTGACGTGGTGACGCCCGCGCATCTCCCAGATTGCGGTAATCGATCCGCCCTTCTCCACTGCATGGTAGCTGACTTCCTCGACGGCAGCTTCGACGGGCGCAGCAGCAGCGACAGCCTCCTTCTCCGTGGCAGTCTCTACTACTTCATTCTCTGTAATTTCACTCATTGATCAGTGCTCTCCTACTTTAAAATTATTCTTACACTCGACAAAGACATATAATGCCATAGCCAATGCGCGGACGTCAAAGTTGCAGTCCTTGACGGTCAACTATGTGTCAACTAGAATTTTCAATTGCCTTCCCTGTCGAAGGCCCGCCAGTGATGAGATCGAACGGGATCGATTCCCTGAAACCAGTGTGCGCGAAGGCCGCCAGTCGACATCCTGCGGCTCGAAAGACGAGTAATCATGAATTTTATCGAAAAAGCTCTCACCAAGGTATTCGGATCCGCCAATGAACGGCTCCTCAAACAGTTATGGCCGATCGTTGCCGAGATCAATGCCCTGGAGTCGACACTCCAGCCCCTGACCGATGAGGAGCTGCGTGGAAAGACTGCCGAGTTCAGAGAACGTTTGGCCAGTGGAGTGCGCGATGCCGGGGCGGAAGGCAGCACGGCCCTCCGCAAAGTTGAACAGGATCTACTCAACGAGATCCTGCCGGAGGCCTTCGCCTGCGTGAGAGAAGCCTCACGCCGCGCAACCGGAATGCGCCATTTCGATGTCCAGATGATCGGCGGAATGGTTCTCCATCGTGGAATGATCGCTGAGATGCGCACCGGCGAGGGCAAAACGCTTGTCGCCACCCTTCCGGTATATCTGAATGCACTTCTTGGCAAGGGTGTTCACGTCGTCACAGTCAACGACTATCTTGCCCGTCGTGACGCGGAGTGGATGGGGAAGATCTATCGTTTTCTCGGGCTGACGGTCGGCATCATTCAGAGTGATATGGATGACTATGCCCGCCAGGAAGCCTACCGCTGTGACATTACTTACGGAACAAACAACGAGTTCGGCTTCGACTATCTTCGCGACAATATGAAGTTTGAACTCTCATCCTGCGTTCAACGCCGCCATTACTTTGCAATCGTTGACGAGGTCGACTCGATTCTGATCGATGAGGCCAGGACGCCACTGATCATTTCCGGATCGGCAGATGACTCAACCAGTAAATATTATGAGGCCAATGCGGTCATTCCACGCCTGACTCCTGACATCGACTACCAGGTTGAAGAGAAGCAGCACCGGGCCATTATGACCGAAGCGGGATTCGAGAAGGCAGAAAAGCTGCTTGGCCACGGGAATCTCTTCGATCCAGCCAATATGGAGATTCTCCACTGCGTCAATCAGGCACTCGTCGCGCACACTCTTTATCAGCGAGACAAACAGTATATCGTGCGTGATGGCGAGGTCGTCATCGTCGATGAGTTCACGGGGCGCATTATGTCCGGTCGTCGCTGGTCCGACGGCCTCCACCAGGCAGTCGAGGCCAAGGAGGGCGTGAAGATCGAACGTGAATCACAGACACTCGCGACGATCACCCTCCAGAACTATTTCCGTATGTACCAGAAACTGGCGGGCATGACGGGAACGGCCGAAACAGAGTCGGTTGAGTTTGCCAAGATCTACAATCTCGATGTGACCAGTATCCCCACCCACCGGCAGATGGTTCGCGTCGACCATCCTGACATGATCTACCGGACGGTCGAAGAGAAATGGGATGCTGTCGCTGACGAGATACGTGAACTCCATACCAAGGGCCAACCGATTCTGGTCGGCACCATCTCTGTCGAAAATTCAGAACTGATCTCGAATCGACTCCGGCTGATGGGGATCAGGCATAATGTTCTCAACGCCAAGCCTGAGAATGCCGGACGCGAGGCAGAGATTGTCGCCCAGGCTGGACGACGCGGCTCTGTGACCATCGCCACCAATATGGCTGGTCGTGGAACCGACATTCTTCTCGGAGGAAACCCCGAGTTCCTTGCCCGTGAAAACCTCAAGCGTCGCGAGATCAATCCCGACGATGCCACACCTGATCAGATCGAAGAGTCCCTTACCATTGTCAAACCGGAGACCGTTCTTGAACACGATGAGGTCGTCTCCCTTGGCGGTCTCCATATCATCGGTACCGAACGGCACGAATCACGCCGTATCGACAATCAGCTCCGTGGCCGTGCCGGCCGTCAGGGAGATCCTGGTTCGTCACGCTTCTACCTCTCGCTGGAAGATGATCTGATGCGGATCTTTGCGGGCGATCGGGTCAAGGCGATCATGCAGCGTCTGGGCATGGAGAAAGGTGTGGCTATCGAGTCGGGCATGGTCAGCAAACGGATCGAGGCCGCTCAGAAAAATGTTGAATCGCACAACTTCACGACTCGTAAACACCTTCTTGAATACGACGATGTCATGAACAAGCAGCGCAGCACCATCTATGGTCTGCGTAGCCGCCTGCTGGAACAGAATGATCATGTTGATGAGATCCAGGAGATTGCCAAGGCTGCTCTCGAGTTGATCATCGACGAGTCACTCGGTCTGGACGTTCCACCTGACCAGTGGGACATCGCTGGTTTTCGTAACAAGATCTTCTACCAATTCTCTCTCGATCTCGAAGCGACAGGCATCGATCCTGATCAGCTCGAACGACCGGAGATCGAGGAGAAGGTCTGGGAAGCGATCCGCCGCCTCTATCACGAGAAAGAGACGACTGTCGGGCCGGAGTCCATGCGCTATTATGAAAGGATCATCCGCCTCAACATCGTTGATGTTCAGTGGAAGGATCACCTTCAGGCAATCGATCATCTCAAGGAATGGATCAACCAGATGGGCTATGCTCAGAAGGATCCTCTCGTTGAGTATAAGAAGCAGTCATTTGAACTCTTCGAGCAGATGCTCGATCGCATCGATATCGAGACGGTGCGTGCGCTCTATCACCTTCAGTTGACGGTCGAACAGCCTCCTGAAGAACGACTCCAGCGCCGCCCGCGACGAGGACAGATGACCTTTACCAAGGCCAATGCCACAGCTTCCCGTGCTGGTGAGGAGGAGGGGCGCCCGAAGACGGTTGTCAATGCTGAACCGAAGATCGGGCGCAATGATCCCTGTTTCTGCGGCTCTGGCAAGAAGTATAAGAAATGTCATGGCGTCGATGCCTGATCATCTCTCAACTGCTTGCTGATGATCTCTTCAGTCATCGAAAGGATGGTGTTATGTTGAGCCTGATTGGTATGTCCATCTTCGGACTCATCGTTGGTATTATCGCCAAACTGATTCTTCCCGGACGTGATCCGGGTGGGATCTTTGTAACCGCACTCATCGGCATGGCTGGTGCGTTGGTAGGGTTGAGAATCGGCCGGCTCTTTCCTGGGGTGATCGAGAGTGAATGGATCCTCGCGATCATCGGCGCGCTCATTCTTCTCATCCTCTATCGAATCATCTTTGGCCGGAAGAGAGACGACTGAGAGTCCGGGTCTTTGCGAAGCTGGTAACTGATGGTCATCGTTGGCGAAATACATATTCGCTAACCTGCTTTTACAGAGCAGTCAAATGGTGTATATTGACTTCTGTCAGCACCCGTAGCTCAGCTGGATAGAGCGTCAGCCTCCGGAGCTGAAGGTCCCGCGTTCGAATCGCGGCGGGTGTATAAAAGGGATGCCGATTGGCATCCCTTTTCTGCTTATGCATAAAGACCATCTCTACAGTGACCTCTTGAACAGTGAACAGTGACCAAGCCTCTCATCTCTCTCCAATAATACCAGGATGTTGTTTAAATGAAGTCTTTGACGCGTCGCTCATCCCTGTGAGGTACTGGCAGGATGGTGCTAACGAACTAACTCTGTGAGGCGACAGTGTGAGGTGAGGTGAGGCGAAGTGTAGTGCTGATTCGTATCTTGAATCAGTCTTGGAAACTTGAACGAACGCGGAGCATTAAACTGGGGGTATAACTGAAACAGGGGTGGTTACCCACCCCTGTTTCATATCGTCTCAATAAAATCGTTGAGCGCCGCGAGGACGCACAATGGCTTACTTCTTGGCCGGAGCGGCCTTCTTGGCTGGAGCGGCCTTCTTGGCCGGAGCAGCCTTCTTGGCCGGAGCAGCCTTCTTCGCTGGAGCAGCAGCCTTCTTGGCCGGAGCGGCCTTCTTCGCTGGAGCAGCAGCCTTCTTGGCTGGAGCGGCCTTCTTGGCCGGAGCAGCCTTCTTGGCCGGAGCGGCCTTCTTTGCTGGAGCTTTTTTAGCTGGCATGTTTTCTCTCCTTTCTCAGATTGATTGTCCAACCACAAGATGAAGTGTATGGATATCTCTTGTAGACTAGGACATACTAAACACCACATATAGCTTATAAACATCTTGCAGATAGGTGTCAAGAAAAATAGTATGACCGTCGTTTCACATCACTTTGACGAAGACCTTGAAGACTGTCATCATCTTCATCTCTAGCGCATTTTATCCAATATTGACAGGGCTTTTACGCTATGCTCATTGAAGATTGCAGGTTGAGCAAGACTTGTACAGTCTCAAATTTGCAATCCCATAATTCGACTTCATCGACTCATCATTTTTCGAACAACAACGAGCAACCGACATCGAAGGAGAGACCACATGCGACATCGTCACATCACATCGATCGTGAGTTGGCTGATCATCATCACGATGATACTGCCAATGCTGATCATCAACACTGAAGCGCAGAGTGAACGCAACTGGGAAGATATCTATCGATCACTGCCACGCGCGGAACTGCTGAAGGATTATGTGCAGCGACTCTCGGCTGAGCCACACCATGTCGGCTCAGTGGCAGGCCGTCGCAATGCCGAATGGATGAGAGATCAATTGAATCGATGGGGTCTTCAGGCGACCATCGAAGAGTACGACATTCTCTTTCCCACACCTCGCGAACGTGTTCTTGAACTGCTTGAACCAGCGCGATACCAGGCACAGCTGAAAGAGCCGAAGATCAGTGAAGATGATGATTCAGGAGATACTGATCAGCTTCCTACGTACAATGCCTTCAGTGGCGATGGTGATGTGACGGCACCGCTCGTCTATGTCAACTATGGCATACCGGCTGATTATGAACATCTGACCAAAGTTGGTATCGATGTAAATGGAAAGATCGTTATCGCTCGTTACGGCGGAAGCTGGCGTGGAATCAAGCCCAAGCTCGCGGCAGAACGAGGAGCTGTCGGATGTCTCATCTACTCTGACCCGCGTGATGACGGCTATTATCAGGGTGACGTCTATCCAGTCGGTGCTTATCGCAACGAGAATGGCGTGCAGCGTGGGAGTGTCATGGATCTGCCAGTTCAACCTGGTGATCCGCTTACACCGGGCTGGGCATCGACAAGAGACGCCCGTCGACTCTCGCGTGAAGAAGCAGGGTCGCTGATGAAGATACCCGTTCTCCCCATCTCGTATGGCGATGCCTTGCCACTGCTGAAAGCTCTTGGCGGTCCTGTCGCACCAGAGAGCTGGAGAGGTGCATTGCCAATCACCTATCATATCGGTCCAGGGACAACGAAAGCCCGCCTGAAGGTCGTTTCCGACTGGAACACCAGAACAGCCCTTAACGTGATTGCCCGTATTCCTGGAAGTACCTATCCGGATGAGTGGATCATTCGTGGTAATCATCATGATGCGTGGGTAAATGGAGCTGATGATCCAGTCAGTGGACTCGCGACTGTGCTCGAGGAGGCAAGATGTTTTGGTGAGTTGCTGAAGATGGGATGGCGTCCAAAGCGCACGATGATCTTCTGTGCGTGGGATGCTGAAGAGCCAGGGCTGATCGGGTCGACAGAATGGGTCGAGCATCACGCCGCCGAACTGAGCGAGAAAGCTGTCGCCTACATCAACACCGACAGTACTGGCAAAGGTTGGTTCACTGCCGGCGGCTCACACAGTCTGGAGAGACTGGTCAACAATGTCACGCGCAGCGTCAAGAGTGCGGAAAGTGACCAATCACTCTGGGAAGCAATGCAGACGAGAACGCGTCCAGTTGCGCGAAATGATAATGATCGATCGCGGAACCGTCGCCGTGGAGACCTTCCTATCAGTGCCCTTGGCTCTGGATCCGACTATACGCCATTTCTCGACCATCTTGGCATTGCCTCACTGAATATCGGAATGGGGGGTGAGAGTGGCGGCGGCATTTACCACTCCATTTACGATTCTTTCAAGTGGTATACCCGGTTCTCAGATGGAGACTTTAAACACGGAAAGATCCTGACCCAGGCTGCCGGCACATTGACGATGAGACTTGCCGATGCGCACCTGCTGCCATTTGAGTTCATCAATCTTGCTGACACGATCAGTGGCTATCTCGATGAGATCAGCCTGCTGCCGGGAGAGAAGGTCACCCTGCAACCGCTGCGTCAGGCCATCGAGCGGCTCGGTATTGCTGCTGAAGATTATGATCGACAACTTCGCCAGGCAGCGCTGAATGGACGACTTCCCGTCGCCGGCTCGAAAGAGCTGCGTGAACTCAACCGACTGCTCTATCAATCTGAACGTCAGCTTATCTCCTCAGCCGGTCTGCCACGTCGTCCCTGGTTCAAACATCAGATCTACGCGCCAGGATACTTTACCGGATATGGGGTGAAGACCCTTCCCGGCGTAAGGGAGGCTATTGAGCAGAGGAACTGGAATGAAGCTGCGCTTCAGACAGAAGTAGCTGTCAAAGTGATCGATGCGTTGAGCGATCAGATCCGGAAAGCATCGAGCCAACTGGCAGTAAAGTGATTCGGAATACGCAATTGCCCGATTATTCAGCCGATCCCTCTTCAGGGTGATCAATGAGCGTGTGGTTGATACGTAACCCAATTATGGACCAGCAGTGAAAAAGAGAAGGCCGGGTCGTTGCCCGGCCTTCTCTCTTTCACTCTCACCAAGACAGCACGATTCAACGACATCTGTTTAATGGATCATTTCCGTTGATCAGTTGGTAAATCTTGAGAAGAAGCAGCATGTCTGCACTGCGGTTATCGGTGATGGCCACTCTTGTCGCATTGAAGAGATCGGACAGTCTGGTCTGCCTTGATATTATCTCCCCGTTGCTTAGCGTTACCTGACCAAGTGTGATGCGGTAGCAGCTCAACTCGGCATTGAGTGCACCCGGTATTGAATTGGTTTCGAGTATGCTCAACTGCGTCGTGGTGTACTCACGCGTGAGCTGTTGAACGTCAGTGTCCCCCCCCTCGAGAGCCTTCTTGATGATCAGGTTGCCACTGGTCACACTGTAGAGAATACGATTGATCCAGACCATACCGCGTGGAAGCCGGCTGAGATTCTGCAGATAGTAGTCGGCCGACTGCATGCAGACCGTCTGACAGTTGGTCATCTTGGCCCTGACGACAAATTGGACGGCATTGGAGGCACCACCGCCAGGTCCTGGAGAGACTACAGTCAGATTGAAGGTTCCGGGTACAATAAGATCAGCCGGACTGATCGTCACCATAAGCCGGTTAGCATTGACGAAAGTTGTCGGACGTGGGCTGCCCATCCAGTTAACGGTAGAGCCACTGACGAAACCCAGCCCATTGACTCCAATGGTCAAGTCAGGATCACCCTCCAGACCACTCGATGAAGATAGACCCTCGACCACCGGCACCGGGTTGGGCTTTGGTGTAATGTTGAATTGGAGGACGTTTGAGACACCCGCCGCGAATGGATTGACAACCGTCAATGATGCTACAGACGGTGCGGCTAGTTCTGTGTCCGGAACTTCTGCACGCAGCTCCGTGCTGCTGACAAATGTTGTCAGCAGCGCTTGTCCATTCCAGATGATCGAGGCTCCCTGCACGAACCCGCTCCCGATGAGAACGAGAGTGAAGCGTAGGCTTCCAGCGACAATTGACGCGGGAATGGTACTTGTCAGCTTCGGTACGGGGTTTCGAATCTCCAGCAGTGCGTTATTCGAGACGCCACCACCGGGTGTGGGATTGGTAACCGTGATGGCTGCTGTGCCCGCTGAGACAATCTCCTCCGTGCGAACCTCAACCCTCAGTTCCGTTCGACTGACGAAGGTGGTCGGTCTTGCAAGACCATTCCACCGGACGATCGATGCTGGAGTATATCCGACACCATTGATGATCTGCGTAAATCCTGTGCCCCCAACGGTGACAACATTCGGATTGAGCGAAACAATTGTCGGCACCGGGTAGATGATCTGGAAGACAAGTGAAGCAGATATTCCGCCACCTGGAGATGGGTTTTCAACAGTCACCGAGGCCGATCCGATCGATTCGACATCCATATCCGTAATCTCTGCAGTTACTCTTTTGTCGGAGACATAGACGGTTCGACGCGCAATTCCATTCCATTTGACGACCGAGGTTGGAACAAAACCATTACC
>CAIOZW010000375.1 GCA_903862855.1 uncultured Acidobacteriota bacterium
ATGGTGATCACGATCTACCTGCATGATCTCGCGGCCGACTGGTTTGAAATGGAGAGCGAGTATAGATGGGTCCTGCCTTTGCTCTGGTTGAAGCGAGTCCTTTTCTGGCTGATCTACCCATTGCTGGCGATCCACCTCTGGATTGTGGCAGTCAGGGATGGAGCCGCCGTTGCGGTGCGGTCGATGCCGCAGGTAGCACGTCAGGCCTTTGAACCGGGGTCGATAGTAATCTATCTGGTTGTCGCCGGTACATACGGAATAATCGCCTGGCTGCTCTTTCAAACCCGCCCGGCGATCGAGCGTGAGTGGCTGGAGTTGATCCTCTTTGCAGTGCGGATGGGTCTTGCACTGCTGACGATCTTTCTCGGCTGGTTCCTGCTGCTGGGAGGGATGGCAGAGTGGACGGCAAGGCACGAACTGGGAGAGTGAAGGTCGCCCGGCTTGCTCGCTCGGCGATGCTTCCGGTTGCCTTTCTGCTCGTGCTGGGCGGATGTCGGGAGGTGAAACCTGTCGAGCCGCTTTCAGGCAACCTGCAGGCGAACGCCGAGACCTCGCTGGGTGATCGAGAAGGGGCGGTCATTATTGCTGATCCGGCAACGGGGCGGATCCTTGCAGTGGTCAATCCACGTCTCGCCTTTGAGCAGAGCTTTCCACCCGGTTCATCGATCAAGCCTTTCAGCGCTCTGGCGGCGCTGGCCTCGCGGCGAATCAGTCTCGACCATACACATCTCTGTCGTGGCGGAATGCGTGACGAGCATGGCAATCTTCTCTGCTCCCATCCACGGATCGATCATCCACTCCGGCTCGATGAGGCGCTTGCCTGGTCGTGCAACGATTTCTTCATGGCGCTTGGTGAGAGGCTGAGTCGACCGGTATTCAATGACTATCTTCGCCAGTATGGATTTGGTGCGCCAACGGGGATCGGCGCGCGTGAAGAGTCCGGCCATCTTGCCGCAGCGGGAGATGGCATTCGGGCGGCGATCGGTGAAGGGAGCGACCTGCTGGTCACTCCGCTGCAGTTGCTGCGTGGTTACCTTGCGCTCGTCAATGGAGGAATGCTCTGCCGACCGCAGATCGGAGCTGAGTTCGTGGATCGATGTGCGGAGCCGATCCAGCGGGTGATTCTCGACGCGCATCGGCGGGTCATCGTGAAGGGGATGATCGGTGCGGTTGAATATGGGACAGCCGCGCGGGCCGGTCTTCTCGAAGGTGACGACAATGATGGAGGAGTGCTGATCCATTTTGGCAAGACGGGCACCGCGGCCGCCAGCAATGGGTTTCGTCGTCACGGCTGGTTCATCGGATTCAAGGCCCGGCGTGGTTACCGCGAAGAGAACGGGGTTCCTTCACCATCTGCGCTCGACCTGGCAGTGCTTGTCTTTCTGCGGAGGGGGACCGGAGCTGAAGCGGCGGAGGTCGCCGCAACGATCCTCGCGAAACCATCGACCGGGGCCGCAGCGGTCAAGGCCTCAGAGCCAACCTTGATGCCGCAGATCAGGGTGCGCCTGTCCGGAAAGGCCCGAGAGGCAGGAGAGGATGAAAAGGGAGTGGTCCGGACGCTCCCCCTCGAAGAGTACGTTGCCGGAGCGCTCCGCGCCGAGAATGGGCTGGAGCGACAGAGAGCGGCCCTCGAGGCCCAGGCAATTGTCATTCGCACCTTCGCCCTTCACAACACCGGCCGGCATGAACACGAGGGGTTCGACCTCTGCAGCACCACCCACTGCCAGCGGTTTCAGCTCGATCGGGCGAGGGCGGCAAGCGCTGCCGGCCGAGCTGCCGCCGCCACGGCAGGTCTCGTCCTTCGCGATCCAGCCGGGGGCATCGCCGAAGTCTACTATCACGCCGCCTGTGGCGGAGAGACGAGCAGCATCGCCAGTGTCTGGAGGGGAGCTACCGCGCCGGCCTGGTTGCGTGGAGTCGTCGACCCTTTCTGCGCCAGTCCGAATGCGGATCGAGCCTCGCCACAGAGATCCTGGGAGGATCGGTTGACTCGTCAGCAGATCGAGCAGGCGCTTCGTGCCGATCTCACTACCCGAACGGTCGGTCGGCTGCGCCAGCTCGTACCGACGGCGATCGATCGTGCCGGTCGGGTCGGGCTGATCAATCTCGAGGGAGAGCGCCGCCTGCAGATCAGTGCGTGGGACTTCAAGCTGATCATTGGTCGAGCCCTCGGCTGGCAGGTCCTGAAGAGTACGCTCTTTGAGATGGTTCGCGAGGGCGACCTCTACATCTTTCGCGGTCGTGGATTTGGGCACGGTATCGGACTCTGCCAGGATGGTGCGCATCATCTGGCCCGGCGGGGCCTCAACTTTCGCCAGATTCTCGATCACTACTTTCCCGGGACCGTGATCACTCGCGATACCGCCGAGTGGAATGCTGCGGCTCGGCCGGGACTCATCGCCGTCAGTCTCGATGACTCTTCATCCCAGGGCCGTACCATCCACGATGGTCTCATCCGCTGGGTTCTGCCGGAACGGACGACAGCGGAGCCGTCGGTCAACTCGCGAATCGGGATCGCCCGGGAGCTCATTGTTGAGGCCCGGCGCGATCTCGAGGCGCGGACCGGCCGCCAGATTTCTCAGCCAATAGAGGTTCATCTCCACGAAAGCACGGCCAACTTCATCGCCGCAACCGGCCTTCCCGGCTGGGCCTCCGGAGCCACCCGCGCGGGAAGAATCGATCTGCAACCACTCGATCTGCTCGATCGCCGCGGTATTCTCAAGACCTCGCTTCGGCACGAGTTTGTGCACGCCGCACTGGCACAGTTCAATTCACAATGTCCACGCTGGATCAGCGAAGGGCTCGCGATCCATTTTGCCGGAGAGGGCCCGGCTTATGATCGGCTGATCTCTTCAGGGCGGCTCACCTTGCCGGAGCTGCCCGAGACCAGGACGCTCGAAGAGCGCCTCAACCAGCGCCACTCTCAGCTGGAGTCGCGTCGCCTCTATGCCGCCGTCTGGCGACGCCTCCAGCGGCAGCTTGCCGCGCTTGGCGAGGCCGCCGTATGGCGAGTGGCACTCGAAGCCACACCCTCCCGACTGCTCTGAAAAGAACGCCGTCAAGGACTCCTGTATTGGCCTTGGTGGCAAATAATTCAGGTTTGACTCTGCCGGAGGTTGAGGGTATAAGTCCGTTATCAATTGGGCACAAGAGCAGAATCGTCGGCAGTAGTGATTCTTTACGGGGGGCTATGAGACCTGTCTTCAACAAAAGCAACCGTTGCCGATACCGGGTCTCGTTGGTCGTAATCCTGGCTCTGTCTACCTCAGTCTTGTCGATTCTTGTCAGCGGATGTCGACGCCAGTCGGACCTGGCGCGGGCAGGGTCGATCACCCTCTATGGTTTCAGCGTCATCAAGGAGCCGCTGGAGAAAGAGATCTTTCCTGCTTATCGTGACGACTGGAGACAGAAGACCGGCCAGGAGTTGAGCTTCATTCCCTCCTATGCCGGATCCGAGATCATTACCAACCAGATTGTTTCCGGAGTCGAGGCGGATGTCGCAATACTTGCCAGTGCACGAAATGCTGACCGGCTGGTCGAGACCGGTTCGACAAAACATGACTGGCGACGCCTGCCCCACCGGGGCATACTCAATCGAACCGCGATGGTGATTCTGGTCCAGAGAGGTAATCGTCACCGGATCCATGATTTTGCCGATCTCGGCCGGAAGGGAGTTCGTCTCATCCACTGCGATCCGGTCTCATCCGGAGCCGGGCAGTGGTCGCTGCTTGCCGTCTATGGTGGAGCGCTGCTGCGGAGCGGACGGCTTGAGGGATTTCGTAATCCGGCGCGAGCGGTTGAAGCACTGAAAGCCGTCTGGAGCAATGTTGTCTCGACGCCCGGATCAGCTCGTGAAGCGCGGACCCAGTTTGAGCGCAAGGAGGGTGACGCGCTGATCACCTATGAGATGGAGGCGCTCCAGTTGCTGGAAAAGTCGACCGACTATGAGATGATCGTCCCCGCGACGACTATTCTTGCCGAACATCCAGTGGTGATCATCAATCACCCGCAGCACGGTCTCTCACCTGCGCGATACGCGGTCGTCGAGCTCTTTGTGCGCTCACTATGGGATCGCGCTGCCCAGGAGGCCTGGGTGCGTGCCCGCTTTCGATCCGTGACGGATGAAGTGCTCAACGCAGGATTTACAAGGATCGATCATCCTTTCACCGTCGCCGATCTTGGCGAATGGAAACGTGCCTATCAACAGATCATCGAGGATGTCTGGAAACGTCAGATCCAGACATCCCGCGAGAATGAATAGGACAGTCAGTTCAGCATGATCAAGAGTGAAGACCCAATCCTTACAACGAGAGCAGGACTCGCCTGATCTGACCGGGCTGGTCGGCATCGGTTTCATCATCTTTGCGATGATGCCACTGGTCATTCTGCCGATCGCTTCGATCTTCATCTTTGGTTTCAGCAAAGGCCCGATCCATTTTTGGAGAGCCCTGACTGAGGAGCCCGCACTCTACGCTTTGCAACTGAGCATTCTGACAAGCGCCGTCGCGACGATCTGCAATGTCATCTTTGGAGTGATCGCCGCGTGGGTAACGAGCCGTTACCAGCTTCGGGGCAGCTCGACGCTGATCGTCTTGATCAGCCTGCCGACGGCGATTCCAACGGCCGTTGCCGGCTTTGCACTGCTGCTGCTCTGGGGGAGGAGCGGGCTGCTGGGTCATTTCATCGAACAGACCGACTACCAGATAATGTTTACGACGGCGGCGATCATTCTTGCCAATATTTTTGTCACCTTTCCGCTCGCATTTGGTGTGATCAAACCGGCACTCGACAATCTTGACATCAACTACGAGGCGGCGGCTGAGACGATGGGCGCGACGCGTTGGCAGAGCTTTCGATATGTCGTGCTGCCGAGTCTGCGCGGCGCGATCATTACCGGCGCTCTGCTCACCTTTGCGCGGTCGATCGGCGAGTTTGGCTCGACGATCATGGTCAGTGGCAATCTGGCCATGCGTACCCAGACGGCACCGCTCTACATCTTTGCCAAGTTCAATGAGGGAGATATCGAGAGTGCGAACGCCATTGCCGCCGTGCTGGCGCTGATCTCTTTTGCCATCTTCTCCCTGATCATGCTGACGAGGGGCCGGTGGGGTCGGGGAATGTGAGATGGCGAACTTGACTGCCTGAGAGAAGCGAATGAAGCCCAAGATGAATCTGACAACTGGAACACGTTCAGCGGCCCTCAAGGTGCGTGGAGTCAGCAAATGGTATGGAGCCGAACGCGTTCTGGTCGATGTCAGTTTCACGATTGGCGAGGGGGAGAGTCTGGTCATCCTTGGCAATTCGGGGAGTGGCAAGACGACGACTCTGCGCATCATTGCCGGTCTGGAAAGACCTGATGCCGGTGAGATTCTCCTCAACGGGCGGCACATTGAACATCTTCGGGCTCGCGAGCGGAACATCGGGGTGATCTTCCAGAACTATGCCCTCTTTCCGCGCATGACGGTCGAGGAGAATATCTGTTTCGGGCTGCGGATCCGTGGCGTCAGGCGGGCCGAGCAGAAGAGGCGGGCGTGTGAGATGCTGCAGTTGATTGGACTGACCGGGCAGAGCGACAAGTACCCCTCGCAGCTCTCCGGTGGACAGCAGCAGCGTGTTGCGATTGCCCGTGCCCTCGCCTACCAGCCGGCCTTGCTCCTCTTCGATGAGTCTTTCAGCGCACTCGATCCACAGATGCGCGGCGGGCTGCGCCGCGAGATTCGAACTCTGCTGCGGCAGCTTCGGATTCCTGCCCTCTTCATCACTCACGATCAGGATGAGGCGATGGAGCTGGGTGACCAGATCGCCATCCTCAATCGTGGTCAGCTTGAACAGATCGGTTCGCCTGAACAGGTCTATCATCATCCGCAAAGTGAGTTTGTCGCCTCGTTTCTGGGGGCTGCCAACATTGTCGATCTGCAGCTTCTCGATCGATCGCCTCATCTGCAGTCTGACGATTCCATCGACTCACAAGCGGGACGCATTCTCTTTCGCCCGGAGGAGGTGATCCTCTCCGCAGTCACTCAAGAGGTGCAATCACCCCCCTCGACCTTGCTTGCCAGAGGTCGGGTCGTCGATGTCGTCTTTGCCGGTGCGTCCGAATGGCTCAACGTTCAGCTTGATCAGCCGGCGCGGCGACGATCCTCGCCACCGGTCATCATCCGCGTCAGCCGCACCCGCTGGGAGTCACGTCAGGCGAAGCTGACAGCGGGAGACCCTGTCGATATTGCTCTTCGTACATTTCAGATTATCAAATAGTTTGCCGCCATCATGCTCATCAGTCTCTTCAGATTATGATGATCACTGGTGGTAGCGTTTCTTCTTGATCATGAGGCGATTCCGGACTATTGTAGATTTTTTCGGCAAAACGCAACTGGCATATTGATTTCATTATGAGTTCACAACCAAGTCCCAATCTGGAATATACGATGTTTTGTGAGGATGTGCGGGTTGAAGCATCCGGTCACCTCAGTCTGATGGGGGTGTTCCATCAGCTGGTCGTTCCGCAACTGCCCGTGACAATGATCAAGATGGCCGTGCTCAGCCACTGGAGTGGTGAAGGGCAGTACCTCTCAGAGGTGCGGATCCTGACTCCCGATCGGCTGCAGACCGTCGCCGTCTCGCAGCCGACCGGCTTTACGATTCCACCGGGTGGCTATACCGATAATGTGACGGTCTTTCTGAATACCGTCTTTCATCAACCGGGTCTCTATGTGGTGCAGACCCTGATCAATTCATCGTTGTTTGCCGAGAAGATTATGCCAATCCTGCTTCCCGAGCAGCCGGGGTTGCTGACGCAGAGCGAGCAGGTCAACTAAAATTTTGAAGAGTGAGTGACAGCGACAATGACAGATAAAGTTAGTTTGGATCAACTGGCGGTCAATACGATTCGCACGCTGGCCATGGACGGTGTGCAGAAGGCCAACTCCGGTCATCCGGGCATGCCGATGGGCATGGCGGCAGCGGCCTACGTCCTGTGGACACGCTGTATGAGGCACAACCCGGCCAATCCGCGCTGGGCGAACCGTGATCGGTTCATTCTGTCGGCCGGGCACGGGTCGATGCTGCTCTACAGTCTGCTCTACCTGACTGGTTATGAGGATTTCACCCTCGATCAATTGAAGCAGTTTCGGCAGTGGGGCAGCCTCACTCCAGGCCATCCGGAGACAGAGCTTTCGCCGGCAATCGAGACGACGACCGGTCCGCTCGGGCAGGGGTTTGCGAACGGTGTGGGTATGGCAATTGGCGCGGCACACCTCATGGCAAAGTTCAACCGTGCGGATGTTGAGCTTCTCGACTATTTCATCTATGCGATCGTCTCTGATGGCGACCTGATGGAGGGCGTCGCGGCCGAGGCGGCCTCGATGGCCGGCCATCTGAAGCTGGGGCGCCTGATCTACATCTATGATGACAACGAGATCTCGATCGACGGCAAGACGAACATCGCCTTCACCGAGGATCGGGCAAAGCGTTTCGAATCGTATGGATGGCACGTCCAGACAGTTGCTGATGGAAACGATCTCGATGGTATCGAAGCGGCAGTGCGGGCAGCCCAGGCCGATCCGCGTCCGTCGATCATCTGTGTCAAGGCCGTTATCGGCTATGGTAGTCCGAATCGTGCCGGGACCTCGAAGGCCCATGGAGAGCCGCTTGGCGTTGAAGAGGTGCGGCTGACGAAGCAGAATCTCGGCTGGCCATATGAGGATCCTTTCACGGTGCCCGAGGAGTCACTGGCCCACTTCCGGCAGTCGCTCGTTCGTGGACGGGCACAGGAGGATGAGTGGAATGGACGTCTGGCCGCCTATGCAGCGGCGCATCCCGATCTGGCTGCAGAGTGGCGGCAGTGGGAATCGGGAGATCTCCCGGCGGGCTGGCAGTCGGCCATGCCGGTCTTTCCATCGGACAAGCCGCTCGCGACGCGTGAGGCCTCTGGCAAGGTGCTCAATGCCTTTGCCACGGTTCTGCCGATGCTGCTGGGTGGTTCGGCTGATCTGCGCCCCTCCAACAACACCTTCCTTGACGGGCTGGGTGAGTTCCAGCCGGGTAACTACATCGGTCGCAATTTCCACTATGGTGTTCGCGAGCATGCCATGGGTTCGGTGATGAACGGGATGGCGCTGACACGCCCACTCATCCCCTATGGTGGAACTTTCATGGTCTTCTACGACTACATGCGCTCGGCCGTGCGCATGGCGGCGATGATGGGCCTGCGAACGATCTATGTCTACACCCACGATAGCATCGGACTTGGTGAGGATGGTCCGACCCACCAGCCGATCGAGCAGTTGATGGGCCTGCGGACCGTTCCAAATCTGACCATGATTCGTCCGGCCGATGCGAACGAGACCGCGGTCGCCTGGCGGTTGGCGATCGAGAACAACCACGGACCGACGGCGCTGGCGCTGACCCGTCAGAAACTGCCGGTCTTTGACCGCACCCGGTATGGCTCGGCCGAGGGTGTGGCGCGTGGAGCCTACGTGTTGAGCCCGTCGTCGACCGGTCGCCACGAAGCGATCATCATCGCCACCGGTTCGGAGGTGAGCGTGGCGATCGAGGCGCAGGATCTGCTGGCAGCCGAGGGCATCGGCGTGAGCGTCGTCAGTATGCCTAGTTGGGAGCTCTTCGAGAAGCAGTCGCGCGAGTATCGTGATGAGGTTCTCCCACCGGCGGTGACGGCGCGGCTGGCAATCGAGGCCGGCATCTCGTTTGGCTGGTCGAAGTATGTGGGAGAGAAGGGTGAGGTGATTGCTCTCGACCGTTTCGGAGCCTCCGCACCATACCAGGTACTGATGGAGAAGTTCGGTTTCACCGCGGCCAATGCCAGTGCCAGGGTCAGGCGGATGGTTCGTTGATGGCAAATGGAAGAGAGAGGGCAGGGAGGCGAGGTCAGGATATGGAACAATACCGACCGAATGGCTGGCAGCGTCTGACGCAGCGAATTGCAGCGATTCGGCCAGTGACCAGGTTCTTCTCGCTCATTCTGCCCTGGATCGACCAGCGCGTCATCGCCAGTTCGAAAGGTCGCGCATCGCTCACCAGCCTCATGACCGGATTTCCGATCGTGACACTCCACACCACTGGAGCGAAGTCCGGTCATCCACGCCAGTCGCCGCTGGTCGGGATACCCTACCGTGACGGATCATACATCCTGATCGCCTCCAACTGGGGGCAGGCCCATCATCCAGCCTGGTATGGCAATCTTCGCGCCTGCCCACAGGTTGCACTGACGATCGATGGCCGGACCGGCGAATATCTGGCACACGAGACGACTGGAGCTGAACGTGAGGATTGCTGGCGGCGGGCAGTCGAGGTCTACGCTGGCTATGAGGCCTATCGGGTGCGGGCAGGCAACCGGACCATTCCAGTAATTGTCCTGACTCCGGCAGCCTGATCGGAATCCCTCAGACCAACGGATAGAAACCGGAAGCCGATCTTATGGATCAACTGCTCTTCATCCTGCTGCTGCTCTTTCTGATTGCCGTCGGAGTGATCATCTACCTCAACACCAGACTGGTTGAGGCGCGGGCAGCGTTGCCAGGGATGATTCAGCGATCGCTCGAGGACTGGCGTCCCCAGCTCGAAGATGAGATCACCCGGCGCGAAAGGCTGCGCTTTCGTGAATGGCACGAGCGCGAGCTTGAGATTGTGCTCGCAAAGGCCCAGCGTGAAGCCCTTCTGCAGGCTCACGAGCGCTTTCAACAGTGGTGCGAGCAGGAGCTGCTGGTCTCGCGACGGGAGCAGCAGGATCTGGCGGTACGCGAGGCTCGCCGGCAGCTTGCTGAATGGAAGACGGAGCAGGAGAAGCAGATCCGTCAGGATGCCATCCAGCGCAGTCAGGCCGTGACAGTCGGCAAGATTACCGAACATCTTGTTCCGCATCTTCCCAATTTCAATTTCAATCCCAAGGATGCCCGATTCATCGGCAGTCCGATCGACTTTCTGATCTTCGATGGTCTCAACGACGAAGACGAAGGTCAACTCCGCGAAGTCGTCTTCCTGGAGATCAAGACAGGTAACTCCGCCCTGACCAGGCGGGAGCGTCTGGTGCGTGATGCGATCAAAGCGGGTCGTGTCCGGTGGATGGAGTGGTCCGGAAACAATATGCTTCCAACGGCCAGTCCGGGACATTTTGAATGACATTATTAACCAAGAGGAGTAGTCAGCTTGAATTTTGAGAAGTGGTTTCAATCGCTCTTTCCGACGATTCCGGTTGCATCAGCCGCGGCAGTCCTGGCACTGGCTGCTGAGGGAGGGACCATTCCATTCATTGCCCGTTACCGCAAGGAGCAGACCGGCAATCTCGATGAGGTGGCCATCCAGCAGGTGATCGATGCCGATGAGCGATGGAACGATATCATCAAGCGTCAAAGCTTCATTGTCGAAGAGATCGAACGGCAGCAGAAGATGACGCCGGAATTGAAGGAGAAGATCCTTTCGACTTTCAACCTGGAGCAGCTCGAGGATCTCTATCTGCCCTACAAGCTGAAACGGAAGACGAAGGCGACGCTGGCGCGGGAGGCCGGGCTCGAGCCATTTGCCGACTGGCTCTGGAGTTGCGGCCGTGGGGAGGCCAATCCCCATGCTGGGAGATCCCTGACGGAGATCGCCGAGACCTATCTCAATGAGGAGAAGGGGGTCGGCGATGTTGCGGCCGTACTGCAGGGCGCCCAGGATATTCTGACCGAGCGATTGGCAGAGACACCCGAACTGCGCGAGACGGTCCGTCGGACTGTCTTTGAGCGGGGAGCTGCAGGGACGAAGAAGGGCGAGAAGGCCAAGCCAAATAGTAAATTCGAGCGATACTTTGAATACAACGAGCCGGTCAGCTCACTGCTTGAACCGCAGAATTCGCACCGCTATCTGGCCATGCGCCGCGGCTGGATGGAGGAGGAGCTGATGCTGACGATCGGAGCGGCGCCTGAAGACACCGAGATGGATGAGATCCTGCTGCGCCGCTTTGAGAACGAGGCCTGCGTCGTTCCCGATTCACCCGGGGCCGAGGTATTGCAGCGTTCGGCGCGCATGGCGTTGCGTGTCTACGTCCAGCCGAGTATCGAGACCGAAGTCCATCGCGCCCTCAAGGATGTTGCCGATGAAGCGGCAATCAGAGTCTTTGCCGAGAATGTTCGAAAGCTGCTGCTTGCCGCACCATTCGGATCGAAGGCGGTACTCGGCGTCGATCCGGGAATCCGGACCGGCTGCAAGCTGGCGGTCGTCGGTGATGGCGGGAAATACCTCGCCGACCACGTCATCTACCTGCAGTCGAAGAGTGATCAGGATCGTTCAAAGCGGCTGCTGACCGAGATTGCCGGCAGCGGCATGATCCGGGCCATCGCCGTTGGCAACGGGACAGCCGGACGCGAGACGGAGACCTTCATTCGGCAGCTGCTCGATGAGGCCGGGATCAAGGTTCCGGTGGTGATGGTCAATGAATCGGGCGCCAGCATCTACAGCGCCAGTGAGGTCGCCCGCGAAGAGTTCCCCGAGCTGGATGTGACCGTGCGCGGGGCCATCTCGATTGCCCGCCGGTTGCAGGACCCGCTCGCCGAGCTGGTGAAGATCGATCCGAAGAGCATTGGCGTTGGCCAGTATCAGCACGATGTCAACCAGACGGCGCTCAAGAAGAGCCTCGATCTGGTCGTCGATACCTGTGTCAACTCGGTGGGTGTCAATCTCAACACCGCCTCCTACCATCTGCTGGCCCGTGTCTCTGGAATAGGTCCGGCGCTGGCGAAGAAGATCGTCGAACATCGCGCTACCAATGGCCTCTTCAAATCACGCGACGAGCTGCTCGAGATTCCGCGTTTCAGCAAGAAGACCTTCGAGCAGGCCGCCGGCTTCCTGCGCATTCCTGGTGGAGTCAATCCACTCGACAACACTGGTGTCCACCCGGAGCGGTACCCGATGCTCGAGGGCCTCGCGAGCCAGTTGGGGAAAGACGTCGCCGATCTGCTTGGCAGCGGGGTCAGCGTCGTCAGGCAGGCGAAGAGCCTGCGCGATCAGGTTGGTGAGTTCACTTTCGACGATATCGTCCGGGAGCTCGAGAAGCCCGGACGCGATCCTCGCGAGGAGTTTGCCACCTTTACCTACCGTGATGACATCCACTCGATCAACGATCTGCAGCCGGGGATGGTCTGCCCGGGGATCGTCACCAATGTCACCAACTTTGGCGCCTTTGTCGACATTGGCGTTCATCAGGACGGACTGGTTCACATCTCGCAATTGAGCGACAAGTTCGTCAAGGACCCGCGCACGGTCGTCAATCCGGGTGATCGCGTCCGGGTTCAGGTGATCAAGATCGATCTCGACCGGAATCAGATCGGGCTCTCGATGAAGATCGAATCGGCTGGCGCGCGCAAGCAGGAGGCCTCCACCGGCGGCCGTGATACCCGCCCCGGCGGGAATGGGGGGAAGAAACCCCAGCCGAAGCCGCCGGTCAACCAGGGCTTCAACAATCCATTTGCCGAGGCCCTGCGGCGGAAGAACTGAAGCGGATAAGTTATTTTGACCACAAAAAACACGAAGAGCACGAAAATGATCATTTTCGTGCTCTTCGTGTTTTTTGTG
>CAIOZW010000376.1 GCA_903862855.1 uncultured Acidobacteriota bacterium
CTCTTTTTCGAGCATCCCGAAAATTGTCATCCAAGACACGGAAAAGAGCCTCCATTAGTCCCCCCTCTCATCCGTAACATCTATGGAATCAACGCGCGAGCATCGACGAAGTGTGAGAAAGAGCATAATCTCACTAAATCCATCACCATCAACAGTTACCTCATCGACCACCAACATGTCTCCTATCTACCACACGATGCTCGCCGCGCCTTCAGATCAGAAAGAAGCCTTGGTTGACGGCAAAATCGGGCCCATTGATGACGAGGGACTGCCGCACGCAGCCCTGGCAGACGGCATAGACCCGGATTTGCTCATCATCCGCATTGAAATGCCGGAGCTCCGCGAGGAGCGTTTCCAGCCTGGGCGCATCGAGATCGCATTCAAAAATGGAGAACTGTGCACGGTGGCCATAGTTCTCAAGTAGACTGGCGAGAAGATTTCTCCGTTTATCAGAGCCAATGTCATATGCGACGACGAAGAGCATGGAATGGACCTCCTTTCCCCGAGGGTTACCTGATGGTGAAAGACTGGTAGTGTTCGGGTCCCTCCCAGAGAGCCTTGATATAGCGACCGATCTGGAGGTCGAGGATTCCTCGCCAGGTCGTTTTGATGCCATAGTGGGGATGTTCGACGCGGCTGGTCATCCTGTTTTCAAACTGCTCGATGAACGTGCGGCGTCCTTGCGACGTGAGATAGCAGCCCCGTTCTTCCGGATCGACGGGAAGATAGAACTCAGCCGGAGTCAAGAGCCGTTTATTGACGAGGGTCGTGACGAGGGCGTCGACGATTGGCGCGCGAAACTCCTCGATGAGATCGGAGCAGAGGGCCGGATGCCCCTGCCTCAATTCGTGGAGGGCACCGACATAGGGCGTGAGGCCTCTGGCTTTGGCGATGGCATAGATGTTCTGAAAGAGCATAGTGTACCCAAAGGAGAGCATGGCGTTGAGAGGATCGGGAGGGGGGCGCCGGACACGTCCCTGCCAAACAAAGGGGCCCCGGAAGCACGCGGCGAGCCCCTTGAAGTAATCTGCGCTGCCGGCTCCCTCATAGCCACGGATCTGGGGGATCGTCGAAGCGAGGGCCAGATCGGAGAGGATGTTTTGAAGAGCACTGACGGCGTGATCAATCCTCTGGTCGGGCGAGGAGCGGCCGCGGCGCTGCAGCAATGCCCGGGAATTGATGAGCTTGCCCGTGACGTGGCGGCGGGCCATCTCGAGGGCAAACCCCTCATCCCCTGAGCGTTCGAACTGCCTCTTCTGGAGCAGGACGTTCTGGTTGGCGGTCGACTCAATCATGCCCTCGAACTGGCCGGCACCAGAAAGGAGAACAATCGGGATGTCATTGCGCAGGCAGTACTTCATCGCCGGCGTGGTGATCATTCCATTGCCCATCAGCATTATCTGGTCGATCTTGAACGAGGGGAGGTTGAGCAGCTCCTCCCCCTCTCTCGTGACGCGAAGGTGATCGTCCTCACACCGCAGGACAACCCCGTGATCCTGGAGGTAGAGCGTTCGCAGCGTCACCAGCGATGGGGTTCCCTGACTGATCTCTTCGGCAGGCGAGGACAGATCTGGCGAGAGCGCGGGATCATCTCCACTCATCTGGGTCTCCACTTCCTGGGGGCTCTCCATTTCAACGAGAGCGGGTTGAAGATGTGCCTTGGGCGGCTCCTTCGACGAGAGCGCACAGATTTTCTGGAAGGCGGCGGGGACCACCTGGTTGGCGGGGTTGATGAGTGCTTGACGCAGACCATCCCGCAGACCAGGATTGAAGAGTGCGGACGGCCGTCCGGAGAGCCGGAGGATCGGCAATGGCGGTGGCAGTCGAATTGCGGGCTCGGTAACTTCTCGACTCTCTTTTGAGCGCCGTGCAGGCTGCAAGAGGAAGCTGCCGATAAAGGTGACCCCAAGAAATTTGAACCCCTCGGTGAAGCTGGTAATCCGCGTCTTTTCGGAATGGAGTGCCAGCCGCAGGCCCACCAGAAGATCGCTGGTCAGTTGCAGAGCCTCCTCGGCCCTCGGCCGATTGCGACAGAGCACCAGAAAGTCATCGGCATACCTGACTAGTTTCTGACCGTCACGGAGCATCTGCTCGTCGAACCGGTCGAGAAAGAGGTTGGCCAGCATCGGACTGATCGGGGCCCCTTGCGGAAGCCCCTTGTCAAGCTTCTGGATCCGCTGGCCGTCATAGACCATCGCGCCAATCCAACGCGCAATCAACCCAAGGATCCGTGGGTCTGTGACCAGCTCCCTTACCGCCCCAAGGAGCAGCGTGTGATCGACATTGTCAAAGTAGCTGGCGATGTCCGCATCGATGACCCACTCATACCCGGCCTCCCGCAGCCGCTCGACCTCGGCCAAGGCTTGCTGAACGGAGCGGCCTCGACGATAAGCAAAGGAACAGGCCTCGAATTCCCCCTCAAATGCCGGCTCCATGACCGCCATCACGGCTTGTTGCGCGACGCGGTCCCTGACCGCCGGAACTGCCAGCAAACGCTCCCCTCCGTTCGCCTTGGGAACCGCAAACTGCAACAAGGGCAGCGGGGCATATGTCTCGCGGACCAACTCAGCACGGAGCCTCTCGAGTTCCGCTTCGAGGTGATCTTCAAAGCGTTCAAGCGTGACCCCATCGATCCCGGCACAGCCGTCCGATTCCTCGACGCGTCCCCAAGCCGCCCTCAGTTGGAGTGGTCGGCAGAGCCTTGTATACCAATCACCCGACATTCCGAAGCGCCCTCAATTGCCGCTCGATGAAAGAGGTGACCTCCGGACTGCCGTAATCGATCCCCCAGAATCCACGCTCCGGGAGTGCCCCGCCATACCATCCTCCCGGAAAGGCCTCCACCAAGGCACGAATCACCTCACCAGAACCATAGAAGTTGAGTGACTCTGGACTGATGATCAACAAGTTGCGAAAGCCTGGGCCGCCGAGCGCCGCCTCCAACCTGTCGGTGATCGTGGCCGTCCGGGCATGCGTGAGGTGTACGAGGCTCAACTTCCCCCCGAGACGCTCCTCGAGGCTTGCCAGGCAGGCCTCCGCCGCCGCCTCTTCCGCTTCTGTAATCCCTTGCGCTTGCCGATCCGCCCGTCGAACTTCGACGATCTCCTCGCGTGTCGCCCCCTCCGCTTCAAGGCCCTTGATGTAGCCACGGTCGTTGGCCGCCACCAAGGTGTGCCAGCGTGTCCAGGCCGACGGTGGCAGGCCGAGGAGCTCGAAGACTTGATGGAGAGAGGTTGGAGCCTCACTGCCGGCTCGCTGCCCGTGATGATCGATGATCACCGCCTCCGGCAATGCCACGTCGACCTCCAGCTCAATCAAGACGGGGATCTTTCCGTTCGCCAGCGCTTCGTCGATCTCTGAGCGGTAATCCGAGGCGCGTGCCCCCCACGCCAGCTGCTTGTCGTGAAAGCGGACGCCACTGGTCGCGATCAGCAGATCCCGAATCGTGATCATCTCGAGGTCGTGTCCTCCTAGGAAGAAGACGAGTTCCGTAGTCTCAGGCACAATTTTCATTGCTTCGGATAGAATGGATGCTTTTGGAACGGCTCAATTTTGACAGATGTAGCGGTCAAAGGCTTGAGAAATTGCTGGACAACATCAGAAGCATTTTCTTCCCCATCGTTCCCCCGTTCATTCATCACAAACCATTTGAATGTCTCTTCTTCCATTGTCCCACCCTCGATAAGAGGAGTTTGAACTGGTTGATAATCTTTTTCACCAATCAACTTCATTGCATTCAAGATATCCGGATCGATTGAGTTTGCAAATTCATTTTTCACAGACTCTAAATCGGCAAATTCGATTGTGCCTTTCAACTTCTGGTACAAGTCAGGCCAGTCTTCACGGTTTTTTTTCCAGTATTGTTGATACCTCTGTGAAAATAACCCATCGCTTGTGTATCGACTGGCGCGATCGATATTGAAAAACCCAACTGGCTCAATTTTGACGGTGCCGAGCCCAATTGATTTGCCCATGCCAATTTTGTGACGGAACTCAGGCGACGGCTGCAAGGCGAACAATAGCATGCCAAGATCAAGCCGTGACAAATTGACAAAGTCCACATGAAAGTAAAATACAGAATGTGCCTTCACGGGAGTAATTTGTACTTTTTGCTTAAATCGATCATCCTTTTTGCTAGGATCATCCATTGTCCATTGCTTATGAGACTTCCAAGGTTGACTGGGTTTTTGTCCGATCAACGCCGATCTATCATGCAGGTAGAATTTTCTCCCTTGTGGCGTACAACTTCCAGGTTGTAACTCTCGTTTTGGAATATATGCCGGCTTCCCTTTGGATTTGAAAAAATACAAAGAGGGTGAAGGTGGTTTTGGTGTATCTAGAATCTTCAACGTAACAGATTCGAGATAAGCAGAATCACCTTCGTACTTCTTGATCAAGGCGTGCGAAAACCAGACGCGTCCAGCCAACGCAAGGTACTCATCGTAATCATTACAATTTGTGGTGGAATCTGTATTGGAATCCTTTTTGCTCTGTTGAACGAATCCATAAATTTGCTCAGCAAGTGTGATCCATTGACGATCAGGGTGAAATGGCAAAAGCTCTTGATTGATCTTCCCAGGACCTTGGGTGATAGATTTGAAAAAATCATGTGTGGTAGCACGTTGCCCCGATTTCTCTACTCTTCCCCGCCAAATCGAAGATAGTGATATTTCTGTGATCTTATTTCCAGTGTGCTTGAAATATACCAAGTCTCCCGTCTTTAATCGGAATCTTCGATCATTTTTGTCGATTGGCCTCAGATTACGTATGGTATCTTTAGGTTCGAAAGGAAGCACCGGCTCGTCATTCTCACCAGTTCTGGCTCTGGTTCGCTGGTCAGATAGATCGTGAAAGCGTTCTACTGCTAGAGGAGTTATTTCAAATAAAGGCCAATACTCTGCCTCATTTTCAGGATAGGGGATGAAGATTTCGTGCGTTTTGTTTTCAGGTATCTTATCATTACGTTCCCCCCAACATCCGAGAGTTCTAATGATACCTCTCGTATATATTGTTTCCCTATCAGTTTTATTAATTTTATCCCATTTCATTGGTGCTTCATTTGACTTTGCTTTCTGTCCGAGCAGGAAACTGACATTATTTTTAGTATTTTTACGATGTTGAGCGGTGTCAAAATCGATACCAAAGTTCTGATTCCATTCACGTCGTGTCAATTGAAGGCCGTAGTATTCTGGCGCATCGTCACGGTAGGTTCGGTAAAAATCAGCACGTCTGATAGAATACGAATTCCCAATGTAAACCTTAAGATTGGGAACAGGAAAGAGTTCTTTTAGGTTCACATCCGTGATTTCTACGTCCTTTCCTGGTTTGGTTTTTATGGTGGGTAGTGTCAAGGGGCGTAATTTATAGACAACATTACCATTATTATTCTCGACAATAACCATGCCGATTGCAGAGAGTGCCTCATCGGGATTCCTCTGTTTTCTGAATGAATACATCTCATCTGCAAGAACACGGAGTGTCGAGTTGGCAGCTGCCTCACTGAGACTGGAGATCACTCCCCGCAGTGTTGATGCAGGAATCGCAGGCAGCCCTGGTTTGTCAGGCAATTCGAAGTGGGTGGATTCAGCTGGTCTCTCAATGGCCCCCTCGCGTGAACGTACCCCCCCTACAAAGATTGGACTTTGTGTTGTCAAGCGGCAGACAATTCTTCCAGAAAAGGTTTCCTTGCAATATTTGTCATGCCTGACATGATGGTCCCCCATCAAGAATCTGCTTTTCTCCAGATCACCGTCATGTCGCTCGGCCTTGGCAGGAATAAAATGATAGGGATTGAATGTTGGCATCATAATCTCCGTAATCTTTATAATTAAAGGTAAGATATCTGCTTTAAGCTCAGACTTGGTTCTGGTCAATATCTCGTTCCTATTGCAATGTTTTGCAAACAGCGGCAAGTTGTTCCAGCCAAAGCTCAAGATTTGACCTTGCATCATCTGATAAGCTTACAGGGAAGGTCAGGTTGCTTAGCTCCTCTTCTTTGCAGATAAGATCGTTTCTTATTCCTTTCGGGATAACTTGCCAATCTGGAATATTGATTTGGGGGATTAGTGCTCTGACCTCCCCAAACCCCTTTGCCGAGCCAAATCCCAGTCGAATATCACCTTCGACAAGGTCGCGCAAGACCAGGACTAGCAGGGCGAGTGCCCAGCCACTTGCTCCTGACTTATCAAGACGAATCAGATCCACAGTAAGATGGCCCGCGAGCTTTGGCTTGTAAACAGAGGTTACATTGAATTTCAATCCGGGTGCTGCACCACCGGTGAAGCGGTCGATTGCTACAAACTCCTGTTTCTCCACTGTCAATCCATCTCCATTCTCTACCGGTGTAAAGTCGGTCAGCTCCACGGTGGAGCGCCATCCGGGGGCGCCGAAAATCCGGCAGGCTGGACAGAGAGTCTGAACTTCATCGATCGTCTTGATCGGTTTGCAGGCCGGGCGAGGCCCAATGCTATCAGGATAGCAGGCGGAGTGTGCACTGCCGATCGTGCGCAATATCCTTTCAGCCTGGCTTCGCAGCGCGCCACGGATTGAACTGGCTGGCAAGAGAACCTTACCGTTCCTTGTCAGTAATGGAGTATTATTGGGGCGATTATCGTTAGCATCTTCAGATTTATTATCGGAATTTCTCTTTGTTCTTGAGGGATCGTTGACCAGAAAGTTACTCTCGAAGTTAAGCTGGATTCCAATAGAGATCTTGGCGACTGGTCTCTCCGGCAGCTCAGATATCAATGCCGCCTTTTCAAGCTGAACCTGCCGGTCAGGCGTGATCTGACGGAGATTATTCCAGCCGGCGCTGGATGATCCATCACTCATCGCACTGGTCAGCCAGTCGATCAGCTCGTCGTGTTCGAGTGTCTTCAGCGATATCAACTTCCACTCGAATCTTCCCCATCCATCGCTTGCTCCTGCACCAAGACCAACGTTAAGCTCTTGTGAGTTGAAACAGTTCAACAGTTTCAGAAGATCGATAACTTCCGCTTCTGTCATGTCGACACCGCCAAGGCACAGCTTGAAACTGGTCCCCTCCACCACAAATTCCCGGTGAAAGAGTCTTTTATCAGCAGCGGTACGAGTATTACGGTTGATGGTCCCAGCGGCGCTGACAGCAGTCTGGCGATCGTTGTCCCAATAAGCAAGGTTGAGCGACTCTTCTGGACTGACACCGGTAATGTCAGAATCAATGTGAGCGTCAAAGAAGGTCACTTTGCCGCCCACTGCATTTATCTCTTGCGGATCGTGACTGCCAAAGATGCTATCGTTGCCTGGAAGACTGATGGTCTCCGCCAATGATCTAAGTCGTCCCTTCATCGTCGTCCCGGGAATATATGCCTGGTTATTACGGTCAATGGCGAACGACGAGACCTCGACCATCCTCTTCTTCCCGCCCTCTTCGAAGTAGAGATGCGGTCTGGTCGTTTTGTCACCGCTGCCGATACGCAGGCTTGAGCGGGTCGTCAACGTTCCTTCAATCAACCAGCGATTTGATGACATCGTACTCTTTCTCCTTTGGCGCATCGATTGAATGCTGCAGGTTGACGGCAATCTCCCCGAACCCGTTCTGCCGGATGTAGGGGCAGAATCTCCAGTCTTCCCCGGGGCTGCCTTGGGTGGCATACCTTTCTTTAGCCCAGCCGGGAAGTGGCAATCCATGTTTCAACCAGTCATTAATCAGCTCCTGGGCTCTGTCGTTTACCTTTTTCAGAACGAAAACGCTGCCGGGATTGGTCAACAAAAATGGATAGTAGGTTGATTTATCGTCGGTGCGGAATCGTCGGTGAAGATAGAATCCTCCCGCGAGCGATTGCGCAGCAAAATAGTGGCTCATTTCAATGCTGCCATCAGAGATATCCGCCCAGGCATTTTTATAAGAGCGACACAACTCCTCACGACGACTCTGCTCATTCATCTCATATGGATTGCAGAGGATGGCCGGCGTCTGAAGTGTGATGATCCAGACCCCATCTTTCGTGGGAGCCACACTCGAATCAAACTTTGGCCGCACCCGTTTATACGAGTGGATGACTTTTACCTTCGCCCGTGTCTTGGTCTTGCCCAGTCCACGGAGCCCATGAGCGAGCAAGCCCTGCAACTGGCCAGCCACCTTGGCTCTCATGTCGGGATCCTTGATGGCATCTAGGTCAACGCTGGAGTACCACTCAAAACCTTTCGGAACAATCATCTCCTGCGCGAAGAGCTTGCCCTCGTCCGCCTTCCGCTTTACGCTGTCAATGCTGGTTCGAACACGGAGTTCGGTGGTCAATGATAATTCAGGCGTTTCCCAGCCAAAGGCCTGCTCGGTGTCACTGAAATCCTTCCAGTCGATCTGAAACGCCGGTGCCATCCTCAACTTTAACTTTTTATCATTATTATCATCGAATTCATCTATCGTAATCGCAATCGCATTGTCGTGCATTGCAATATCATAGAGTCTTTTGTTGACCTTGACGATCGACAACGGTGCCACAATCGGCCTGGTATTACTGGCGGCGGGAGCGGGGAAGGCATGTGTAAATCTGATCTTGTCGAAGTTACTAAGCAATTCCTGCCGGTTTGGGTCATCTAACTTACTTACGTCCTTCGCGGAATCCTGATCAACCAGTTTGCGCCACTGCTCGGCAAGGCATCCCTTGATGACATTACCGGGAATGATCCGTTCTGATTCGAAGATGTTCTCCGCCACACAATGGCGAGCAACACAGAATGGACTCAGTGGGATAATCACCAGATCGAACGACCCGGTGGGCTCATCTGCGCTAGTCTCCTCCCTAAGCAGATTCTTGGTACATTTGCAATCAATCTCTACGGAGATGAGGTTCCCAAACCCAACCGAGCGGTTCGATCCCAGGCCATTTATCCACCGCAATCCAATTAGGATCTGTTTCTCCAGCAAGGTTCCACTCTCTTCGTTGCTGGTAATGAAGCTGACTGCCCCCTTGAACGCAGCCCTCTCTCTACTGGCCCACGGCGCCTCCATCACCTGAAGCATCCCATGGTTGACTGCTCCAAGGTCAGGGTCGATCTTGATCCGGGTGATGTCCTTCTGGCTGTCCGGTGTATCGCTGACAAAGTCGTCGAACTGCAGGCGGCCCCGCCGGGGACGAATATCAGGCAGCTCCGCCTCCCGGTTTCCAGTCTGTTGCCCAAAGAGTTCTTCGATGTCCGGATTGTATACTTCACCAGCCTTCTGCCTTAGTTCGGCCATTGCTTCACGAAGTCGACCCTTGATCAGCGATCCGGGAAGTGCATAACATCCGTCTGCGTTGCGATACATCGGACTGTCAATTCCATAGGATCCGGCAGTAGTCGAGTGGCTGAGGATTGGACCTTCCAGCGTCAGCCTGATTTTTAACGTGACCTCAATCATACAATTCCTCCACGATCAGACAAGGTAGTCCCAGAGTGCTGCCAGATGCAGCCACGAGACTTCTCCTCCCCCCAGAGCTTCTCTCAATTTTACGAGAAGCTCTTGCTGATCATTCGTCAGCTCGGCTGATACATTTGCAGCAACTGTTTCAATCAGATAATCGGGTTGGCGCTCCTTCTCGATGATCATCTTCACCAGACGATAGAGTTGGCGACGTGAAAGAAAGGGGAGAATATCCGGGGCATATCGGGTGACGTTCGCCATCAGCATTCCATCCAAAACTAAAGTATTCCCATCCAGACCCTTCGGACTTCGTTGATTCCGATATGTTTCAAGATTGCCACCGATGTGATCAAAGGATTCGAGTACCTCGTAGGCGAACAGATTACTTTTGCGGCACTTATTTTTGGCCTGTTCAGCCAGATCCTTGGCCAGTCTTTTAATGCGATGGATTGGAGCATTGTGATGACAGAAGACCATCCCCGCACCATGTCGCAGTGGGATATCCGCAAAATTCCAGCCAGACGATTCTTCGTAAAAGAACTTCAGCGTCTCCCAACCGTTCCAGGCCGGTACGACCCAGATGATCTCGTCCCCACCCCAGAGCAACGTCTCGATGCGCATTTTGTCATCGGCTGTCATCCATCTTGCTGGAGTTTTTTCCATAAGCTGGATCAGCTTCCACAAGAGACCCTTACGTCGCTCCTGAATCGTCCGATCAAATTTCTGCTGACTCTCCCTGGTTTTACAATTATCGTGTTGAACCTTGCCAAAAGCGTTGCCATCGATGTAGATTACCGCCATCTTATGATGAAGATTACCCCGACTGGTATCACTGGTCAGTTCATCGAAATCGTTGGTAAATTGTCGCGATATCTGGTGCTCTGTCTTGCTCTCGTAAAACTCGTGTTTCTGCTCAATTCCGTAGGATCGACGAACCTTGATCGATTCACTGACTGGGCTTTTGGGTTTTTCCGGCAGGTCAAGCGTCATCGTGGCTGGTCGAATACCACTAATTGCGCAGATTTTACCAGTCGCCTTATGGTAGTCGGGAATGGCAAGACTCGGTGATTGCATCTGCCTCCACCTGTTCAAGGCTATCAGGCTCTCCTTGTCCCTGACGAAATCATCGGTAGAGTCAATCAGATCGAACATAATGGTGGCGTGTTTGAGCTTCTTGTCTTCTCTCAATGATTTGGTAACTTGATTTTTTACGTAGCAGAGTTTGTCTGAATCGACTTCAACTTCAAAAAGTCCGGATGATGCGCCAGTACTGACCTGTTCAAACGTGCCAAGGGTACTTGAAAGACGACGGATAGCGTTGAGAAGAATCAATCCACCTCCACGAATCGTGCTTAGATCCTGTGCATCATCGACAAAGTTACTCAGATTGACTCCCTCGATTCGAAGAAGATATTTGGCCATAATCGTGCAACTCCTATATATCCTTACTCAAGATGTTCGCAATCCGTTCAATGAATTTATCGAGTTTGGGCGAGAGCAGAATGATAAAACCCTGAATGAACACGGCAATCAACCCAAATATGATCAACCAAAGGGAACCTCTTCTACTGTAGTAACTATTCTTACACCCCTCAACTATATCGCTTATTCCGTCAATCCCCATGATTGCGAGGAAGAATGAGATGATCAGCCCGACAGTCGCGACAACGGTCAGGCGCGACGTGGTCGTTGATTGCTTATGACTGATATGCTGCAGAAAATAGTCATGACTGTTGTGAATTTCTGATTGAATCTCTTCAAACAATGGTTGAACGTCCAGAAACTTTCTCGCAATCTCGTACATCTCGACTCCCTGTTGTTGATTGGAGATCAGTGGAAACTGGTAAAGATTTGTAAAAATTGAGAACTTCAGCCGCAGTAACTGAAATCTCTTCATCCACGTGGTGACATCTCTTAAATCATTGACCTTGTTTGAAATTTCGCATAACTCGCTACTGAACCTGAACAGAGACACTCGAACGTAGAATAGAAGCAAAATCTGATCGAAGTACATCTGGCCAAAGTGCTTCCAGAGAGGAAGTTCCTTATCAGAGGGACCAAGCATCGCGCCACTGTGATAGCTGAATCCATAGAATGTACCGTCTTCCTCCCATCTCTTGTAGGTTCGGCTATCTGCCCAGTCTGACTGAAATTGAGTAAGTGAATGATTGTCATAGCAACTATTCGCTGAACGGTCAACATTGAGAAGCCTGATCCAATAGCCCTGCTTGGATGCAAGAAGAGATTTTTCATTGAACAGAGTTTGCAGTGATTTTGCCCCTTGTGGTAACAGTGCGCAAGTCCAGACAAATGCACGATCGTCAGCCTGGGTCATCCATCCACTCTGCGAGCCATTTCTAGTGAGTTGCAGACAGTAGTGGCGACCATCTATCTGGAGTCTGGCATGGTCGACCCACTGCAACCACCGATCTTCGTACATTCTCTTGCTTGATTGGGCTTCCGGCAACCATAGATTGCTGATAAAGGAATAGAAGTCACTGTTGTAGCAATCGTGTCCCTCGTATGGTTTTCGACAGTATCTAAAGAGTTCATTGACATCAAGATGGTCTTCAAGCCTGATCTGGCAATCATCAGGCTGGTTGTCAGGATAGTACAACTGAATGATCAAAAACCCAGTCTGCAGAGTACCGCTGTCCTTCTGGATATCTCTGTTAGTATGCACAGGCCAATGAAACAGGACAATCTGCGGTGGGGACATTGTAATTCTGATCTTATGATTCCGTACTGTCGTCTCACGTGTCTGCTGACAAGGAGACCAGTCGGCAATCTGCAGCCATTTGGCTCGATCAAACAGGATATTCCCCGTCTCGTTTGTCAGATAAAGGCGGCGTGCGAGTGCACTTTCGAGACTTCCCACGGTATTCGAAGAAGAGCCGGAAGTGTCAAGCTGCTGATAGGTTACCCCTGATTTCCCACTGTTCTGGCCTTCATCTGATTCTTTAAAATTTAGAATGGAATCGACCGAATAGTTGAATGGAAGGATGAATCGTGTGAAAGAGGCGGGCTTGTCACCGGCAGGATCACCCGTCGCAAGTGAGAGGGCCGGAATTGCTGGCTTATTGCAAGGCTCATTTGACATGGAGACAATCTCTCAATTGAATATAATACATAGCGGTTCGAATCTTCCGACTGCCCCGCAGGCTTATGGACCGACGAATCTGATGGCAATCTTCTGTTCGGTAAACGGTCTGACAGTATGCTCAACTCATCAGTATACGCATACAATACACACCCAGTCTATCTGCGCCGATCTGCAGCTGCTGACTGGAAATACTGGGCATCGACGGCATAATGGTCTGGTTCGCTCGGAACTGACAATTGATTTAGATTCGAAAATTGTAATTCCAAGCTTGACTCGATGCGGCCTCTACCGCAGACACAGGACAAGGCCCAACCGTATGAGAGGCGACAAGGTTCAGGAGAACTTCACCTTCAACCCTGAAACTTTTCGACATGGAATGGTGAAACTGGTACACTCATTCATTCGAGAAAGCTTTGGTATTCACAACCCACCGTGCGCTAGTAAGCGTCTCGTGGGGGAGGGCAATCCCTACTTCGTCTAAAATCGTGTCACAAGTAACACACAACCATCTGATATGTTAAACGTAAAATAGGATCAAAACAGGTCAGATTTTAATAAAATTGGGGCTTCCGACTTTCGTGTGGGTTGGGGTGAAAAAATGGGGGATCCAAGAGATCCTCCTGTCATGCAAGACAAAGAACTTTACGAAAAGCTGCTTGGATTGAGTGCTCCCTGGAGCGTCCAGGAGGTGGATCTCCAGATGAAAGAGATGAAGGTCATGTTGAAACTGACCCATCAACCACTGCGGAGGTTCAGGTGTCCAGAATGTGACGAGGAGTGCCCCACCCACGATCATCGACAGTGAAAGTGGAGACACCTTGA
>CAIOZW010000377.1 GCA_903862855.1 uncultured Acidobacteriota bacterium
CAAGAGAATTCAACCAACAGATCATATGCTGACACAGACACTATTTGGAACCGATGGTATCAGGGGAAAGGCTGGGCAGTATCCCCTCGATCCCCCTACGATAAAATTGATTGGGTATTTTCTGGCACGACGCCTGGGAACCGGATCACTGATCGTCATTGGCAGAGATACACGAGAATCCGGCTTGTGGATCGAGGAGGCGATCAGCAGAGGTATAACACTTGGCGGTGGAAAAACTGTTACTGCCGGGATAATACCAACACCTGGCGTAGCATTGCTGACACGTGAACTAAAGGCCAATGCCGGAGTGGTCATTTCAGCTTCACACAATCCCTATCAGGACAATGGACTCAAGATCTTTTCACCAAGTGGTCAGAAGTTGAATGATGAGATGGAGATGGCAATCTCCGAGGATGTGGCATTCATTGGTCCAGCATTAGTCTCAACATTTGATAGATCCACCTATGAATCACCCGAACCGCGCCCTGAACTTGCTGACCGTTATATTGACTATCTTCAGAGCCTGATCGTTGGAACCTCCGGGATGGATCGATTGAAGATAGTACTCGATTGCGCAAATGGAGCAGCCTCCCATATTGCGCCAATCCTATTTACCAGCCTCGGTGCAAATGTTTCAGTTATCAATGCTTCACCTGACGGATTGAATATTAATTCTGATTGTGGGGCACTCCATCCAGCAAATTTACAGAACCTTGTCGTCGAGCTTGGTGCTGATCTTGGTTTTGCCTTTGATGGGGACGCTGACCGGTTGATGCTGGTCGATGGTAAGGGGAATCTGCTTGACGGAGACAGCATACTCTACTTGATTGCCGATCATCTTCATCAACAACAAATGCTGACCGGTAACCGAGTTGTCGCTACAGTAATGAGCAATCTCGGCCTCGAGCTTGCTCTGCGCAAGCGTCAAATCGAACTTGTCCGGACACCAGTCGGCGACAAATTTGTCCTCGATGAACTTCTCCGTGGTGGCGGATCGGTTGGCGGTGAACAGTCCGGTCATATCATTCTTCCAGAGATCAGCTTTGCTGGAGATGGGATGGTCACGGCACTCCAGATCCTTCGGATCCTGGCCAAGACCGGTCAAACTGTAAACCAACTTGCGGCAGGAATGGTGAGAATGCCCCAGATTTTGATCAATCTTCCGGTTCGGGAGAAGAGACCATTTGAGGAGATGCCACCAGTCACTGAGGCACTCACCAGACTCGAGGAGGAGATGGCCGGTTCAGGGAGAATACTTCTTCGCTATTCAGGTACTGAAAACCTGGTCCGCATTATGATCGAAGGAGTTGACGAAGCGACCATTCGTAAGCAGGCAAATTCACTGGCCCTGCTTCTGCAAGCAGAACTCAATCCGTAGTCGCAGACAGCTCATCGATGGAATTAGTCCGATTTGTCCGCAGAAGGTTCACTATCTGTTCTATTACAGCGGCCGGAACCTCCATGGTCGATAGATCGGCGGTACCTAGAATTGTTTTTATCATTCCATCGGCATGCTGTTCTATTACCCTTGTCCGTTCAATCAGCTCCTGATCCTGCAATCTCTCCCTGAGCCAACGGATCTGAGCAATTATTTCAAAGACGGCAAATGGATTACCGCTTGCCGTGTCGGCGAAACCGCTGACCGATAATCGAGAGGAACGTTTCATAATCGTACCCTTTCATTACTTCCCACGCCTCATGGCTGAGGTAACCGGCATACCGACTGCGCACAACCCTCTGCTCTGAGTTCACTTCCTTTTCAGACCAGCAACGCCAGAGATTCCAACCACTTTCATCTCTGCGCCATTCACACCCCCAGGGAACAGGTGGCCCGAGGTTCCCCCCATTTAACTTTCCTCTCTTCAATCCGGCCAACTTACCGCGGCCATCCAGATTTTGCGGTTTGTTGGCCCCGTCTCTCAAGTTGGTACCAGACGAGGATTCACTACTCTTCAATGAATCCCTGGTACCGTTTCTGACGATGATCAGCTTGGGCTTGATACTCTTCCCAGTTGTACCATCAAGAAGTGCATGTAAATCGACATTCTCGACGATCTCTTTCGGTATTACCGGATTCTTCCCTTCATTACTCAAGGCCGTCATTACGGGAGGAACCACCATTTTAAATACTCGAAGGGACTCATCCTCCCCCAAAGACGGCTTCATTCTTTTGGGTCAGCATTCTCCATCATTCCCTGAAAGTTGCTCTGAACATTAAAATTGCCCTGACCTGGCAAAGAGGCCCTTGAGAAACCTGTTACCTGGTGGCCGGGAAGCGCGGCCGCATGAGCCGCTCCACCAAGTACTCGAGCTGCCAACTGACCAGCCTCCCATTCTGCACGATCGGCCATTGCTGCCTGCAGTTTCTCACTCTGCAGCCCATCGGTCTTTGCTTCGAGGATGATCTCCTGCTGTTTCCCCTGATACCGAAGCTCAAGCCTGATCAACCTGATCACTGGATCTGATAGTGTGATCGACAGCACTATCAACAAGACGGCGATGAATACTGACACTGCTCCCCAACTTAGCCAGGTCTGCTGAAAGGGGTGAAGCGGCAGATTCTTGACCATCATGAAATGGGTGACGAGATTGATAAGCATGACAATAACCAGAAATCCCATTCCTCCAAAGGCAATGAGTCTTTCAAGCACCGATGCAAATGCTCTCGTAAATCCATATACCAGCCAGATGAATGCGCCTTCGACCACTATTACCGCAAAGAAAGAGAGTGTCACTTGAAATGCCGAAGGTAGATCGACAAATCCTTCCCTGTAGATCATGAATGAGGAGACACAACTGAGAAGCGTGATGCAGATAAGAATCACTGAACCGCCCAGAATTACATTCTTGCGATGCTGATTATATTTAAATGCCTGATTGACTGAACTCATACTCACTCCTTTTTACCCATCAATCAGCAGATCCTCTATTACTGCATAATGGATGGTAGACTCGATTCACGATTAAGGTTATGGTGACCCCGCCTCACATTGTGTAGCGGTCAACTCTCTCGACTGCGCCTTTCAATCAATTCCCAGTCCAGTGCCCAGCATTTGAGCCCTGTATCGCCATCAAACTGGCCCCACTCATCCCTCATTTTCATCGGTGACTGAGATCTTTTCTTACTATCTGACCCAACCCATTTTGGTGTTTGATACTGTTTCTCTTCATGAAGTCTTGACCTTAAGAACTCGATTCTTTTCGATACTCGACCACTCAGACAGGCTATTTGTTCAACCTTATCGAGCTCTTTCAAAATGTTCTTACGCGCTACATTACCTACCCTGTGTCTGGACATAGTTCCCCCTTTCACACCACAAACGTGCACATCTCGATTATTCAGTCTGAAAAAAATTGTTGACGACTCGACTGATGACGACCAACCATCATCAGATTCCGGGGCAGTCAGTTTGATTATTCTGCTGGTGATTCAATTTTCAGTTCAGCACTTCAAGTCCTTGCTGCGACTTCATTCTGTTTCATCCTGTGACACCTGCCTCACATGCTGTTTCAAATTATTACCATTCGGACTCAACTGGAGGCGCGGCCCCATCCATCAGACGCGGGCTGCCTGATGGATGGACGCCTCAGGCTGAGTGATTGGTTCAAGTGGTGCAGGTGGAAAGGAGAGATCGATACCATCACGACAAACCACCCTTGTCACGCGCAAGCCTTAATTGTTGCATCAATGCAACAATTAAAACAGAAGAAGAGGTTTGCCATTCAAACAGATCGACTGACTGATCAAGTCAGTGACCTGCCGTCTTATACTGACCTCTCATTGAGGGCAGATGCCGGTGCATTATGGATAACCGGTTGATGGTAAAAATGTTTCCTGCAGAGACCGGCCAATCGACATAGATCAGGCAGGCTCGCTGCGGTTGATGTCAATGTTCAACGAATGAACAGCTATTTGTACCGACGGATAAGACCGACGACAAGACCCTGAACCCTGACGCGTTGAGGAGGCTTGACGATGATCGGCTGGAAATTTTCGTTTGCCGGTTGGAGGCGAATCTGATGTCGTTCGTGATAGATCTTCTTGACAGTTGCCTCGTTGTCATCGACCAGGGCGACGACCGTATCCCCGTTACGGGCATTCTCGACTGGTTCGACAATAATGAAATCGCCATCTGCGATATGTTCATCGCGCATGGAGTCACCACGGACACGAAGAGCGAAGCGGCGCGTAGCGAACAGATCGGGGGCGACAGTAATGGTTTCACGGGTCAGCACGGCTTCGATGGGAAGACCAGCCGCGACGACACCCAGGAGAGGAATCTCGTACTCGCCAGCGACAGAAGAGGGTTGAATCAGCTCGATACCACGCTGGACATATTTCTGGCGGCGAATGAGCCCCTCACGTTCGAGAGCAGCAAGCTGTTCGTGGACAGTCGCGGGAGAGCTCAGGTTGAAATGTTCCTGAATCTCGGCGATTGTTGGCGCAAATCCATTTTTCTGATGAAACCGCGACAGGAAGTCAAGGAGATTCATCTGTTTTGGAGTCATACGTATATCTCGTCCTTAATTGTTGAAGATCGCACTTGGTGAAATGATCTTCGAAATCTTAAAAGATGACTTTGAGAGCTCAGACCATTTAGCTCAGACCATTTAGCTCAGGTCTTAAACTGATCCAATCCTGATGGACCAGATGGTCGATTGACCAGAAATCATTACCTGGAAGCAGGGGTTTGAGCCCGGTCAGAAATTCAGGTCAACGTTGAACGTCGAACAAGATTGCGGGTGTTCTCGAAATCGATATCAGTCAATACCAACCTGCCTAAATTGGGTCTATCGGAGTCCAGCCCGAACCAGTTTGCCCCTTTTATTCCCTCTACCCCGAAGATTCAATTCCGTCAATATCAGACCACCTGCTTCATATCACTTCGAGACTTCTATCACCTCGAAACTTGACTGATTACTTCATAGTCCACCAACCCAACACTGCCTGACTCACCACCCATTGCCCAATTCCCCAATTCCCCATTCTCCATTCCCCATTCCCCATTCTCCATTCTCCATTCTCAATTCTCAATTCTCAATTCTCCATTCCCCATTCCCCATTCTCCATTCCCCATCCCCCATTCCCCAACTTTCGGCCCTCCCCTTCGATGACCGAAAATATACCGAAATCCCTCCCGCAGTGCAAGCACAAAAATCGCCCTGACCCAATTTTTTTATTCATCGTCCGGTGGTCGCTGTATGAAAGGAATAGTGGAGAGGTTGGTGAAATAGATGAGGATCTCAGATAGATCATTTAGCGCTGACAACTCCAATCGACGATGAGGCCATCTAACTTGCGCCTTCAAATAAGGAACCACTATCATATAACCAATTTTATTGAGGAGTGATTACCCCGTATGATCTGCACAACGTGCAACCTGCACTACCCCGAGCATCTCAATTTCTGTCGTCGATGTGGAAATACGCTGACAGAATCGATGGATGAACCGGCTATTGAGGCTCCCTGCTGCACCCGTTGTGGGTCCCGCTTCATTCTGGGTGAGAATTTCTGTCAGCAATGCGGTTACAAGTTGAGCCAGCGCTCACAGGAGACAGTGGTTGGTGGATGCTATGGTTGCGGCACACCCTGGAGAAGCGGGTGGCTCTACTGTCGTAAGTGTGGTCTGGATCGTGATCAGGCCTTGATGGGACCGGTCTCCGCATCTGCTGATGGGGTTCTGAAGGTCTCCCCGCCAGGGGTGCCGGAGACACCGATCGAGGTGGAGATCGAGCAGGTCCCGTGTCCCGTCTGCGGAGTGGAGATCAAGCCCTATTCCAGGTTCTGTGAGGCCTGTGGTGGAAGTATCTCACCTTTTTCAAGACCGATATCTCCGTCGATCGCAGAGTCCGGCGTTCAATTGAGTAATGATGGATTGAGAGTGGCTGGGGAGATCCAGCGCGCCAGGGTGACGGAGATAGATCAACTGGGCGAACCTGAACAGGTGTTGGGAGTCTCCAGAGCATTGGTTGATGACGAATACGATGGTGGAGTCAAGGAGGCGGCACCACAGTCTGTCGAACCATCGAGACGGCGCGACGCTACGGGAGAGGGTTCGGTCAGTCTGACCAGTGCAGCATCCACGAGAAGAGATGAGACAGAAGGCCGGCGAATATCGGGAATGAGGAGGAGTGGACCGATTGTCCGTGAAGAGAAAGGTGTGTTGGCAAATAGGCTGGAGAGGACTGCGGAAGAATCGAGATCATCCGGTAATGCGGCATGGCAGACCTTTGGAATAGTCAGCGTCGTTCTGATCATCCTTGGGTTACTGGCGAGCTGGTGGGTTCTGCGTGCTGAACCTTTGAAATCGAAGAGCGGGAATGAGTTGGAGTCGACGCGACCAGCGGCAGTGAAGACCGGCACCGCGGTTGGCAATTCAGCAACCGTTCCTGTACCACCGGCTGGCATGGCCTACGTTCCGGGAGGTTTATTGCGGATGGGACGGGAGAATGGTGATGTACTTGAGAGGCCGACTCGAGAGGTAACTGTCGCCCCATTTTTCATGGATGTGACGGAGGTTACCAACGAGACGTATCTGCGATATGTAAGGGCAACGGGAGTAAAACCGCCATCACACTGGGTGCAGGAAGGGAGCAGCAGTCTCTACCGTGAGGGTGAAGCACTGTTTCCAGTGGTCAATGTCAGTTGGGATGAGGCCCAGGCGTTTGCCGAATGGGCGGGCAAAAGACTTCCGCGTGAGTCGGAATGGGAGATGGCCGCGCGTGGATTGGACGGGCGGATCTATCCGTGGGGAGACACTTGGAAGAAGGGATTGAGTAATGTCGGAGAGGCCAAGGATGGCCACCTGATGAGAGTGGGAACCTTTCCACTTGGGGCAAGCCAGTTCGGCATTCTCGATTTGAGCGGCAACGCCTGGGAGTGGACAGCCGACAAGCCGATGAGGTACGGTGATGATGGGGTGTTGATCGCGGAGGGCCGCGTGATCCGCGGTGGAGCATACGATGTCGGGATCGATCAGGCGACGGTGACCTACCGTGGCATAGTCCCGGCGAATACTGGCTATCATAAGACTGGATTCAGGTGTGTTCGTGACATTCGATAGGTTGCCCTGACTGGTGTGATGATCAAGAGATGCGATCTTGACGACGGAACAGGGGAAGAAGACCAGATTTTGGGATGGACGATGGCTGACTGGTTGATGAGATCATCGAGATCGCTCCTCTTCTGGCTGCTTCTGGCAGCCCCGCTGGTCTTGGCACAAAATTCGACAGGGCGAATTGTCGAGCCAGGCCGGAAGACAGCCGTCAAAAAATCGCCCACCGCCCAACAAAGCCCTCGGTCAAAAAGAGTCCCGGTTACCGGAAATCCAATACAAAGAGTTCGGAAGAAGGCGCCAGTTGTCACTCCCACTTCAAAAGGGAGAAGGTCGAGGGTCGTCAAAGCCCCGGGCTACCGGCTTATCCTGTCAACGACACCAGAGAGCAAGGTGGAGATTGACGGAAATGGCGTGCACCGGGCTGGTGCAGACGGTCAACTGATTCTCAGAGATATGGCGAAGAGAAAGTATCGCCTGCGAATAAGTGCACCCGGTTATGAGAGCTGGGAGGGAGAGTTGACACTTGTGGATTCGGTAACGAAGTTGACGAAGAGACTGGTCAGAGTCCCGACGACTGGTGAGCTGGAGATTGCCGTCAACGAGTCTGGTGCCGAGGTTCAGGTTGATGGCTCGATCAGTCTGCGGAGTGTAAAAGGCTATCCAATCAGTGTGAGCGGGTTGAGTCCCGGGGTGAAGCAGGTGCAGGTCAGTAAGGCTGGATATGATCCCTGGCAGTCGTCGATCGAGATTAAGGCCGGACAATCCAGACAGTTGAGGGTCGAGCTGGTTCCCCGACTCAATCCGACGATGATCGAGGTGAAGGGTGGTACATACCGACGCGGAAAGGACGGAGGAGCAAAGGATCAGGCTCCGTCACACGAGGTGAAGATCTCGTCCTTTGAGATGTCACGAAGCGAAGTCACCAATATTCATTACAAGTTTTTTATTGATGCAACCGGACGACCAGCCCCCACGGGGATCACCTATGGGTGGACTGGCAACGATTTCCCACCTGGACAGGGGGAGCGTCCGGTGGTCTTTGTGAGCTGGGAGGATGCCGTAGCCTTTTGCAAGTGGCTGTCGGAGAGAACGGGTCATCGGTATCGCCTGCCGACAGAGGCTGAGTGGGAGTATGCAGCCAGGACTGTCAGCAGCAATTACGACTCGGTCGGTAGTATCTGGGAGTGGTGCCTGGACTGGTACGATCCCCAGTCCTACCGCAAATCCTTGCGAGTCGATCCGCGCGGTCCGGCCGAGGGGCGAAAGGTGAGACTGCTGGGATTTGAAGCACCAGCGAGAGTGATGCGTGGTGGTGGGTATGGCCGGAACAACCTGGTTTCACGGGCAGCGGTGCGAAACTTCTTCTACCCTGACCGGACCCGTTTTGATATTGGTTTTCGGATTGTGCGAGAAGTGGACGAACCAACCCGCTGAAGCAGATGCGACAGAATGATCAGTTGGTGATGAGGTACCCGTCGAAAAAGCAAAGAAGCGTTATGACCGACCGCCACGGTTGCTTGTCTCTCCGGACGGCTGACCGTCGGTGAGGGCTGCAGGATCCTGCAACCTCGGTTCGCTCTTCACGCCATCAATTCCCGACTGGATATTAGCGTCATGAACAAAGATGAGATCAGGCTGACCGACGAAAAGAGCGGCGTGAGTGACCCGCGAAGATTTCGCCGGCGATTGGTGAGGATTGTCGTACTGGGACTGCTGACGACCCTCATGTTCGCACTTCTCTTTGTTCAGTCGGCATTCAACACCCTTACCTGGCTGCGTCCGCGCTCGGTCAGCGAGACGTTCAGTCTCTACGTTCTCTCAACCATCAACTTTCTGGCCTTCATCATCCTGCTGATGGTGCTGGTCAGAAACATCATGAAGTTGCGCAGGGAGAGGCGTGAACGTCGACTTGGCGCGAGGTTCAAGACACGTCTGGTAATCTTCTTCATCTCCCTTTCACTTCTTCCAGTCACCTTTCTCTTCTTTGCGACGACCGGACTGATCAATCGAAGTATCGACAAATGGTTCAGCCTTCCGGGTGACGAGATCCTGAAGAATGCGATCTCAATGGAGAGGCGTTATCTGAGAGATGAGCTGGATGGCAATGCCGCACTTGCCCGGACGATCGCCCGGCTGTTGGTCCTGAATGCGACGGAGACAACCCTCGCCAG
>CAIOZW010000378.1 GCA_903862855.1 uncultured Acidobacteriota bacterium
GAGAGCTGGTTCTACAAGCGATCACTCGGTGGCGGTTCGTTGCTCGACTACCTTGGCTATGGGACGACGCTTGGAACGTGGTTTCACGGAGGAAGGGCGCCGATCGAGGTCATGACGATGGTCGACGAGCCGGCGGGGCTGGAGGTCGATGAGCATAGCATCACGATTGCGCGTTACGCGACCGGGCTCTCAAAGTTTGAGACGCGATGGGGGACATTCAACGATCCGTGGACCGATCAGCCGCAGCCGAAGTGCGGCTTTGTGATCGTCGGGACGGCCGGGACGATTGCGAGCTACGATCACGAGCCCGAGATTCGCGTGCAGACTCGTCAGAACCGGCCCGGTAATACGGTGCCGATCGATACGCTGGCTGCGCCGCACCGCAATCCGATCGAGCATTTTATACACAGCCTGCAGACGGGTGAGCCGCTGATCGGGCCCTTGACGCTCGAGATGTCGCGAACGGGTCAGCAGATTGTCGACACGGCGGTGGCGAGTGCAGCGCAGAAGCGGGCATTGCTACTGATCAACGGCTGAAGAGCGGGTTATGAGTGATCAGGCATCGGGTAGCTACGGGTTGAGTGAGGTTGAATTGCAGCGCGAAGTGATTGCGCCTGAGCTGGCGTGGTTGCCGTTACGACCCGATACCAGGCGGCATGGCATCGGGGTGATCGGTTGCGGGGGAATTGCCGGTGAGCAGTTGAAGGCCTACCGGCAGGCAGGTTACCGGGTAGTCGCTCTCTGCGATCTTGATGAGAGTCGCGCACAGAGTCTGCGGGATCGTTACTATCCGGAGGCTTTTGTGACGACCGATCACCGCGTGCTGCTCGGCCGCGAAGATGTGACGGTGGTCGATCTGGCGACCCATCCGGCGGAGCGGGTAGCGCTGATCGAGGCCTCGATCGGGGCAGGCAAGCATATCCTGAGCCAGAAGCCATTTGTGCTCGACCTCGATCTGGGGGCGCGGCTCTGCGATGAGGCCGATGCGGCGGGGTTGAGGCTGGCGGTCAATCAGAATGGGCGCTGGGCTCCGCACTACAGCTACCTGCTGGCGGCGACGCGTGCCGGAATCTTTGGTGAGATACAGAGTATCAACTTCACCCAGCACTGGGATCACACGTGGACGGTCGGGACGCCGTTTGAGGCGATCCGCCACCTGATCCTCTTCGATTATGGCATCCACTGGTTCGACCTTGCCGCGCAGTTCTTTGCCGGGCGGAGAGCACTGCGAGTCAGTGCGCTGGTGACGCGGTCGATTGCACAGGTGGCCCGGCCGCCATTTCTGGCCCAGGCGACGATCGAGTTTGATGGCGGACTGGCAACGCTCAATTTCAATGCCAATGTACGCTATGGCCAGGAGGATCGGACGTTTGTGGCCGGTGGGCAAGGCTCTGGAGTGAGCTATGGTCCGAGCCTCTCCGATCAGACGGTCGAGCTTTATGGTGAAGATGGCGTCGCCCGACCGGTGCTCTCCGGCACCTGGTTTCACGAGGGTTTTGTCGGAGCCATGGGCGAGTTGCTCGGCGCGATCGAGCAGGGGCGTCAGCCGTCAAATGGTGCGCGCGACAATCTGCGGAGCCTCGCCCTCTGCTTTGCGGCCCTGGCGAGTGCCGATGCGGGGCGGCCGGTCGTTCCGGGCGAGGTACGCGCCAGTTCCGCCATTGGCTGAGCGCTCTCCTCTCATTGGCGGATGATGGTGCCCTCCCGCATCACAAATTGAACCCGCTTCAGCGTCTCGATCCGGTCGAGTGGATTGTCCGCAGTCGCGATGATGTCCGCCGCAAAGCCCGCTCTGATCGCGCCACGCTGGTTGTCGACATCGAGCAGTCGCGCACCATTCGTAGTCAGCATTCGCAGCAGATAGCCATTGGGCAGACCGGCCGCGACATAGGTATCGAGAATGGAGAGGCAGACTTCGCCGCGCGTCTTCCCTTCGACATCAAAGATGACGTCCGAGCCGAAGGCCTGTTCGACCCCGATCCGGTAGGCTCGACGGATGCGGTCGAGGCTGCGCACATAGCCCCGTCCGGCGGTCTCGGCGTCCTGACCATACTCCTGCAGGTATTCACGCGTGAAGTCGGTGCCAACCAGAACGACATTGTTCTGCTTGGCCAGTGCGAGTACGCTGTCCGACATCATAAAGCCGTGTTCAATCGAATCGACTCCGGCCGTCGCCGCATTACGTGCACCGGCCTCGGTGACACAGTGGGCGGCCAGCTTCACCCGTGCCCGATGAGCCTCTTCAACCGCAAAGCGAATATCATCGACATCGTAGATGTAGCGCTGATCGTCGACGACGATCTTGATCACCTGGGCGCCATAGAAAATGTTCTCACGAATGGCCTTGCGGAGTTCATCGCGTGTATCAGCATAGAAGTATTCCGGGGCGCCGAGCCCCGGCCGTTCCGGATTCATCGCGTAGCCGCGATCGCTCGGAGCATACTGCCCGCCGAATGGGGCGATGATTCGACCAGCCGTGATCATGGTCGGTCCCGGGACAAGACCCTCGGTGATGGCCCGGCGCAGGTCGACATCGGCGTAGTTGCCGGCATTGCCGATGTCGCGAATGGTGGTAAAGCCGGATTCGAGCATCGACCGAGCATTGGCGACTCCCTGGATTGCCCGGTAGGCGGTCGTATTTCCAAGGTCGTATGAAAGTTGTCCACCGCGTGAAGTCTTGCGCGGCAAGCCGCGCCGACTGACTACGCCAGAGCAGACGTGGGTATGGCAGTCGATCAGTCCGGGCATGACCGTCATTGATGAGAGGTCGATGACTTTCGCGCCGGCGGGAATGGCCACATCCGAGCCAACTGCCCGGATGGTGCGTCCCTCGACCAGGATCACCTGGTTGGAGCTGGTCTGCCCGCTCTCCGGGTCGACCAGCTTTCCAGCGCGGATGGCCGTCACCTGGGCGCTGGCGCTCACCATACTGAGCAGCAGAAGAAGGGCCATTGAAAGCAGAGATCGTTCGATCATGGATTCCTCCAGATGCAAGGTTGTTACTGTCGCTTCAGCTCGGTCCAGAAGGTCAGCGCATTGCCAACCCGTCTTCCGGGAATGGTCAGGGCAGTCATTCCACCATTGAGCAGATTACCACGCAGCTTGAGGGAGAGGTGAAGCAGATACCTGGTTCGATTGGCGTCATCGGTTCCGATATCACCGCTCACGACGCCGGTCAGGTATCCGTTCTCAAAGACAGGCCGGTTGACCAGGGTCAGGAGCTGCGAGCCGAGGCGGGCGTGGACGTCACCATCCGGTTGAAATTCGAGACTGAGAGGCAGCTCGCCCTTCCACGTCTCGACCCGTCCGCTCCATGAACCAAGAAGGGCGGAGAGGGATGATGACGATTGTGGCGCAGTGACGGGGCGGACGGGCGGACGGGCCGCAGCCGGGAAGAGCGCAGCGATGATCTCATCTCGCAGCAGGCTCGGCAGTGGTGGCCGGCCAACCAGATCGTTGTTGGCATTGGTCAGGACGGCAAAGGCGATTCGTTCATCCGGCAGCAGGCAGAGAATAGTGCTCACCCCGCCCATGCCACCGGTGTGAAAGACGACTCGACGACCGGAGGAGTGGCTGCCGGATCGCCAGCCGACACCATAGCTCCAGACATCCTCGGCCTTCATCGTTGGTCGCTGCATCTCGTCGATTGCCGCATCGTCGATGATTGCACGCTGATCCGGCAGGTGGGTCTTGAGGTGGAACATCCCAAAACGGACCAGATCGTGCGCACTGGCATAGACAGCCGAAGCGCCTGGGTGATCGAACTCGTAGAAGGGAATCGGCAGGCCATCGGTTCCATAACGCACGGCCTGATGTTCACCCAGTCCTGGAGCGATCTCCGGACGAAGTGCGATGGCCGAACGGGTCAGGCCAAGTGGAATGAAGACCTCGGTTCGCATGAAATCCTGATAGTCGCGGCCACTGATGCGCGAAATGAGTTGTTCAAGTATGCCATAGCCCAGATTCGAGTATTGATACTTCTCACCGGGTGCGGTCATTGCGTGGCCATAACGGCGTATCGTCTCTTCTGGGACTGGCGGTCTCATCACCTCGTCGGCATAGAAGAACTGGAAGTGGAGCGGCAGGCCGGCGGAATGGTTGGCCACCTGACGAACGGTCGGCTCTTTCGAACCGGCGACGCGGAGCCTGATCCGGGCATCGCCAAGATAGTCGTTGATCGGGCGGTCAAGATCGAGCAGGCCGCGTTGTCTGAGTACCATCAGACCCGTCGCGGTGAAAGGCTTTGAGACCGAGGCTATTGAGTAGGTGGTGTGGGGAGTGGCCCGGATTTGCCGCTCACGATCGGCCCAGCCAAAGCCCTCTTCCCAGACGATCCGGCCATCACGCGCCACCGCGACCGCGACCGAGGGGACGTTCCGCTCGAGCATCTGGGATCTGATCACCTCTCGAACTTTGACAAAGGGGTCCGACTGGCCAGTGGCCCGGCCTGGAATCAGTGCGGTTAATGCCAGCAGCACTCCGCACAGAACCGATCGATGATTGGGGATTCTCTTTTCACTGGCCATGATAAATCCTTTCGCTCTTCTCAGTGACGTGTATCCCGCTGGATGGTCAGCCAGCGGCGACAGCCGAAGGTATGGAACCACCGCTCGGTGATGACTCCCTCGCGATTGTCGCGCATGAATGCGCGGTCGAGGTCGCGCTCCTCTTCATCAGTGATCGATTCCGGCACGACGGGAACCTCGCCGTGGATGAACTCCTGGACCGGTCGCGGTCCGCAATGGGGGCAGGGGATCAGAATGTTCATGATCTTCGAGCACCTCTCCTCAGTGAGTTCCAGCCGAGCCGCGATCGGCCATCGTCCGATCCTTTGCGAAACGGTCGAGGGTAAAGGGGGCGATCAGCGCCGGGGTGCGGCCGGTCGCGATCAGTTCGGCCATCTGCTCCCCTCCGGCCGGAATCGCCTTGAAGCCCCAGGTCCCCCAGCCGGTAGTGATCAGAAATCCATCGACGCCGGTCTCACCCATTACTGGTGAATAGTCAGGGCTCATGTCACAGACTCCCGTCCATTGTCGCAGAATTCGCAGTTGGCGCAGAAATGGCAGCAGCGTCATCGCCCGGAACGAGCAGCTCTGCAGAAAGTGATAGCCGGACTGGTAGGAGTAGCCTGGCTGGCGGTCAATCTCCGCTCCGATCAGCATCTCGCCACGCGCCGTCTGTGAGACATAGAAGAGCAGGTTTGACGAAGCGACCATCTGGTTGAAGCCGGTTTCGTAATGGTTGGTCACAAAGGCCTGCAGCGGATGGGTGCGGATCGGCAGC
>CAIOZW010000379.1 GCA_903862855.1 uncultured Acidobacteriota bacterium
GCGACGATTGCCCGGTCACGGGCAATCTCGGCGGCCAGTTCTACCGGATCGTTGCCTCCTGCAGCAGCAGTGATGATCACTGCATCAACTCCGCGATCGTTGGTCTGACGTGCGACCATTGCCGAAACGTCATCCTGTCGTCCCACGGCCACGTCAGCACCCAGCTGCCGCGCCAGGTCGATCCTTGCCGGATCGAGATCGATTCCAATCACCTGACATCCAGCAGCCTTCAGAATCTGAATCGTCAACTGACCAAGCAGTCCAAGCCCAATCACTGCCACCCATTCTCCCAGTCGAACCTCGGCCGTTCTCACCCCCTGCAGAGCAATTGCTCCCAGCGTTACAAATGCTGCCTGATCGAAGTCGACGGATCCCGGAATCTTCACTGCCAGGTTCTGCGGAACAAAGACCGTTTCGGCGTGTGACGCATAGTTCATCCCTGCACAGGCGACCCGGTCACCAACCTCGAACCCACTGACGCCTCTCCCAACCTCACGAACGACTCCGGCACTGCTGTAACCCAGTGCCAGCGGAGTATCGAGCCTGGCCCGTACCGTCTGTATTGTGCTGGCCAGTCCGTCACGCCGCAGCTTCTGCAGGACCTGCCGCACCAGATCGGGTCGCTCGCGGGCCTTGCCGGCCAGTGAACGCCGCGCCAGATCGATCGCCATCTTCTCTGTGCCGGCACTGATCAGCGATGCCACGTTGTCGACCAGAATCCCACCCGGCTGGCAGATGGTCTCCGGTACCTCTTCGACCTTCAGGATGCCGGAACGAAAGTGCTGAATGACCTGTTTCATAGAATGCCTGGAAATCTCCGCAACGGCAGGGTGCGGGTCATATATTTTCGATACCAAGTGTCAAAAATAAGAATCGCGAAGAGCTCGTATGCATTGTCACGCGCTCCGCGACGATGCTCTTCACGCAGTCGGGCAATTGCGTCATAGTTGAAGATCCCCTCACGTTCCACGTAATCCCGCGGCAGTAACTCATCGAAGTAACGATCGAAGCGAGTCCGCATCCAGGCCCCAAGCGGGAGATTGAAACCTTTCTTCGGGATCATCCGATTGGCCTCCGGAATAAGATCGGCGAAAGCGTGCCGGAGAATCTGCTTTGTGCCGTGACGATTGAGCTTCTTTCGAAATGGGATCTGGAAGGCGAGCTGAACCAGATGTGGGTCGAGAAACGGAACGCGCAGTTCGAGTGACCAGGCCATGCTCATGCGGTCTGAATACTCGAGCAGATTGTCGGGCAGAAATGTCTCAACATCGAGGAATGAGAAGCGATTGCCGTCGTCGAAACTCGCCGGGATCGATTGCAGATGCGTGGCAAGGATACGGGCCGAGTCTTCCGGTGATCCCTGGTGTGGCCGCAGCAGATCTGCCTTGCGACGCTCATCGAGATAGTAGACCCATTTCAGATACTGTGATGCCGGAGACCGGTCGAGTCCATTGAACAAGGCCCGCAGCCGGTGAAGCCGCCGATTGGTATAGCGATCACGCAACGGTCGCAGCATTCCAACCCCGGCGCGGCCGATCACCGGCGGAATGAGCCGCAACCATCGCATCGCCTGAACTGCCCGGTATCGCGGGTAGCCGCCAAACAGCTCATCCCCACCTGCTCCAGAGAGGGCGACTGTCACGTGCTCACGAGTGTAATGCGAGAGCAGCCAGGTCAGATAGTAGGTTGTATTGCCGAACGGCTGATCGAAATACTCGATCAGATCGAGCATCTCCTCCGGATGGGAGAGATCGATCGGCAACTCGTGATGCTCCGTCCCGAAACGATCGGCGATCCGGCGGGCCTCGACGCGTTCATCATAGTACTCGAGACCTGGTTCATCGAAGCGGACCGTGAATGTCTTAACCGGCTGCCGTGTTTCAGCCGCCATCAGTCCTACGATAATGTTCGAATCAACCCCTCCCGAGAGAAAGGCCCCAAGTGGAACATCGCTCATCATCTGCCGTCGCACCGATGCCTGCATCGCCGCGCGAATTGAATCCGGCGTCACCTCAATCTTCAGCGACCGGTCATCTGCCACCGACCAGTAACGCCTGATGGCGCTGATTCGTCGCGCGCGCAGATCGTACTCGAGGAGATGGGCTGCCGGCACCTGCTCGATGCCCCGGAAGATGGTCCGCGGTGATGGAACATAGAGAAAAGAGAAGAAGTCATGAACAGACTGCCAGTCGATCTCTGGCGTGTAGTGACCTGAGGCGAGCAGACACTTGATCTCCGAGCCAAAGATCAGCCGCCCCCGCTCTGCCACATAGTAGAGTGGCTTGACACCAAACTGGTCACGGACGAGGAAGAGCCTCTCCCGCTCACGATCGAGCAACGCCAGCGCAAACATTCCATTCAACTCGGCAAAGGCCGCCGTTCCACGCTCTTCATAGAGGTGGATGATCGTCTCAGTGTCGGTTTCCGACTGGAACTGGTGGCGGGTTGGATCCAGTTGCGATTTCAGCTCACGGTGATTGTAGATCTCTCCGTTGAAGGAGATGATCACCGTCCCGTCCTCATTGGCCATTGGCTGACGCCCCCGTGCAGTGAGGTCGAGGATGCTCAGGCGACGGTGGCCAAGCATCAGCTGCTCTTCAGGCAGATCATGCTGCCCGGCATCGTCCGGCCCGCGGTGGATGAGTGCGCCCATCATCCGCTCGATCGCGCCGCGCTCCTTCGTTTCAAAGCCGACCAGTCCGCAGATTCCACACATGGCTAATGGTCGCGCTGCTCCTCTTCGTAGATCTTGGCCGAGATCACCGCCTCATGCATCGTCATCAGCGTGCAGAAGATCAGCCCTGGCCGCCCATCCAGAAAGCCAGCCTTGATGAAGTACATCCAGATGAATCGCAGCACCGGGCGCAAGGGCAGTCGTGCCCAAAAACGCTTGATAAAACGCTTCCGTTCCAATGGTGAACCAAAGAGAGAGGATCTGATCCGCTCCCGCCCTTCGATCCCGTGTGCAAAATTGTAGTAAACCTTCGCCTCCCAGTTCGAATAGCGATTATGCCGCTCGATAAAATGGTAGACACTCTTGAAATCCTCGTGCCGCAGATCGTGGCTCAGGTATGCCACACGCCCGTTGAGCACGACGTGCTCGTGAACCTCGACATCACCAGCGTTCTCGACTGTGTCAGTCTCCAGTCGCTCATAGCGCCCCAGTCGATGCCTGAAAAGACGCAGGTTCCAGCTTGGATACCATCCACAATGCCTGATCCAGCGACCAAGAAAGATCAGTCTGCGATTGATGTAATACCCGTCAGCCTCGTTCTCATTGGCGAGGACTCGACGAATCTCCATCTCCAGTTCCGGGGTTACCCGTTCATCTGCATCGATCAGGAGAATCCACTCATTATTGAAAGGGAGATTGGCCAGCGCCCAGTTCTTCTTTCGCGGGTAACCACCCTGGTAGTCAAACTGGACAACCTGGGCGCCACCCTCACGAGCAATCTCAATGGTCCGATCACTGCTGCCTGAATCGACGACCCAGATCTCATTGGCAAAAGCGACGCTGGCCAGACAGGCAGCGAGGTTGAGCTCTTCGTTTTTGACCGGGATGATGACCGATAACCCAATTCGATTCTGCTGATTCAAACGACTCTCCTCTCGTGCTGGTTGAGCAGCCTTTTCGTCAACTCAACCAGGTCTTCGACATGCCGATCCCAGGAGAAATCCCTCGCCCTCGCCAGCCCGCTTTCACGCATTCTTGTTCGTCGGGACTCATCCGCCAGCAGCTCTGCGCAGCAGTGGGCCAGGTCGGCGGAATCGAACGGAGAGAATGTGGCCACTGCCTCACCCCCAACCTCACGATGAACAGGCAGGTCAGCTGTCGCCACCGGCAGTCCACTCGCCATCGCCTCGACCAGCGGATGTCCAAAGCTCTCGGAATATGATGGACAGACGAAGAGGTCGCAAACCTTGTAAAGATGATGGAGCTGACCGTAGGGAACCTCACCCAGCATCTGCAGATATCTCTCGATCTTCAGCGATTCGATCAGGGACGCCGCTCCCGATGTGTCATATCCACCGTGAACGATCCCCCGTCCGATCGTCGTTGTCAGCACCAGCTCAACCGAACGGCCTGTTTGCGCAAGGGCAAGCCGGTTCAGTTCCGGCAGCGCTCGCAGCAGTGTCTCGAAATTTCGAAAGTAGTTGTAATGGCTGACGAAGAGCAGACGCCAGACACTTCGCTCCTCACTCAAACGGCGAATCCCGTCGACCGTCAACTCCTGCGTGGCCTCAAAGAGCGTCTCATCAAAACCAAATGGGAGTACTTCAAAATGGAGATCGTCGCTTCCAGTCGCGCTCCGAATGCGTTCCCCAAAGGCGGCGGTCGGGACGAGATTGAGCGTTGCCTGATCGATCGAGATCCGTGCCAGAATCGATTTGATGATCTGCCCGAGCAGTTGACCCCATTTGCGCCGGCGAAGCAGATCCGCCCGAAACTCGGCGGAGAAGTTGAGATCGCTGCGGTTGAAAAGGATTTGCGGGACGGGCGACCTCCAGAGTGCAAAGTTGCCGACCGATACCAGAAGATCGATCCCGGCGGTCTTCACCATTTGGCGCAGCCCGCGCTGCTCCCACCACCATCTGCCCGCAAGACCACCACCTGTGCAGACCGTCCGGATCCGGACCCTCTCACTCGCCAGATGTTCATAGCGGGCAAGATCTGGAGATGGAACCAGGATGGTCCATTCAGTCCCCACTGGCGATATTCTTTCAAGCCTTGGCAGAACATTGGACAGCCACGTCCGCCCTCCACCGGCAGTTGACGCAAGGGCATTGATCAGGATCGATGAACTACTCACTGCTTACCTGCCAGAGATCTTCTTTCGTTCCATCCGACGGGAAGTTGCAGTTGCCCGGTCGTCTCTTCAGGATTAATCCAGGCCGTGCGGGCGATCAGCCCGGTCGTTGCACTCCAGAAGAGCAGTGAGATCAGATTTCCAACCGAGAACATCCAGCTTTCAAAGAAGGCGTTGAGCACACCTGCTGCGAATCCGGCAATAAAGACGGCCGAGATCTGCCGTTCCAGCACGAAAGTCGATCTGGTCACGACGCTCAGCGCTTTCAGCCCCACCTGGTAGAGCAGCAGCGCCAGCAGGAGCAGACCCGGCACTCCGAGGTCTCCAAAGATCTCCAGATAGCTGTTGTGGAGAGATCGACCAGCCTCCTTGTCGTTCGTAAATTCATGAACCAGAAGATGGGACTGGGCAAATCCGTAACCGGTCATGCTCCGCTCAACGAACCGTGGCCAGACCCCGGTCCACATCTCATAGCGGCGCTCTTCGGTCAACTGTGAGCGCAGATCCTGCACCTGGACCGAGCGGTCGGTTCCTTTGCGGATGAAGCGGATCAGATCGGTCTGCAGTGCTGGAAAGAGGAAGAAGAGGCTCAGAAAGACCGTCCCACCAACCAGGATGCGGAGTCGGCTTCGCAGGCTCACCACAAAGAAGTAGGTGACGATGGCCAACACCGTACAGGCTGTCCCGTTTCGCGAGCCGGAGAGCCAGACTCCGATCAGAATGGCGGCTAGCAGGCCAAGGTCGATCGCTTTCTGCCAGCGTTTGATCGCCAGAACCTGCAGGTGAAAGAGAACATATGGTGTCAAAAAGGCCGACACGGCGCCAATGGTATTCTGGTTGCCAAAGAATCCTGCATACTGACCCATGATGATCGTCACCCCATAGCCACCCGAGAAGAGCAGAAGCAGGAATGGCAGCAGGACGATCCAGGCAGCATAGTAGTGGAGACGAAAGAACTGCACGGCTTGGGAGCTGTTGTAAAGGTAGAAAACAAGCCCCTTCATCATCGCAAAAGCAAGTAAGGCAAAACTGGCCCCGCGCATCAATGAATAGCCGGTGTCGGCCGCAAAGATACTCGAGAGCAGCATGACGAGGATCAACAATACGGCCGCAGATGCCAGCGGGAGATTGAAGCGATAGCCATCTGGAACCTCTATCTTCCAGGCCTGCCAGCAGAGCCAGCCGAGGAGGATCCAGCGGATGAGGCTGAGCGGGCTGAAGGTCGATTCGGTCAGCTCTTGACGGATGCCGTAGTACTCCTTGTTTGATGAGAAGACCAGCAGGATCAGAAAGAAGAGTCCGTAGGCTCGCAGGAATCGCCCCTTCAGCCGGTAGAGGTAGAGCCAGAGAAAGGCGAGGACGACCGCGATCAGGAGTGGCATGGCGCTCATCGTTTATCCCTTTCGCTCCCGTACTTGTCGCCCTTTGTCCGTTCGATGGCAAGGGTCAGTCCGCTAACTGCCGCTTCGACCGACCAGGCGGCAATCTTCACCCGCGACATCTCCTTCATTCTCTCCAGCCTTGCACGGTCGTTGATCATGTGTCTCATTGCCTCGACCAGTTCATCGATCTCGAAGCTGGTGAGTGTAATGCCATTATCATCGCTGACCAGGTCGATCGTCGAACCGCAATGCTGATGAGCAATGACGGCCAGCCCACTCGCCATCGCTTCATTGGTCACCAGCCCCCACGGCTCATCGCGGGCGGCAAGGATCAGGGCATCGGCGAGGCCATAGCAGGAGGAGAGAGTCGCCGGTCTCACTCCACCCAGAAACTGAATCCGCGGATCGGCTCCGGCAAGCGATTCAAGATAGCTCCGCTCCTCTCCGTGACCGGCAATCAGCAGCGTCACCGGTACCGATGGATCGAGCCGCTGCACAGCCTTGATCAGCAGATCGACATTCTTCCGCGCAATCAGCCGGCCGACGGAGATGAAGACTACCCGGTCTGTCAGTCCCTCGCTTTGCCGGTTTGCCAGCCTCGATGTTGTGTCCGTCAGGAAAAGATTGTTATCGACGGCGAACGGGACGGGAAACATCCGCTCCTCCGCTGCGCCATACTTCTCCCAGAATTGGCGGTTGGCTTTTCCAATCGTCAGAATCGCCGCTGCCTGACGGGTCAGGACTCTCAGCCAGACCCCCTTCAGTAATCTCTTCAATCCACGCGTCCGATCGCAATGGATATTCGCATCACCAATTACCGCGAACCGTGTGCCGGTCAGGATGGCCCAGAGCAGGGCTGTCAGTTGCGGAACCAGTGAGTATCCGTAACAGATCAGATATTCGGGCCGCTCACGGCGCAGCAGTCGAAGCATCGTCATTGCTCTTGTGAGTACTCCCCGTCCGACCTCTGACCTGATCGACTCCTCCTGGTCGAGATAGATCGTGCGTACCGGCAATTCAGCCTCGATCGTTCCTTCCTCCCAGCCCAGGTCAGACTTCCAGCTGTTACTGAAACAGACTACCAGCTCCCACCGGTTTAGCTCCCCAAGCTGCCGGAAGATCGGCAGAAAGTAAGGTGCTGGAATGTTGTTGAGCAGCAGAACGCGCATCGGGCCAAACCTGATCGATTGTGTTACGCAGTCACACAGACTCCGTGATGCATCGGGATAACGCAGCAGACAAGCCAGACCCCTGTTGAAGGCCGGCGTGTAAAAGATGAATCTTACGCTGTGCTACGAAGAGTAAGGGATCTCTTCGCGCTGCGATTGAGCTTGCCCAAGACCAAAGTTTAATGTCGCCGCATCCCGCGAGTAACCTTCCTGAAATTCGCCACTCCATACCTGGTCGGTCGTGACATCCAGGTCTCAGTGGGCCTCGCAGGGTCGTGAGGGCCTGCTCCGTGAGCTTCAATAAATGACGCGACTGATCTGACGAGTTCGCTCGTTGATCAGATAGAAGGATCCCCCCACGGTCGCGTCGATATTTACCTCACCATAATCCGGTACGGTGAGTCGAATATTCCGGCGCAACCCGGTCGGCGCGTGAGCGTAGACGAGCCACTCCCGACTTGGAGACTGCCCGCGCACCAGCGCCAGCGCATAGACCGGCAGCTGCGTTCCAAGTGACCAGCTACCCTCTGGATCGACCGACGTGTCGAGCAGAAACCAGCGGTCGACACGCTTTACCTCATCGGGTACGGAGGTCTGATATGGATGAAGCCGAGACCGATTTGGAACGATCCGCCCGGTCTGCCAGAACTGCCGCAGCACGGGATCGAGGTGAACACGATCGACCGCATCGAGAACGGCGTCGAACCATTCGCTCGTCTCCGCCACTGTCTCACGATAGCCACGGAATTCACGGACGACGCGCGGACGCATCAACCACATTCCAAACTGGATCATGCCCCGGTATCTCTCTGGCGTAAACTCCTGCGAGATCGAACGGTAGAAGCTCCTTTTGTCATTCGACTGGGTCGGTTCATGCCCGTCCCACGTCGAGAGCTCAAACCAGAAGTTGGCTTTGAACCGGTAGGCCTCCTCGAGCATGAATCTCCAGTTCATCGACTCGATCTGTGGACTGAAGACCGTAAAATCGTTGATCGCACTCCAGTTGAAGAGATAGAACGAGGATGATGTTCCATCCCAGGCTTGAGCCCAGGGGGAGGTTCGCTCAGTAGTGAAGAGCGAGTGCTCGATCCACCCCGGCCAGCGGGCAAAGTGGGCCGGACCGAATGCATCGTAGGCCACGTACTGCACCTGGTCACGCCAGGATTTCAGAATCAGGCCTTCGCTGATTCCCCGCTGCAATGTCCGGTATCGCTCGATCCACGCATCACCCACCAGGCGTCGCTTGAAGTTCCCATCACGACCGGTTCCATATTGACGAAGGTAGCGCTGATCCTCCTCAACCTTTGTCCAGTCAAGCCGGGCATGTTCGTTGTTCGAGATCAGCAGAACCAGTGGTGGTTCAGGATAGAGCTCCTGCAGACGCTGCATCATGCGGCTGCTGCCCCATCTTCGACCGATCTGACGCCACGGATCGATCGCCCCGAAAGGTGAGACCTCACGCCGGACACGACCATCCGTCTGGATGACATTGGGATTCTGATCTGCCGGCAGCTGCAGGTATTCGTCAAGGGTCGAGAGCGGTGCCTCCCATTGTGTGCCGATCAGCGCAATCGGCAGTCGCCACCGTGCCGCAGTCAGAATGGCTTCTTCATAATATTCGATCCACCGCTTATCCGCAGGATCCGCGTAGAAATTGGGCATCAGGAATGACGGAATAAGATAATGCCCATTCCTGATCAGATTGAGTTGGTATGAAGGCGTGTAGCCATCCCGCTCCTCGCCGAGATTCCAGTGGGCGGCCAATGGTAATGGGCGGGGTGGAATCTCACCCAGTTGTTTTCGTGCCGCAAGTCTGATAGCCCCCACTTGCGGAGGAATAGTTGCTGCACCACCAACCACTTGAGCCGCGACCTGTGATATCTGCGCCAGGCTGAGGTATGAAAGAACTGCGAGAACTGACAAAAATCTTTTCAAACAGAGACTCCAGAATATATCATCTATTGATGCCTGCCGGACTGATTGCTGGTTCGAAGGATCGCTCTCCAGGCCCCCACCAGCCGATGTCCAAAATCGAGGGCCTCCTGCAAACCTTGCCGCTTGAGACTGAGCAGGCCACGTAACCAAATGACGACGAGCGCAAGGATCGCAAAGCCGATCGCCTCCCGCCGTCGCTCGTGCTTGACCAGATAATAGAATGAGTTGCGCTTCAGCAGAAAATCGACCGGACCGTTTGGCTGATAGCCCTCCTGCTTCTGGCAATGAAGAATGCTCTCGACGGGCAGATAATGAATCCTCCACCCGGCTTGGCGAGCCCGATGGTCCATATCTGCATCTTCGATATACATGAAATAGTATTCGTCAAACAGGCCGATCTGGCGCAGACAGGAGAGGCGCAGCAGCAGGCAGACTCCATTGAGAACCTCGGCTTCGACAACGGCATCGCCTGAATGGATCAGTCGATGTGGGCGGAGACGATAGATGAACCAGTGCCGAAGATTCCGCCAGAGGCCGGGGGCGTAGAGCACCGTGTTCTGCAGCAGACCCCGTTCGCGCAGGTAGACTCGCGGACCGGCAATCCCGACTTGTGGTTGTTCTTCGAGGTGCTCGACCATTCGGCTGACGAAGTCAGGATCGATGACGATTGTATCGGGGTTGAGAATCAGTGCGTAGTCGGCACCCTCGGCCTCGGCATACTCGAGACCGCGATTGTTTCCGCCGGTATATCCAAGGTTGGCCCCGGTCTGTATGAAGATGACCTCTGGAAATTCCGACTCGATGACACGATCCAGTCCATCCCGTGAATCATTATCGACGACAACAAGGCGATGGTTTGGATACCGGAGCGCCCGCAGGGAGAGCAGACAGTCCCGAACCTGGTCACACATCCGGTAGTTGAGAATGATGATAAAGACGGAGGGGGACATCGATTGTGACCTATTCGTCCAGATAACGTAATCTTCTGACACGGTGGCGGAAGTTGCCGCAGAGCGCCAGTGGAGCGACGAGCCAGAGTGCTCCAAGGGCCTCGACCAGACCGAGCCCGGCCAGCTTGAGCGCCGCCTGCGGGCTCCGTCCGGCCCATTGCCAGGCTGTGCGGAACTTTGACAATGGCAGGGCAATGACCGAGAGCAGGGCGACCCGCAGCCGCGGGTAGCGCACCGGGTAGCGCTTCCAGCCAAGGTATCCATAGCGCATTCCCATCAGAAGAACGTACTCCCAATGGTGGAGTTTCTTCAGAACTGTCGCGACACCAAGTGGGCGGCGCGGATGGAGCACAAGAGCTTGTGGTTGCCAGATGATCGGCCCGAATTGACTGATCGAGGCGGCGAGCTCGGTATCCTCATAGGCTGGAAAAGGGAATGTCTCATCGAACCCGCCGACCGCAACAAGAGCACTTCTTCGGTAGGCGCAATTGCAGGTCAGGAAGACTCCACCCTCGAGGTTGACCGGACCCTCGCCGAGCGGCTCAAACTCGCCCTGGTTGCTGGCCTCTACCCGACCCTCAACTCCAACTGCCGCGGGATGTGATCTGAGCGCATCGATCAGGCTGCCCAGCCAGGAGCGATCAGGAATCGTGTCACTGTCGGTCATGGCGATGATCGCGCCACGTGCGGCCCGTATTCCAAGGTTCCGTGCGGAGGCCGGTCCCGCCGGCTCCTGGCGGAGGTGGTACAGCGGAAGACCAAGCTCTTTCCCGGCTTTGATCGTCTCCGCCAGCGGCTCGGTCGATCCATCATCGCAGATGAGGATCTCGACCCTGCTCAGCGGATAGCTCTGCCCGGCCAGCGATTCGAGGCAGCGGCGCAGATCCCTGGCCCGGTTGCGTGTAGGGATGACAATGCTGACATCGATCGGCTTGCTCTCCAAAGAGATACCGGTGGTTGTGGTCTGATCCATCATATCCGTTTTATCTGTCCGATTCTCTGACGGTCATTGGCCCATTTCCGATTAATGGATCGACTCAATCCAACGATCTCGATGATCAGTCCTGGCAGGTCGATCAGTCGCACCAGCGAGCGTTCGCGGATCGCCGTGATCGTCTTTGTCACAATGGTTCGCAATCCCATCAGCAGATTTCCGAGCCGGTCTCGCTGCGGGTCGCTCATCACGTAGATGAACTGGCTGCGGTCACAGCGCCGGTCACGCTGCCGCTTCAACTCTGGGGTGGCCTCCCAACTGCCACCGCGATGGTGGTGGATACGGCTTCCAGGGACGAGGCCGACCTGGTAGCCGTGGGCACGGGCCCGCCGGCAGAGATCGATCTCTTCGTAGAAGGCGAAGAATACCGGGTCGAGCCAGCCGATCTCTTCAAGCGCACGCCTGGTAATGACCAGACAGGCCCCTTCGACCCAGTCGACCTCGATCCACGGCCGCGCTGTGCCCGGATTCTGCAGTTCCGTCAGCAGGGTCGGGAAGGCAGTGCTGGTCCAACTGTTGAACCCGTCATCTTCGTAACGCAATTGAACGGCCCCGGCAATCGCTCGCTTTTCGTCGGTTGCCAGAGCCTCGAGCAGTTCGTGAAGCCAGTCAGACTCGACCCGTGTATCAGGATTGAGCAGCGCAATATGATCACATCCGGTCTCAAAGGCCCGCGCAATTCCAAGATTGTTCCCTTCGCAGAATCCAAGATTCCGGCCGGCCACGATCAGCTCAACCTCGGGAAAGCTCTGTTCAATCAGGGCGATGCTCTGGTCGGTCGAACCATTGTCGATGACGATGATTCGATAAGTCACGCCTGCCGTCAGGCGCAGCGCCCGCAGGCATTCACCAATCCATCTTTCACCATTGTAGTTGACGATGATGATCGCCGTCATTGGCCGGATGTCAATACTCACAACGCTTGTCCGAGCAGCGCCTCCAAGCGGTCGACCGATCTCTCCCAGTCGAAGCGTTGAATCTGCTCCACTCCGTTATTCGCAATCTTTGCGCAGAGCTCCTGATCCGTGAGCAGCCTCACTATCCGCTGCGCCAATTCGGGCGGATTGCCAATTGGTGCAAGCAGCGCGTTCACGCCATTGACCGCGAACTCATCGATCCCCTCGTTATGCGCCGCGACAACGGCGCAGCCGCAGGCCATCGCTTCAGCGGCTGGCAGGCCCCAGCCTTCGAGTCGGCTTGGGTGCAGAAAGATCCGGCATGAATTGTAGATCTCGACCAGTTCCTCCGCCGCAGGACGGTGGCGATATTCGATCCAGTCTGGAATCTTCGCACTCCGCGCCTCCGTCCCGAACAGGACAGCCTCGATCTCCGGAATCTCGCGTCGGACCAATTCCAGCGCCGCCAGCCCGTCAGCCGTTCCCTTGATCGGTAGCGGATGGGCGAGCATTCCGATCCGCGGTGGTCGCTCGTCGCCGTGCGGTCTCCTGATCCGAAAGCGCGTCAGGTCCACCCCGATCGAAATGAGCGTTGTCTCCTCCTCCACTCCCAGCTCAGCGGCGATCCGTTCAAGCCAGCGCGAGACGACGATCTTCTGCAGTGGAAGTCGCCAGGACGCCCGCACTCGCTCACTATCACCCATCCAGTCTTCGAAGGACTGGATCAGGTAGAAGCCGCGCCCCTTCTCCATTCCATAACTGGCCACCGGCCCGGCTGTCTGGAAGGCGGTAGCGATGATTGCATCACCAGCCGGGATGAAACGTTCCCGCAGATCGCTGACCAGTCTGAACCTTACCTGCTTGTCAAGTGGGAACCAGGGAACCGGTTGGTGACGATGACGCCAGCGAAGTCGCCAGGCCCAGAGCGGACGCTTCAGCCAGTCGATCAGGCCCGGCGGTGAGTCGATCTGACGTGGGTGGATTACCGTCACTTCGTGTCCACGCTGCTGCAAACGGTTTGCGTATTCATAGACCACCTTGAAGCCACCCGCCGGGCTCTCCAGAAACATTGGCAGGATAAAGCTGATGCGCAAGCGTGTTAATCCTTGTCTTCAATCACGACCAGCGACGAAGGATTGCTGCCGCAACCATCCAACGCCAGACTCGTGGGTGCTGGCACTCAGCCAGTGCGTTGAGGTTGTGCCTTGCCCAGCGACCCCACTCACCACGCTGCCGCCACGCGTGGCCGGCGCGCAGATGGAGCCGCGCGAGAAGCCGTCCCCGGTCAATCCCTTCCCGCTTCCAGATCTGTGGATCTCGTCGCGCGATGGATTCAAGCGCCATCTTTGCCAGCCGCAACCCCTTCTCGATATCTGTGCCGGATCCCATGAGGTTTCCCGCCCGGATCCGGTACCAGGCAAGCGGTTCTGCGATCCCCCGCATCTGGTGCTGCAGGGCGATCCGCATCCAGTACTCATAGTCCTCGACACCGACCAGGTCCCGACTCTCATTGAGTGGGCCAGTCGACTCGATCACCTCGCGCCTCACGATTACGGTCGAGTTTGGGATGAAGTCCCCAAAGAGGAGTTGCCGCAAGGTCGGATCTCCAGTATGCCCGATGCGCTGAATCTCCGTTCGCTCATCCCCCTCCTCGCGGAACATGATCGCTTCGCTGTAGATGAGCCCTGTCTCCGGATGGGCGCGGAACTCGGCCATCTGTCTTGCCAGCTTCTCCGGTTCCCACAGATCGTCGCTATCCAGAAAAGCGATGAAGTCGCCCGTTGCGTGGGTAATGGCCCGATTTCGCGCGGCGGCCGGCCCACCATTCGGTTGTGAAAAGACCTGCAGCTGCTCGCCAAATCCGGCCAGAACAGCCAGCGAATCGTCGTCCGATCCATCATCGACCACCAGTATCTCGGCTGCTGGTAATGTCTGCGCGAGGACGCTCTGGATCGTCGCGGCGATGTATGGCGCAGCGTTAAGACAGGGAATGATGACGCTGACTCGTGATCTGGCGTTCTCCACGACAATAACCCAA
>CAIOZW010000380.1 GCA_903862855.1 uncultured Acidobacteriota bacterium
ATCGGCGACAAGTCAGGGCAGTCGCCATTGAATGTGACTCCGGAGACGCTGGCGATCCTGACCGCGTATCAATGGCCGGGGAACGCCCGTGAGCTCGAGAACGCAATCGAGCGGGCAGTGGCGCTCGCCGAGGGCGGGAATCTTGTCCCGGATGATCTGCCCGAACGGGTCCGGAACCAGGCTGGCACTACGACGCTTATCGCGCGCGGAAAGGAGAGCCGGCTCACCCTCTACCAGCTTGAACGGGAGTATATCGTCGAGACGCTGCGGATGACCGGCAAGAACAAGTCTCGCGCGGCGGAGATACTCGGGGTCGACCGGCGGACGCTCCACCGCAAGCTGGACGAGTACCGCGTCCTCGATCCGGACTTTGAGCTGTAGAGGGGCTTCCTGCCGATCAGATCAATTCCTACTCAATATGTTTGTTGGCAAAATGGTTAGCCAACAAGACTACCGGGCCGTATGGGTCCTATGGGGCCGATGAGAAAAGTGAGGTGTCCTAACAACAAGGTGCAGCATAAGGATTGTTCAGCCAGTCGCAGGTCCGAATAGACTGCCGAGGCATCCCGCATGGCCAATCTCTTTCGGCAAGTGGGCTTCATCCTGAATCAGGGCCGGCCCAAGAGCTCCCCCTACATTAGCGGTGAATATGGATGGCTGACATATTCCTGAGAATGGTGCGCCCACACACTAAACCCGCAAACCCAATATCTATGTCTGGCTCTGGCTCTGGCTTGCTCACCCAAAAAGGCTGCCCCTAAAAAAGTATCAGCCCGATCGCTGATGAGAATACCAGCGATCGGGCTATCCGGTGGGCTTTATCGAGTCCCACTTTATTGTGTGTCCAAATCGGAATAAGGCAAAAAGACTTTTTATAATTGCCGGTCTCTGTCTGCCAGACAAAATCCTTACCGCCCAACCTCGATTTGTATTGTATGGAAATCGAACGGAATTAAACCTGTCAATTTACGATAATCTCCAACAATATTACTGTAAGAATTAACAGGTATGGGTCGCTCTTCCTTCGGCTTGTCACAATATCTTTGCTGAACACAAGGATATCCAGACAATCTCAGAATCGATCGGCAGGTGGTGATCAGGAAGGCAGTTTATCGAGTGGAACCAGCACAGTGATCGTAGTTCCACACCCGACGGCGGATTGAATGGAGAGATCCCCCTTCACCAACCGGGCCCGTTCTCTCATACTGATCAGTCCCAGCGACGGGCTCCTGGTGGCCTCATCTCCGCTGAACCCGATACCGTCATCGACGACAATCAGTTGAATCAGCCCATCGGCCTGATTGAGATCTACCGTGACCTGGGTCGCCTGGCTGTGGCGTACTGCATTGCGGAGTGCCTCCTGCGTCACGCGATAGAGACAGAGCGACACCTCGTCTGGAAGCGTCGCCGCACCAATCTCCTGCCCAGCCTGCCTGAAATCGATCGCAATCTCGTGAGTCGTCGACATCTCCCGACACAAGCCTCGAATGGCTGGAACAAGCCCGAGGCGTCGCAGATTTGCCGGATGGAGGCGGTGAGAAAGCATTCTGATGTCATTGGAGATCTGTTCGATCTGCTCATTGATCGCCTCCATCCGTTGTGCAAAGGCCGCACTGTCCTCTGGCGGCCTCTCTCTCAACAGACCAAGTTCGATCGAGTGCACGGCGACAATCTGCCCAAGATGATCGTGCAGTTCTCTCGCCAGCCTCGTTCGCTCCTCCTCGTGGGCGGTAATGAGCATACCGCTCAACTGACGTTCCACCTCTTCCGAGAGCTTTCTCGCGGTGATGTCCAACGCGACCCCGCGCAGCGTGACAGGTGAACCGGCAGAACTGTATTCAACCTCGCCGATGGCTGTAAACCAACCCTGCGTACCATCCGGTCTGTTGAAACCAGCCTCGATATTGAGGTTGGTTGAAGATATTCTGCCCTGCTTTATCTGCTCGGCCAGCAGGAGTTTGCCATCGAAATCCACTCTGTCAAGCATTGACTCAAGGCTGATCGGGAGACCTGGGGTGAATCCCAGCAGATGGCGAACACTGGATGATACCGTGAAGACTCCTTTTTGACAGTCGTAGGACCAGACCTCAAGTCTTGCCGCCTTTGCGGCAAGGGTGAGATTCAGTTCATTCTCCTCCAGTTTTACCGACAGTCGACTCGCCCTGATCACCTCCCGACTGATTTCAAAACTCATGGCAAGAGCCACGATCAGAAAATATGTGCTGTAGATCGGCAGGGTAAAAAAGCTGATCGAATTGGCTCCCCAATATCCCAACACTCCAAATAGACTGCTGTGGAGAAAAAGAAAGGCATTGATAATGAGGCTCACACTGACGATAAGTCCCTTCCGATCCCCCCTCCTTCTCCAGATCTGCTGGAAGATGTCGATCGATAAAAAGATGAAGAGCGACCAGTTGATCGCTCCGATGAAAGTTCTCCAACTGGACACTCCGACCGGTACGGGAAAGGTTCCATCGAGAATGCTGACTCTCTTGATGGATATAAGTTTTGAATAATTGTATGGACTGAGAATCAGCAGGTTCAGGAGGAGCACCAGAAGCCGGGACGACACGACCAGCCAGACCAGCCATCTGCGACCAGCCTTGAAGTAGAGATGAATAAAGAGAGTGATCGAGACAATGATTCCGCATAATGCCAGGTGGCCGAACAGAAGCAGCCTTTGGTACTCCTCGAGAGAAGTGCCAATGGTCGTCATACCGTAGAGTTCAACCGCCGCCAAACAGATTGCAAAGAGCGAACTCAATACAAATAGAAGGTGGAACCTTTCGCCTTTGTGAAGAAGAAAAATTATGAGATGAATCCAAGCCAGCAGCAGGTAGATTGCTATCACTCCACCCCAGATGAGCGAGATCTGATCCATTTGAACTCCGTCCCGGTTTCGTTTACCCGCAAGTCGATGAGCCACTGATCAAGGAGAGGGAGGTCTTCTCATTCCCATCCGGCAGGGCTTTGGGATGGCAACCGGACAGATTGACACCCGGATCCGGTTGACTTGTGCGAGTCAGTTTAACTACTCTCTCGCAAGATTTCTACCAGGTTGCCGAGATCTCTGTGAAGGCTTGATTTCTGAAGATGTGTGTTGAGAAGATCCTGATCAGAGTGATACGGACCCATCCAACTTCATCCCGATTCGGCAGAGCCGGCAAACAACCAGAACAGATGGCAGACAGAGGGAATAGTCGAGGAAATGAAAGTCGTACTGGCAGATGACCATACCATACTGATCGACGCGATCAAGCGTGTTCTGGAGCCTGAATTCAAGGTCGTCGGGACATTCAGCGATGGCCGATCCCTGCTCGATTCGATTGAATCACTCAATCCCGATGTCGCGATCATCGACATCAATATGCCGGTCATGGACGGACTGACCGCCGGCATCAAACTGAAGAGCATGATGCCCCATGTTCGACTGATCTATCTGACGATGGACCAGGATGTCGACACGGCGATGGAGGCCTTCCGGATCGGAGCATCCGGTTATGTCATCAAGGCCTCTGCCGTCTCCGAGCTGGTGACGGCGATCCGGACGGTCAGCTGGGGAGGCTTCTACACCTCGCCGGCGCTGACGCAGAACATGGTTGGCTCGCTGGTTCACAACTCAAAAAAGAGTAAAAAGACCTACAAGATGACACCACGCCAGCGTGAAGTGATCAAACTGCTGGCGGAGGGCAACTCGATGGTCGACATCGCCGATCAACTGGGCATCACTCCGCGCACGGTTCAGTTTCACAAGTATACGGTGATGCAGGAGCTGGAGATCGATTCGAACGCAGAACTGATCAGCTATGCAATCAAAAACGGACTGATCTGAACCTCGGCCAACGGCCAGGTATTGAAAGCGCCATCCAGTCCACCTGAGCATCTCGTCAGGCCCCTTCTCTTTTGAGCAGATTCGGATGGCTGACGCCCTGAAGCGATCAGAGGGCTGAGCCCTTTGATTTCCGCAGCTTTTTGAGGTGGCGACGGGTCCGCGGTGCCAGACCTGGATCTGCGGCAAAGACCTCTTCAAGCAGCTCAAGATCGGCGGGGGTATCGATATCGATGAACTCGGGCAGCTCGACAAGGCGCATCGAAGTCTGCTCGATGCGCTCCCGCGTCGCCGTCAAGACCCCCTCGCTGCTCCAGGGAATGTCGCAGAAGAGCTCGGGGACGGGCCGGCCAAGTCCGACCAGGTAGTATCCGCCATCGAGCGTCGGGCCGATGACGACCGTCTCCGGTTCCGTCAGCTCATCGAAGGCGTCGAGCACATACTCGACCGGCAGTGCCGGGGAGTCGGCGCCGATGACGACGATCCTCTCATATCCGTCCCTGAACAGGTCATCGAGACAGTTGATGATCCGCTCGCCCAGATCGGTGCCGCGCTGGGCCATCATCAGGCATCCCTCGCGCTCGACCTCTTCGAAGGCCTCCTCTGAGCCCTCCGGCGTAAAACAGAGCACGATGGCCAGGTCGTCACGTTCGGCCTGTACCTCCTCCATCATCCGGAAAGTATCACGCAGAAAGTTGAGGTAGAGTTCAAGGACTTCGGCTGGAGTCAGCGATCCGACGAGGCGGGTCTTGACGGAGCCCTCGACCGGCGCCCGCGCCAGGAGCACCAGGGCTTCGCGGACTGGCGTATCACTCATCTGCGCCTCCCTTCTCGATCGCCTTAGCTTCATTCCAGAACTGGTCCATCTCGGCGAGAGTCGTCTCCTTCCAGGCCCGCCCGGTCTCGACCATCCGCTTCTCGATGTGAGCAAAGCGGCGGCGAAACTTGCGGTTAGCGGCCTTCAGGCCGGTCTCCGGCTCGGTCCCCGCCCAGCGGGCAAGATTGGCAAGCACGAAGAGGATGTCACCAACCTCCTCGTCGACCGCCTTCTGGTCCCGCTCTGGCCGCTGCAACTCGGCCCGCAGCTCGCCGATCTCCTCCTCAAGCTTCGCGAGAACATCATCGATCTGTGGCCAGTCGAAACCGACCCGCGCTGCCTTGGTCTGCAACTGATACGCTTCAAGCAGCCCCGGCAGGCGGGTCGAGACCCCGGCAAGCAATGACGGTGGAGCCTCGCTCTCTGCCTTCTTACCGGAGGCCTCGCGCTCGGCGGCCTTGATCGCCTCCCAGTTGACGAGGACCTCGGCGGTCGACTCGACCTTCTCTTCCCCGAAGACGTGCGGATGGCGACGGACCATCTTGTCATGAACCCGGGCGATCGAGTCGGTGACCGTGAAATGGCCCGCCTCGGCTGCCAGTTGACCGTAGAAGACGATCTGGAAGAGCAGATCCCCCAGTTCGTCGCGCAGTTCGCCCCAGTCTTCCGCCTCGACGGCATCGAGAACCTCGTAGGTCTCCTCGATCAGCATCGGCCCGAGGCTCGCCAGCGTCTGCTCACGATCCCACGGACATCCGTCAGGAGCGCGCAACCTGGCCATCAGCGCAGTCAACTCTTCCAGCTTTCCTGTTGATCTCATCTCAAAATATTCCTCTCGATCGAACTGCCTGCCTGTTCAAGACTGACAGTCTACCGGTAATCTGTTATATTGGCAGGACTGCGGAGGCGCATCTGATCTGGTGATCGGCACGGACTTCAAATCCGCTGGGCCGGAGCGAAAGCCTCGGTTGGTCGGGTTCGATTCCCACACGCCTCCGCCATCAGCTCTCCACTCTCTTCTCCTCTTTCGGCGGCTCTTCCGGATCCCCTTTATCATCATAGAGTGCCTCGTAGAGAGTCTCCGGCAACAGGACCGGCTCCATCTCCGGTACCTGACGGGCAATGACATAACGCTCTGTAAGGTAGAGAATGAGCGCGACCACACAGGCAAGAAGAAAGGCCATCAGCAGCAGGATGCCGATCCGCTCGACTTCACCGATCAGCACCTCGATTGCTCCACTGAAGAAGAAACCGCCACCGAGGAGAGCAACCACCCAGGCAAAACAACTGAGCAGGGTCAGCGGACCAAACCTCCGGTATCCCATCGGTGCAAAACCCCAGAAAACGGCACTTGCCGTCCGCAGCCCGTAGATGTACTTGACCAGAAAGACGGCAAAGATGCCAAAGCGGGCGGAGAGTCGCTCAAGTCGCGGACGGGTATTGTGGTAGAAATGGCTGTGCTTGATCCGCTCGCGTCCCCAGTAGCCGATCAGGTAGCTGAGCGAATCGCCAATGAAGCCTCCGGTAGTGCCGACCAGCAGGGCTTCGCCAAAGCCGAAGAGCCCATAATGGGCGAGGGCTCCGGCAAAAAGAAGGGTCAGGTCTCCCTCGATCATGACGCCGAAGAAGACCGCCCACAGTCCATATTCCCGAATCAGATTTTCGATCATCATGTCGTTGCCCTGAACCGGTTTTAAGATACTTGATGTAGAACCTTACCGCAACAATCGTTTTCAGTGTAGCTTGTCCGTACGCGAAGGGCCATCCGGTGATCTGATACCAACTGCTGGCCCACCATTGACAGAGCTCTCGGTCGATTCGGAGCAGAAACCGGAATCACATAAAATTGACAGCACCGGCAGCCATTGTTATATTCCCGCGCAGGATGAGGAGGGTATATGTCTGAAGGAACTACCAGCAGGATCAATGAAGAGGGCCACGAGCAGAGCGTTCTGGGGATCGACCTTGGAAGCCACGTCATCCGTCTGGGAAAAGTGACCACTTCCAGCCAGGTCGAGGGGTTTCGGCGCGAACCATATACTGAAGAGGCCACGCAGAGTGGACGGGCACTGGTCGACCAGTTGCGCCGGGTCGTCAAGCGAACCATCGATGAACAGTCGGGATCAGCCATCTCCGGCATCGGCATTGCCATCCCCGGGCTGGTTCACGCCCCGACGAGACGAATTCACGCCCTCGCCAACCTTCCCGATCTCAGCGGTATCGACCTCCACGCAGAACTGGAGAATGAGTTCGGACTCCCGGTAAGTATCGAGAACAACGCGTATGCGGCAGCCTGCGCCGAGATGACTCTCGGGGCGGCCCGGGGAGTCGACAACTTCCTCTATCTCCACATCGGGCCAAACGTGAGCGCCGGCCTCGTGATCGATGGACGACTGCAGCACGGAAGATCGGGACTCGCCGGTGCAATCGGGCGCATGAACATCTACGTCGAACATCTCGCCGCCTCGGTCCAGCTTGAAGAGCTCGTCTCGGCGGGCAATATCGTCCGCCGCACCCGGCTGCGTCTCGAACGTGACAAGACCTCGGCCCTCTCACGATTCTCGACCGGGGGAGGATTTACCTATGATGATATTATCGATTGTGCCCACAATGGCGATGAACTCTCCCGCATGATGATCGACCGGACAGGCATCTTTCTCGCCATCGCCATCGCCGATGTGATCAGCCTTCTCAACCTGTCGATGATCTCTATTGGGGGAGCGGTAGCCGCACGACAGTTTCTGGTCGAAGCGGTCGACCGTGAGGTGCGCCAGCGGATGACCGAGATGCTGCGTGATGACTGCCGCATCGTCGCCGCCTCACTCGGGATCGAGGCCATGGTTCTGGGCAGCGGCCTGATCGCCCGCCAGGCGATCGATCGACAGGGCTAGGCCTTCGGGTGGGAACGGTCGTAGACCTCCATGAGCTTGTCCATCGAGACATGCGTATACTGCTGGGTCGTCGAGAGACGAGCGTGGCCAAGCAGCTCCTGAATCGCTCGCAGATCGGCTCCGGCATCGAGCAGGTGCGTCGCAAATGAATGGCGCAGGCTGTGCGGACTGATATGGTGCAGATCGGCGCACTGGCGCACGTACTTGTCGATCATCCGACCCACTGACCGTGTCGTGATCCGCGTCCCCTGGTAGTTGAAGAAGACCGCCTGCGGATCGATCTTCGCCAGATCGGCCTCGACCAGCAGCTCCCCACGCACGGCCAGATACCCCTGCAATGCCGCCTTGGCATGGGCTCCAAATGGCACGATTCGAACTTTCCTCCCCTTCCCTTTCACCCGCAGAGTCTGATTGTCAAAATCGATGTCGGTCAGATTCAACCCGACCATCTCCGAGACGCGGAGTCCGCTTGCATAGAGCAGTTCCAGAATCGCCCGGTCACGCTTGCCGAGGACCGTGTCCGTCTCCGGAGACTCAATGAACCTGACCATCTGCTCGATCGTC
>CAIOZW010000381.1 GCA_903862855.1 uncultured Acidobacteriota bacterium
CGGGCTCCTGGCAACACCCAGCGTCCCAACGCGAGTGGTAAGCCGACCGTGCGGGGAGAGATTGGGCCGGGCAAGCTCTATTTCGACCCGAGCGTCTTCTCGGCGCCGGCGGCCAATACATTTGGGAACATGACACGGAACGATTCGATCACCGGACCGGGCTACACCAACCTTGATGGGACGATGATCAAGCGATTCCGGTTCAGCGAGCGGATCGGAGCCGAGATTCGGATCGACGCGCTCAATGTTTCGAATAGTCCGAATTTCATCAACCCTGATGGAGCTTTTGGAAGCCCGACCTTTGGGCAGGTGAATGCGACCATTGGTGGTGAGCGCCTGGTAAGGTTCGGAGCGCGAATCACTTTTTGATGAGTGGGACAGGTGGAACAAGTGGGACAGGTGGGACAGGCGGGACATGTGTCCCACCTGTCCCACCCAACCCAAAGGTTCAATCTATGAACACCAGCCATTATCCGCCAATTCTTATCGAAGTTACCCGCGGGCAACTGGTCGAGTCACAGCATCGGGGCTTGATCGCCGTGGTCGACTCTGCCGGATCGATCATAGCTTCCCTTGGCAATTGCGAGACGGTCACCTTCTTCCGTTCCGCTGCCAAGCCCTTCCAGGCTATTCCACTCATCACCTCCGGAGCAATGTCCAGATTCGGGCTGACACCCAGGGAGCTGGCTGTCATCACCGGTTCGCACAGTGGCGAAGAGATTCATCTCACGGCAGTCAGATCGATCCTCTCCCGCGGGCAATTGAGCGTCGACCTGCTCCAATGTGGCGCCCATCCTCCCTTCGACAGTCGGGCGGCCAGGGCGCTCCGTGAGGCTGGTAAGTCACCCGATACTCTTCACAACAACTGCTCCGGCAAGCACGCAGGAATGCTTCTCCAGGCAAGCCACGGAGCTCATCACCTGCACGACTACCTCGATCCGGATCATCCAATTCAGATCGTGATCAGGCAGGTCGTTGCCGAATTTACCGCAACGGCGCCGGAAAATATCACTGTTGCGATCGATGGATGCAGTGCCCCGGTTTTTGGCGTGAGTCTCGAGGCGATGGCACTGAGTTATGCGCGGCTCGTCACCTCAGCCACTGATAGCGTGACCGGCAAGGCGGCTCGCCAGGTTCTCGCCGCCATGCTCGAGTTTCCAGAGATGGTTGGTGGGACGAGAGGTCGGCTCGACACTGACCTCATGAGAGCATTGCCCGGGCGGATAGTCTCGAAGGTAGGTGCGGAGGGAGTCCAGTTGCTGGGCATTCTCCCCACGCCCAGATATCCGCGCGGCCTGGGCATTGCGATCAAGATCGAGGATGGAGACATTCGACGCGCGCGTGATCCTGTTGTGATCGAAGTCCTTCATCAGCTAGGCCTGCTCGATGAAGAGACCGGGCCGCTGCTAAAAGCATACGCCGGATCACCACACCGTAATCACCGAGACCGGGAGGTCGGTGAGGTTCGGACCACTTTCAACCTGGTGGCCGGTGCTTGACCGGCTGATCTGATAAGCCTATGAATAACGAGATCCGCCAGCTCTTTCCGGTTACCAGGAACCATATCTATTTCAACCACGCTGCCGTAGCTCCGATCTCCCGACCAGTCCATGACCGGATGATGGAGTATGCACAGGATCTGCTCGATCACGGTCTGACGCACTGGCGGGAGTGGGGAGCGGCCATTGAACGAGTGCGTGGACTGGGTGCCAGACTGGTCAATGCGGCAGCGGATGAGATCGCCTTTGCTCCAAATACCTCGGCAGGCCTGGCCATGATTGCCAACGGCATCGACTGGCGCAGTGGCGATAACATCGTCACGACGGCGGCCGAGTTCCCATCAAATATTCTACCGTGGCAGCATGTTTCGACCAGGCATGGGGTCCAACTCCGGATCGTTCCGGAGCACGAAGGTCGACTGGAGAGGGCAGAGATCCTCGAGCAGATCGATGAGCGAACCCGCGTTGTCGCGCTCAGTTACGTTGAGTTTGCGACCGGCTTTCGCAATGATCTGCCGACGATTGGCAGATACTGTCGTGAGCGGGGAGTCCTTTTTGTGGTCGATGCAATTCAGGGGCTTGGTGCGTTGCGTCTCGATGTTCAGGAGATGTTTGTCGACGCTTTCGTTGCCGATGCTCACAAGTTTCTGCTCGGGCCCGATGGGATCGCGCTCTTCTATCTTCGGCGGGAGATTCTCGATCGGGTCGCCCCGACCATTCTCGGGTGGATGTCAGTTGAGCAACCATTCGCCTTCAGCCAGAGACCGAAGCCCCTCGTTGCCGGAGCGCGTCGTTTTGAACCAGGGGCGCTCAATACTGCCGGGGTGGTCGGTCTGGGTGGCGCGATAGAGCTCTTTCTCGAGGTTGGTCCGCCGCAGATCGAGAGTTACCTGATCGAACTGCGCGACTACCTCAGCCAATCCCTCGAAGAGGCCGGTTGGCAGATTCACAGTTCGGCAAGGCCCGGAGAGAAGTCTTCCTTTATCTGTGTTACCCACCCACGCTACACGGCCGAGCGTACATATGAGCATCTCAATCGCCACCAGGTCATCACGACCCCCCGCCTTGGAAGGCTCCGCCTCTCACCCCATTTCTACAATACCCGTGACGAGGTAGATCAGCTTGTGAGAATAATTTCAAATGTTGATTGAAGCTGACAAAACAGATTGGCCTGAGTATACTGTTGGTTCATTGCTGGGATAACCCATAGACAAACAATACAAATAGTTGAAAAGAAGGGATGGCTCTTCCGATCTCGGTGCAGATCGGAGCAGCCCATTCGCGTCCGGCTGGCTCAGTGAAGATGTCATTGCCGTCCGCGACCTGACTATACTTATACTAACGTAAAACGTCGACCGGTTATCGGTAATGGTCAATAACATAAATAGAGTGGAGAGACACCATGTTATCAAGTGCGAAGATGTGGACAAGAGGATTGTCTTTATTGACTTTCCCAATGCTGCTGACCATCCTTGCCTTAGGGCAGGACTTTCGGGGACAGATCACCGGGCAGGTGACTGAGGCATCTGGAGCAGCAGTAGCCAATGCCAAGGTTCAGGTGACCAACCGGGCTACCGGCGTGGCGCTCAGTGCGGTGACGGATGCCAATGGTGACTACAAGGCACTCTACCTTTCACCGGGCAGCTATACGGTCGTCGTCGAAGCGACCGGGTTCAAGAAGGTGGTCCGCGACAACATCGAGATCCGTGTCGGAGACAAGGTCAGTCTCGACCTTGCGCTGGAAGTCGGGGCCGTGCAAGAGGTGGTCAATATCACTGCAGAGACTCCACTGCTCGAGGCCTCCTCAGCCTCGGCCGGGCAGGTGATCGACCAGCGGCGCATCGCTGAGTTGCCGCTTTCGGATGGAAATCCATTTGTGCTGACCCGCCTCGCGCCTGGTATCGCCTACACTGGTGACCTGAAATTTTCACGTCCCTTCGACAACGGCGGGACCTCGGCGGTGGTGGCCGACGGAGCTCCCGGACGAAACGAGTTTACGCTCGATGGCTCGCCAAATATGGCGAGTGGGGGTGGAGTTGGCCGGGTGGCCTTCGTTCCTCCCGCCGATGCGGTCCAGGAGTTCAAGGTCGAGACGGCTGCATACGATGGTCAGTCCGCCCATACTGCCGGAGCAACCGTCAACGTGACGCTCAAGAGTGGAACCAACCAGCTCCACGGATCGGTCTATGAGTTTGTCCGGAACGATATTCTCTCTGCCAACAACTTCTTTCTCAACCAGACCAATCTGACTGCCAACCCGTCGCGTGATGCAGACAAGGATGGCAAGGCGGATCGGGATGCACTGCGATACAATCGTTATGGTTTTACGGTTGGCGGACCGGTCTGGACACCAAAGTTTCTCGGGCCACTCGGCTACGATGGCCGCAATCGAACCTTCTTCTTCTTCGCATACGAGGGATTGAAGGACAAGTTTCCGGAGCCAGGGCTCTTCACCGTCCCGACTGCAAAGATGCGGCAGGGAGACTTCTCAGAGCTGCTGCCGTCGATCGTCATCTACGATCCGACAACTGCCCGCGCCGAGGGGGGACGGGTGCGGCGCGATCCATTCGCGGGGAACATCATTCCGAGCAACCGGATCAGTCCGATCGCCCTCAATTATCTCAAGTTCTATCCGTTACCCAACCAGGCGGGTAATGCCCAGCAGCAGAACAATTTCATCAGTGGAAATCCGCGCACGGACAATTTCCACTCCGAGTCATTCCGCTTTGATCAGACAATAAGTGACAAGCAGCGCTTCTTCTTCCGTTACACCTACAATAATCGGGTCGAGGCGCGTGGCAATGCAACGGGACTGGTCAATGGCATCCGTCCAAGTGGGAGTTTTCTCTATCGCATCAACAGTGGTGGGACATTCGACTACCTCAACAATCTCAGTGCTTCGACCGTGCTCAACGTACGAGTCGGTTTTTCGCGTTTCAATGAGCCGAGCTATCCGCAGAGCCGGGACGAGTTCCAGCCGGCATCGCTTGGATTTCCACAGACGACGGCCAGTCTCTTCGGGCCGGAGAGTTATCTTCCACGGTTCGAGATCAGTGGATACTCATCGCTTGGAGATAACGCTGGTGGAGGAAACAATCATAACATCTACTCGGTGCAGCCGACCCTCACGACAATCCGGAGAAGCCATTCGATCCGGATCGGGGCCGATCTGCGCTCCTACCGTGAGAACTCATACAGCGCAGGCCATGCAGCGGGACGTTATGACTTTGGAAATGGCTTTACCCGAGGCCCGCTCGACAACTCGGCCGGAGCTGCCGTCGGGCAAAGCCTCGCCTCGATGCTGCTTGGTGTGCCGACCGGCGGCATTATCGATCGTAATGCCGCCCGCTCAAATCAGGCACTCTATTATGGATTCTTTTTCCATGATGACTGGAAGGTCTCATCGAAGCTGACGTTGAACCTGGGACTGCGTTATGAATATGAAGGCGCAACCGACGAGCGGTACAACAGAAACACGCGTGGTTTCGACTTCACTGCGGCCAGTCCGATTGAGGCGGCAGCCGTGGCGGCATATGCGGCGGCGCCAATTCCCGAGATTCCCGTCGCGAGTTTCAAGGCCAAGGGAGGGCTGCTCTTCGCATCCGACAGCAATCGTTATTTCTGGGATGCGGATCGCAACAACTATCAGCCGCGAGTCGGCTTTGCCTACAAGATGACCGACAAGCTGGTGCTTCGTGGAGGCTGGGGAGTCTACACGGTGCCCTTTGTGATTGCCGGCGTCAACCAGTCTGGTTTCTCGCTGCAGACACAGATCGTGCCGAGTGTCGACAACGGCCTGACCTATCAGGCCAATCTCGCCAATCCATTCCCGACCGGTGTTCTTCAGCCGCGTGGAGCCTCGCTGGGACTATCGGCACTGCTTGGTCAGTCGCCATCATTCCTGCCGGCGAAGGTGGAAAATTCACAGGCGCAGCGCTGGTCATTTGGCGGTCAGTATGAGCTTCCGGGAAACTGGCTTCTTGAGCTGCAGTATGTTGGGAACCGTGGAGGCGACCTCGTCGTTGGCTCCAATATCTTCAATGCGATTCCGAAGCAGTATCTCTCGACGAGTCCGGTTCGTGATCAGGATCGGATCAATTTCCTGACGGCTACCGTCACCAATCCATTCCGTAATCTGATTCCCGGGACAGGGCTCAATGGCGGGACGGTACAGAGGCAGCAGCTTCTGCGCCCCTTCCCACAGTTTACGGGGATCAGTGGCATCGTCAACAATGGCAGCAGTAATTTCCACAGTGGCCAGATCCGTCTGGAGAAGCGTTTCAGCCGCGGGTTTACGACACTGGTCAGCTATACGTGGTCGAAGTTCCTTGTGCAGGACTCCTTCCTTAACGAGGTTGATACACAGTTTGAGCGGCGCCTTTCAGATGCCGATATTCCACACCGCATCGTGGTCAGTGGTATCTATGAGCTGCCCTTCGGTCGTGGTCGGAAGTGGGGGCGGAGCTGGCATCGGGCGGTCGATACGGTGCTCGGCGGCTGGCAGGTTCAGGGAATATGGCAGGCACAGCAGGGGCGTCCGTTGACAATCGGTAATGTTTACTATAATGGTGATATTACCAGACTGAAGACGACGGTCAATTCAAGCCGTGTCGCCAGTACGGTCTTCGATATCAGTGGATTCTACTTCACCGATGCCGCAGTACAGACCAATGGAGTGGTCGATCCGAACAAGCAACGTAACGATCCGCGAATCCAGCTCTCCGGAAACTACCGGACACTGCCATCCCGTTTCGCCGGCTTCCGGGGAACAGGACTCAACATGGCCGATCTCTCGGTGAGCAAGAACTTTTCCTTTACTGAAACGATCAAACTTCAGGTGCGTGGTGAGTTCCTGAATGCGTTCAATACGCCATTCTTCGACAACCCGAATCTGAGTCCAAACAACGCCAATTTTGGGCGGGTGACGAGTCAGAACAACCTGCCCCGCGATGTGCAGATAGGTTTACGGCTGGTATTCTGATCGGTCCATTGAATAAGAAGTCGGGTGTCAAGCAGTCGAATCGCCGGGCCATCGTCTATGGGCGCTGGTCCGGTGTGGACACACGATCGATAACTCAACAAATGGAGATACCTATGAGTAAGACGACACGACGAGATTTCATGCGGACAACTGCCGCGGCGACCGCCGGAGTTGCGGCGACAAGGTTGAATGTCCTGCAGCCAGGGCGGGTTCTGGGAGCCAATGGACGGGTAAGGGTGGCGCTGGTCGGAGCGAGTGATCGGACGATGAGCTCACTGCTGCCAGCGTTTCAGACATACGCGAAAGAGCTCAATTTCGAGCTGGTCGCCGTCTGTGACATCTGGAAGAAGCGGCGTGAGGAGGTCCCGGGCCAGATTGCCAAGAATTATGGAATAACCACGCCGGCTGGTGTAAGGAACACGGACGAGCTCTACGACCGCAAGGATATCGACGCGGTGATCATCGGCACCGCCGACTTCCAGCATGCCTATCACGCTATCGAGGCGGTGCGGGCGGGCAAGGATGTCTATGCGGAGAAGCCTTTTGCCAATGTCATGAGCGATGCGAACGAGGCATTGAAGGTCATTGGTGGTTCGGACAGGGTCTTTCAGGTCGGTACGCAGCGTCGTTCGACCGACAGTTATATGCGGGCCAAGGAGTATCTCGATTCCGGCAAGTTTGGAGATATCGTCATGGCCGAGATGACCTGGAACGTCAATCAGCCAGGGCGCTGGCGGCGTCCGAATGTCGTTCCGCTCCTCAAGCAGGAGGATACGGACTGGAAGCGGTATCTGATCAATCGTGATCCGAAGATTCCGTTCGATGCCCGGAAGTACCTCGAGTTCCGGCTCTTCTGGCCATTCTCCTCGGGTATTCCGGATCAGTGGATGGTGCACCAGATCGATACGGTCCACTGGTTTACGGGGATTTCGCATCCGCGTAGCGTCGTTGTCAATGGTGGACTCTATCTCTGGAAAGATGGCCGCCAGAACTGGGATACGATGACGGCCGTCTTCGATTATCTCAATCCGAAGACGGACAAGGCCTTCCAGGTTCTCTATTCCTCGCGTATGACCAATGAGGCGGGTGGGGTCAAGGAGATCTACTATGCAAATGGTGGTACGCTCAACCTTGATACCAACAAGGTGACCGCTGAGGGTGGTCTCAAGGATAATATGGCGCGGCAGATGGGGATGAAGGCCAATCAGCTTGAATCCTATTCCCTCTCGGATGAGGCAGGGATCGAGACCTCGGCCAATACCGGAGTTGACAAGCAGACTCTCGCCCATATGCGTAACTGGATGGACTGTGTCCAGAAACGTAACCGGAAGACCAATGCCGATATTCACGCCGCGTACAACCATTCGGTTGCGCTCTGTATGACGATTGCGGCGATCCAGACAGGCAAGCGGGTCACATTTGACGACAAGAAGCAGGAGGTTGTCGTCAGCTAGGTCCGATATTGAGACAAGAGGCGGTCCCCGGGTCGTTTGGCGAACCGGGGACCGCTTCGTATTGACAAGTACCGATCATCGTTGACAGGGGAACTCATCTTATGAAGAAACAAATCTTTTCAATATGGCTGGCTGGCCTGATCCTTATGACAGGTGGCGCGGTCTTTGCGCAGGCGGTGAAGATTGTCGAGCAGAAAGACCGGAAGCAGCTCGATGTCTATGTCGATCAGCAGCTCTTTACCTCTTACTGTTACTGGGATTCACAGAAGAAGCCGATTCTCTATCCCTTGCAGACGGCCAGTGGCACGGTAGTGACGCGCAGTTACCCGGTAGCCAAAGTGGCCGGCGAGCGCACGGATCATCCGCATCACGTCTCAGCGTGGTTCAATTACGGTAACATCAATGGCGTCGATTTCTGGAATAACAGTGGAGGTGCGGGATCGGAGAAGATGGGGACGATCAGGCACCAGGCCGTCAAGGCGATCCGGAACGGCAAGGGGAAGGGTGAGCTCGATGTGACCATGGACTGGATAATGCCGGACGGGGCGAAAGTTCTGCAGCAGGATGAGACGATCATCTTCCGTGCGGCAAAGAATATGCGGATCATCGATCGCGTGATCACCCTGACGGCACAGGGGCAGAAGGTGGTCTTTGGAGACAGCAAGGAGGGGGCGCTTGGAATTCGCGTTGCCCGCCAGCTGGAGGAGCCATCAACCCAGCCACTGGTCTTTACTGATGAGCAGGGAAATCCGACCAAGGTCGCAGTGCTCGACAACAAGGGTGTCGAAGGGGTCTACCTGAGCAGTGAAGGGCAGGTCGGCGAGAAGAACTCGTGGGGGAAGAAGGCCAAGTGGATGACTTTGAGCGGACATGTCCGTGAGGAGGATGTGGTGATCGGCATCTTCGATCATCCGAAGAACCCACTCTATCCGACCTATTGGCACAACCGTGGCTACGGTCTCTTTGCGGCCAATCCATTTGGGGCAAAGGAGTTCACGAAGGGTCAGACGGTGCTCAACTACACGCTGGAGCCGGGACAGAAGGTGACGATGCGCTTTCGAATTCTCATCCACTCGGGCAAACTGACCGCCGTCGAGACCGAGAGCCTCTACGGGCAGTTTCTGAAGGATATTACGCGCTGAGCCTCTGGAGATGGAGTCTGTAGAGGTGTCTGGAGTAAGGATGCAGATGGTGAGTCATCTGCCGGGTTTATGTCCTGGGTGGGCGTGAACCCGAAGTGATCAGTAATTATGTATGATTACCAAAAAGGTATCGGCCAGAGCCGATACCTTTTTTATCGGCAACTGGTGACAGTGAGAGGGAGAGAAGAGACGAAGATCAGTAAGATATCGGGCGACGTACTTTACCGGAACCGACTGATCTCTTGATACCGGCGACCCAGAAATCAAAACGCGTCTGGGGCGGATGGACAGTGGTATCTTTTCTTAGCTGTAGCTCGATCTTTCGACCGCAGTTGGGGCAGCACTGCGAGTAGGAGAAGATTGGATAGTCACACTTTTTGCACTTCATCATAGAAGCGCCCTCCACTTCAATCGGGATTGTTGGGATAGATCATGGTTTGGGGGAGAAAATCAAGACCCTCAAGAAATTTTGATTATATTCATCCAATTCCGAATGTCCACAAAAAAGTGAAAAAATACTTGAATAACTGCCAAAAAGATTGCAAACCATCACCCGCCATCCTTCGACTTGTGCAGGAATTTCGCCACGGGGAGGCGACAGGTTGACATGGCCAAAGTATGGGAGGGAAGGGGAGGGGTTCTGGTGTAACATCCGGAGCGAGAGGTGTGTTACCCGTGTTTGGAGTCCGGTCGATAGAGCCGTGCTGCAAGGCGGGTGACAAGTGAGCGTGGGACAACTCGTTCGAGGAGGAGGGTAAGCCTGTTGGAGGTGCCCGGGATGGCCAGTGAACGGCCGTGGGCGAGTTGATCGAGGGCGCAGTCGACGACCTCAAAGGCAGACATCATTCCGCGTTCCGCGCCGCGTGGCGTAGCTCCGGCCGTGGCGTGGAAAGATGATTGAGTGGGGCCAGGGCAGAGAGCGAGGACTCGAACTCCGGATTGACGGCATTCGACGGCAAGACCTTCGGTAAAGTTCATGAGGAGCGCCTTTGACCCGGCGTAGAGCGAGAGCCAGGGGACGCCCTGAAAGGCGGCCATCGAGGCGACCTGAATGATGGCACCACTCCGCCGCTCGATCATCCCGGGAAGGAGCAGGCGGGTCAGGGCGACAGGCGAGATGACATTGAGCTGGAGCATCTCGAGCTGGCGTTGTGGATCCTGAGTTGCGAAAGTACCGGCAATGCCGAAGCCGGCATTATTGATCAGCAGGTCGATCCGATGGCCGGCTTGGTGGATGGTCTCGACGAGCTGGACAGGCCCGTCAGCTCGGGCGAGGTCGGTCGGGTAGAGGTGGATGGGCAGATGAGGATCGAACTCTTGCCGCAGCTCAAGGGCAGTCGCCGTGAGGCGTTCGATCGACCGTGCCGTAAGTATCAATTCGGCTCCTGCCATCGCCAGCCGTTTGGCAAAAGCCTGCCCGATACCGGATGTCGCTCCAGTAATCAGCACCGTTCTCCCTTGCCATTCGCTCATACAATCCTTGATCTCCACTCAACTCTTCTGCCTGCTGACCTGAATCAGAACTATCTTCACTGCTTCACCGATAGTTGGGTGAACCCTGGTCCGGCGTCTGTTCCGGTGGTGGCTCTGCCAACTGCGCCGGTTTCGAACGAGTTAGAGATTGCCCGCGTGGCCAGGCGCAGACCGGGACTCCGGACGCGATTCATGGTATCTTCAACAGGTCGAAGATACCAGAGAAGTGGTCAGATGGAGTAAACAACTTACAGTCAGGAAGGACAAACTGAAGATGCTGCTGGAAGGAAAAAAGGGATTGATTATCGGTGTTGCCAACAAGCACAGCATTGCCTGGGCGATCGCTGAGGCAGCAATGCGCGAAGGAGCGCGCCTGGCCTTCAACTATCAGAACGACCGGCTGAAGGAGAATGTTGCCGGGCTGGTGGAGGGATTGGATGGGGCCTGCCTCTTTCCCTGCGATGTGAGCAGCGATGCCGAGATTGAGTCGTTCATGAAGAGTGTCGAGGATGAGTTTGGGACGATCGATTTTCTTGTCCACTCGGTGGCCTTTGCTCCGCGAGAGGAGCTGACCGGTGAGTTTGTCGCGACGACGCGTCAGGGCTTTGCAACGGCGCTCGATGTGAGCGCCTATTCGCTGGTCGCACTCAGCCGCGCTGCCCTGCCGTTGATGACCAATGGCGGATCGATCGTTACGCTGACCTACCTTGGAGCGGAGCGTGTCGTCCCGCACTACAATGTGATGGGCGTTGCCAAAGCGGCGCTCGAGTCATCGGTTCGTTATCTGGCCGCCGATCTTGGCCCACGGGGAATCCGGGTCAATGCCGTCTCGGCCGGGCCGATTCGTACTCTTGCGGCGCGTGGAGTCTCCGGAATTACAAAGATGGTCGACGCCCATCGACAGATCGCACCGCTGCGAAAGGCAACCGAGCAGGCCGAGGTTGGTGATACGACCGTCTTTCTGCTCAGTTCAATGAGCCGGGGCATTACGGGTGAGGTGATCTACGTCGATGATGGATATCACATTCTGGGAGCACTGGCCCCTGTCTAGGCCTATCTGCTGACTGGACGGTGGCGAGATGGCGGTGGTGGAGATCGGTTCGGCCCATCTCCGGTTGGCCCCCGGCAATATTTCTGTACCGGGCAGAGGCTGCATCAGGATGGGTCGAGAATCTGGAGGATGAAGGGGGACAGTGTCTGTTCGGTCAACTCTTCGCCGCGGATCTGCTCGTGATCGATAAAGTACCAGCGCGGGGACGCCGGGTTCTCTACCCGGCGCAGAATCAGGTCGGCGAGAGGGCGTGGGTCGAGCATGACATTCTGGCTGAAGCCGATCCGCCCTCTCGCGAGTCCGGTCCCGGGAACATAGCCGTGGGCGGGCACTCTTGGCCAGCCCAGCTCAAAGACGAGGGTCTTGACGTTGCAGCGCAGACCCAATCTTTCACCAACCATCGTCGAATCTCTGACCGTAAACTCCCATTCCTGGCGTCCCAGTTCCAACCTTTGGCCACCGGGGCCTGCCCCGATGGTCTCCCCCCCGAACTCCCCATTCGATTGCCCATTGGATACATTCAAGCGGGCACTGATGTGGTTCAGCAAGCCCCACAGCTCATCAACCCCCTGCTGTCGCAGTCGTTCATTGGCTTCGCGAAGGGCCAGAAAGTCAGCCAGGTAATCGGTCAAGTTCAGACCTCGTGCCGGTTGGTGAGAGCCTTGTACATCGTCACTTCGTCGGCGTACTCGAGGTCACTGCCCACCGGGAGCCCCATGGCGATGCGGGTGACGCGGAGGCCGAGTGGTTTGAGGAGCCGGGCGAGGTAGTTTGCCGTCGCCTCCCCCTCGGTATTTGGATTGGTGGCAAGGATGATCTCGCTGACCACACTCTCCCCATTCTCATCCGGACGGAGCCGCTCTATCAGGTTACGAATACGCAGCTCGTCGGGACCCATCCCGCGAATTGGTGAGAGCGCACCGTGGAGCACGTGGTAGAGGCCACGATATTCCCGTGTCTTTTCGATCGCGACAAGATTGAATGGCTCTTCGACGACGCAGATGACCGAACGATCGCGGGTCGGGTTGCTGCAGTATCGACAGGGGTCGGTATCGGTGAGGTTGTTACAGACCGAGCAGAAGATGATCCGATCCTTCACTTCACGGATCGCGACCACCAGTCGATTAGTCTCCTCGAGGCTGGCCTTGAGGAGATGGAAGGCGACCCGCTGGGCCGATTTGTGGCCGATGCCCGGGAGCCTCTTCAGCTCATCGATCAGGCGGGTCACCGGTTCTGCATAATCGAGCATTGGCGTTCCCCTTTAGCCAAGACCAGGGATATTGAGACCGCCAAGGGCATTCCCAAGCCGACTCTGGAGTGATTCATCGACCTTGCGATTGCATTCGTTGATGGCGGCAAGGATCAGGTCCTGAAGCATCTCGACGTCTCCGGTCGCCTCCGGTTCGATCCGCAGTACAAGGATATCCTTGTGACCATTCATCTCCACCCGAACCATTCCCCCACCGGCAGATGCATCGACCCGCAGGGCCGTCATATCCCGGTTCATCTGCTCCTGCATCTTCTGCGCCTGTTGCATCATCTGCTGGATGTTCATTCCACCTGGCAATTTCATCTCTTCTCTCAACCTTCCTGAAATGATACGGAGTGTAACCGATCTGGTCTGATTCGACTCGTGCCATCAACTCAGTCCACTCTTCTCAGATACTGTCGCAACGTTAACGACTGTGAGTCTATTAGTCACTCCATCCCAGTGTCAACAAGCTTGCCTGAGGCGAGCTCTTTGGGCGCGTCGTTGAACTTAGCTGTTGTTCTCACGAACCCAGAGAATCTCACCACGAGTCTGTTCGACGACCTGTCTGACAACCGGGTTTGAGAGAGCACGCTGACGGAGCCTCTTGAGCTCCTCCTCTTTCTCGTTGACAATCTGCCGTACCTCGCCACTGATGCGCACTTCGACCTGGAGAGGGCGTCCAAACAGTTTCTCACCGATCGAGCGGAAGAGCTCACTGCTCTCACGGATCCTTTTCGCAAAGGTGTCCTCAGCGCCAAAGGTGGCGATGAGGACTCCGTTGTTGAACTCGAGGAGTGCGGAATCGAGAGCCGTTTCGATCAGACCGCGGTTGAGCCGCTGCACTTCGCCGATGATCGAGGCAATCTCCTGACCACCGGGAGGCGTCACCGGTGTGGCAGCTGATCGAACTTTATGATGAGGGGGCGTGGTCTGCCTGCCTGAGCGCCCGGAAAAACGATCCTGCCTCACCCCTTGGTCTCCCTGGCCCGACTCACCTGAATAGTGGCTATCGAGGTCGAAGGGTTCCGAATCGAAGTAAGGCTCATCGACCGGTTCTTGGCCATGGCTTCGGTCTTCACTGACCAGGTCGACCGTCGGGGCGACCTGAGGAGGGGCCAGAGCGTGGCCATTTGATTCGGTCAGGCCAGGTCTGTTGATCGACGGAGGTGGAACCAGTGGCTCGGCCTTCGCGAGGGAGATCTTCGGTGGCGCTCCAGGATCGGCAATCGACCCGGTACTTCCGCCCGGTCGTGGCGATCCTTGATCGTTGCCACCCCGACCATCTGCCGGCGGCGGGGTCCGATCGGGTGTCTCGAGCCGCTTCTCGAGCGCTTCGAGCCGGTCGAGCAGTTCATCGAGCTGGAGAAGCCGGCGCAACTGGGCCAGCCCCACCAGACCAAGCTCAAGCTGATACCTTGGCTGGGGCGAGTCTTTGATCTCCTTCTCCATTTCGGCCAGATGATGAAATGAACGGACCAGGTCGGCTTCACTGAAGAGAGGAGCCAGCTCTTTGAGCCTGACCATTTCGACATCGGTGATGCCGAGTAGCTCACCATTGTCGACTCCTGCGCGGATGAAGAGGAGATGGCGAAAACAGGCCATCAACTCCCGTGTGAAGTGTCGGGCATCATAGCCACGTGAGAAGATATCTTCGACCAGCGCCAGCAGCTTGGCCGACTCTTGTCGCGCGATTGTCTCAGCAAAACTGGCGAGTGTCGCCGCACTGACCAGTCCAAGTGAGCTGGTGACATCCTCTTCGCTGATATTGTTACCACTGAAGGCAATCACCTGATCGAAGGCCGATTGTGCATCGCGCAGGCTTCCTGCACCTGCCCGGGCGATCTCTCGCAGGGCGCTTCCGGTGATCGTTACCCCCTCGGCAACCGCAATCTCCTGCAGCCGGTTGAAGATCTTCTCCGTCGGTATCTGCCGGAACTCGAACTGCTGACAGCGCGACAGGATCGTGTCCGGAACCTTGTGCAGCTCGGTCGTCGCCAGGATGAAGATGACGTGTCCGGGTGGTTCCTCGAGTGTCTTGAGCAGCGCGTTGAAGGCGCTGGTCGAGAGCATGTGAACCTCGTCGATCACAAAGACCTTGAAACGGTCTCGTGCCGGAGCAAGAGCAATGTTGTTGATGATTACATCCCGCACGTTGTCGACGCCGGTGTTTGAGGCGGCATCGATCTCCAGCACATCCATCGAGTTACCGGTTGTTATCTCGAGGCAGGAAGGGCAGGTGAGGCAGGGCTGGCTCGTCGTTCCGCGGTGACAGTTGAGCCCCCTGGCGAGGATCCTGGCCGAAGTCGTCTTTCCTGTTCCACGAACTCCGGAAAACAGATAGGCATGATGCAGACGGTTCCCGTCGAGTGCCTGACTCAGTGTTCGTGTTATGTGCTCCTGACCTGTCAGGTCGGCAAATGTCTGCGGTCGGTACTTTCTGGCGATGACTTGATAACTCACTTCAGTTACTCCTGCTCGGAAAGACTGCCTGCACTCCCCGCCAGTCACGGGGCAATCTGCCAAAAGTCGATCTTGTTGACGAGCGCTGTCGCCATCGACCTTTGGACGGTGCTCCAACCGGGGCCACCCCGGCATCACCGACTCCTCATCTGACCACTCATTATAGCAATGATGACGCCATTTTAATTCATCCATTCTCTCTGCCGCCCATATTCGTTCAGTAAATTTGCCGGGATTAATCGATTGCGGCAATCTCTTTGCATCGCTATCCAATCCGTCAGCCCACATCCTTTCGCCAGTTCAGGCTGATTCATCTACTGTCCCGGCAGTCGGTGCGGTGAACCTGGAAGCGGGTCGAGCCTCGAGTATCAGTTGGATAGCTTTTCGGAATATCTGTTCTGTCAAACGACCTTCAAACAAATACACCACAGCCATTGTGCCCGTTCTAATTTGAGAGGGAAGAATAACCTGACATATATGCAAGATTATGCATGACATTTAGCATGATCTGAGAGTAGAATCAGGGAAGTTTTCGAGTGGTGATGTATAACTACATCCAAGGGCAGATCTGACGGTCGATTCGATCACTGATTACTCCAGTTCATTCGAAGCGATCATCAATTCGGGTTGGGCGGGCTGGTTTTTCTGCATCGGGTTACCGGATGTTATGCGGTAACTCACCCTGCACAATGTTATCAGCAGCGATGAAGGTTGCATATTATTCAAAGTTGATATGTCCTCAAGTTATTATTACCTCAACTTTCTTTGACGAGGGTCAAGTTACCATTCTGGTGAGGTCTGACAAGTCTTTCATTGCCTGACCAGTGAACAAATCCAAGGAGAAACATAATGGCAAAATCAAGTGGCGATACCAGCAGACAGGAACTTGTTGAGCTTGCTCTGGCTGGGATCGATGCGCAGATCAAGGAACTGGCTGACAAGAAGTCCGAGTTGATGGGCCTGCTTGGCCAGTCGGCTGGCGCAGCTCCAAAGCGGGCGTCGAAGGCCGTCAAGGCCGTCAAGGCGAGCAAGGGAGTCAAGGCGGCCAAGGGCGCAAAGGCGTCAAAGTCAGCCAAGGATGGCGGTAAGAAGGAGGCGCCGGAGAAGAAGAAGCGGGTATTTTCGGCGGCGACAAGGAAGAAGCTGCGTGAGGCGGCCAAGGCTCGTTGGGCTCGTGAGAAAGAGGCCAAGGTCGAGCAATAAGAGAGGCATCACCCGCTGGCTCTCCCGGAGCCGACACAGATCAGGCATCCTGATAATGAAACCTGGTAATGAGATTGGATGTTTGAGAAAGGTCAGGCTCCGGTGACTGCCGCGGCACATCTGAACAGCACTACCGTTGCTACCTTCCGGTCCTGGCGGGGTTCATGTGTTCACGATTGCACGGAGGCCGGAGCCTGAGGGGTGCCGGCGAGAGGAACCCTCGCCGGTTTGAACTGGCGGAGAGAGCGGGACTCGAACCCGCACAGGCCTTTCGGCCCGCCGCGCTTCCAACGCGGTGCCATACCAATTAGGCGACCTCTCCTGAGCTTGAAAAGAATAGAATCATCGGATTGACCAACTACTCAGGTCAGTCCGGCTATTCTGGACATTTTTAATACCACCCGGCAGCAAATCCATTCCCACTGAACTCAATCTTGCCTGCTTGATCTCTTGTACCAGTCAGATCCAGGAAAATATTGGACATACTGGTCATTGATGGGAAATGGCGGAGAGGGTGGGATTCGAACCCACGGTACCCTTTCGGGTACAACGGTTTTCGAGACCGCCCGATTCAGCCACTCTCGCACCTCTCCGTGTTGGGTGATAGTTTGGTCAACCTCGAGATTGACGGCCGAACAGAATCCTGATGTGCAACCGGATTGACGGATGGTGGCGGAGCTAAGGACGGCTTTCACCACTATCATTGTCAGCGCTTCGCGAGGCCCGACGGGCCTGGAAGAAGAGTTGCATCAGAGTCCTGGCCTCTGCGGCCAGTACACCCGAGGTGACCTCTACACGATGATTCAAAGAGCTGCAGTCGGCAATTCTGAAGACCGACTCGATGCCTCCGGCCCGCAGGTCAGCGGTACCATAAACGAGGCGGGCAATCCGGGCATTGACGAGTGAACCGGCGCACATGGCACAAGGTTCGACAGTCACATAAAGCGTCGCGCCAGTCAGGCGATAGTTGCCGATATGACGGGCAGCGGCGCGAATCGCCTGAATCTCGGCGTGGGCCGTTGGATCAGAGAGACTGATCGGACGGTTATAGCCTGTCCCGATGATTCGATTGTCAAGAACGATGACAGCGCCGACTGGAACCTCGTCCTCGAGTTGAGCCTGATGTGCCTGGGCAAGCGCACATCTCATGTAGAACTCATCCCTGACCATGCAAATAAGTCAATAAGGCAATAAGACAATCAGGCAATCAGGCAATCAGACTGAAAGTGTCCCGAACGGCTTATCAAGATCTATACGTCTCATCGGACCTATAGGACTTATAACTCTTATTAGTCTTATACTCCCGTTAAGTTCCGCCGCGCTTTGCTCCAAACTGTCTCGCAGTCTGAGCAATTGCGGATGATAGATCTCAGCAACACCGATGTCAAGCACACTTTGTCGATCACTCGATCGCCTGACGGGCCGCGCTCGAGAGGGGGATGATCGTGATGTGTGGTCCAAGGTGGAGGAGACGCGGCGGGTCAGGTTGAGTGGTTGAGGCAAGAGCCGCGCGGAGCACCGGATAGCAGGCCGCTTGCGGATCGATCACGATCAGATCGGCCTTGAGAAGATCTGTCAGAACCGGATCATCAGGTTGACCAATCTGCTGAAACTCAAACTGGTAGGCGGTATTGACCTCGGTCAGGTCAAAGCTGGTCAGGGGAAGACGGTTGATGAGAATACTGTGGGTGAGGCGCCACGGTTCGATGAGAGTGCCCGAAACGATCTGCACGGTGCGCAGAGGCGGCTGCCGTAGCAGTCTTTCGCGGCGCTCTCCGACCCACCGATCGAGGAGCGCCTGTGAAGCGGTCGGAATACGTATCGGGAGCCACCCGAGGTGGCGCCCCTCGTTGCGGCCGATCTGCCAGGCGACGGACTGCAGCGTGATGGTGAGCAGGAGGAGCGTCAGGATCACCGGCCAGCTTCTCCACCTTCTTGCCCAGTTTGCCCAGATGAGGGCTGCCGCTGGAAAGAGGTTGATGAAGTAGAGGAGGATGTATCGCAACTGAGGCCGCCAGCCAGTGGTCAGTGCCAGGAAGATAAAGAAGGCGACCTGAACGACGAAGAGCCAGAGAAAGAGATCGTCGCGCCACCGCCGGCGTGCCATCCAGAGTCCGGCGAGTCCGGGGAGGAGAACAAAGATCGATGGGGTACTGGCAGGCATCAACAGAATCTGCAGAAAACGGTCGCCGATCGAGAAGGCATGGGCGATATTTTCGGCGGCCTTCATCTGTGAATAGGTATTGGCATAGTTGAAATATGATCCACCCCGCAACCAGGGTTCGATCAGGTGCCAGGCGGCCGCTCCGCTCGGCAGGATCGCAAAGCGGCTTACCTGACGAATTGACCTGGTCTGGACTGTCAGCCAGAGAGTGAGCAGCAGGACCAGGATGATCCCCTCGTGGCGGAGAAGAATGGCGAGGCCCATCCATACTCCGGCAAGCCAGGCGGCGCGGCCCTCACTTGAACCACTGGCTATCTGCAGGTAATGGATCGTCGCAAAGATCAGCAGCAGGTAGGGAATTTCGACCCAATATGAGGATGTAAGCCAGATGTGAGTCCAGTTGAAGGCGAGGATGAGAGCGGTCAGCGAGGCCGTCAACTCTCCGTGGAGCGTTCTGACAGCAGACCGGAGCACGAAGAGTGATGAGACTCCCAGCAGCAGGTTGAAAGCCCGGGCAAGGATCATCGGCTCATTCCAGATCCGCAGCAATGAGCCAAGTGTGTACCAGTGAAGTGGAGGCCAGATTCCCGAGAGTCCTTCCCATCGCGGATCGGCTGCCCAGCGGGCAGCCACGGTCAGGCGCTGTAATCCGTCTCCACCCGGGTCGAGATCGCCAAGCGTGACGGAGAGGAGTCGAAGCGCGACTCCGCCAACGATTGCCAGAATGAAGATCCGGCGGGCGAGGAGCGCGTCAGCCGATGCTTGGTCGAGGGTTGCGGCCATGGTTTGTGCCATGAAGGATCCTCTTTTCGACAACCGGGGCGCCCCTCTCAGACCGCACCGGCTGCTCCCTTCATCAGATTCTCGATGCTCCGAACATCTTTCGGAACATCTTTCGTCAGAACCTCGCAACCATCCTCGGTCACGACTACGTCGTCCTCGATCCTGATACCGATATTGAAGAACTCAGCCGGCACACTCTCAGTCCCGGCAGGAATATAGAGTCCCGGCTCGACGGTGAAGACCATTCCCGGTTCGAGGATCCGCCAGTCTTCGCGCGTCCGGTATCGCCCCACATCGTGAACATCCATACCCAGCCAGTGGCCGGTGCGATGCATGAAGAATTTGCGGTATGTTTCGCGTTCGATCGCCTCCGCCGGGCTGCCGGCGAGCAACCCGAGATCGACGAGTGCGCTGGATAGAGTTCGCACCGCCTCCTCGTGAAGAGCCATGAAGCTCACGCCGGGACGGATCATCCGGATTACCTGCTCATTGGCCTCGAGCACCGCCTCATAGACCGCCTGCTGGGCGCTCGTGAAACGTCCGTTGGCGGGGAAGGTGCGTGTTATATCCCCGGCAAAACCGCCATACTCCGCTCCGGCATCGATCAGGACAAGGTCGCCGTCGTCGATCTTCTCCTGATTCGTGTTGTAATGAAGGATGGTCGAATTGAAGCCAGCGCCGACGATCGATGGATAGGCCGGACAGGTGGCTCCACATCGCCGGAATGTATATTCGACGATTGCCTCGAGCTCATACTCGAACATTCCCGGTCGGCACGCCTCCATGGCGGCGACGTGGCCGGCCGCCGAGATACTTGCGGCCCGGCGCATCAGTTCAATCTCCGTCTCGCTCTTGCGCAGGCGCATCTCGTGAAGGATGACTGATGGATCGACTATCGTCCCGGGACCGTATACGCCGCTCCGGACCATCTCACGAAGACGCCTCATCGTGCCGATCAACTGCTGGTCGAAATGGTCGTGAAGCCCGAACCGGTAGTAGAGTGTCTCGGCATCCCCAAGATAGTGCGGAAGAAGCTGGTCAAGCAGGGCGATATCGAAGGCGGCATCGGCGCCAAAGTCGCGGACCGCCCCCTCGACACCGGTTCGTAACCCGGTCCAGATCTCCTCTTCACGTTTGCGCGGGCGCACGAAGAGAACATACTGGTGGACGGGATGCGACGGGGCCACTACGGCTACGCAGTCAGGCTCATTGAGCCCGGTCAGCAGGTAGAAGTCAGAATCCTGCCGGAACTCGAAGTCGGTGTCTCCGTTACGTCGAACCTCTCGCCCTCCAGGTATGACGGCCACGCTGCCTGCTGGCAGCTTCTCCATGAACTCGCGCAAACGAACCGGTCTCATCCTTCATCCTCCAGGCTAATCAACTCTGAAATGTCCAACATTGAAACTACCAGACCCGGCATCTATTCCTGTAATGTTCAGTCCCGTAATGCCCAAGTCTTGAATAACGTTGAATGCAGTACACATTTCCGTCGAACAGAGTAACCAAAACAGCCATTTCCGCAAAGTCTCCCCGGCGATTTAACTCGATCAGTCCCGAAAATGGGCCTCTCCCTTTTGAGAATCCTCGCGTCGTCTCCTAAAATATTGTTTTGTTTCGTAAGTCGATCTGAATCCGGCCTCTGCAGGTAG
>CAIOZW010000382.1 GCA_903862855.1 uncultured Acidobacteriota bacterium
GGGTGTCCTGACCTTTGCCGCGTTGCGGCGCGGCGCGGAGAGTGCGGCGGGCCAGCCGACGGTGGGCGAGCTGCGCGATCTCTACCGGGTTGGGGCGTTGACGGAGCAGAGTCCGGTCTTTGGGGTGATCGGCAATCCGGTCGGCCATTCGCGTTCGCCGCGGATCCACAATTCGACGCTCGCGGCACTGGGGGCGGATGGCGTCTACCTGCCACTGCCGGTTGAAGATCTCGACTCGTTTGTTCGTGATTTCGTCCGCCCCGCGACGCGGAAGATGGACTGGCAGCTGCGTGGATTGAGCGTGACGATTCCGCACAAGCTGGCGATCATGCCCCACCTCGACCATCTCGACGAGACGGCGCGACGGATTGGTGCGGTCAATACGGTGGTCGTCGAGGGCGCGGAGCTGCACGGTTACAACACTGACGTGACGGGAGCGATGACGCCGCTCGAGGCGCGGCTGCCGCTCGCGGGGGCGCGGGTGGCGGTGATTGGCGCGGGAGGTTCGGCGCGCGCGATCTGCTACGGGTTGCAGGTGCGTGGTGCGGAGGTGACACTCTATGCGCGGGATACCGCAAAGGCGCAGGTGCTGGCGGATGAGTTTGGCGCGCGAGTCGCTCCGCTCGAATCATTTGCCGGCAATGTCGATGTCGTCATCAACTGCACCCCGCTCGGGATGCACGGGCATAGTGAAGGGCAGAGTCCATTGCCGGCGGAGAGCCTGCGCGGAGTGCGGCTGGTCTATGATCTGGTCTACACGCCGGAGGAGACGCGGTTGCTGGCCGATGCACGGGCGGCCGGTTGTCAGACGCTCGGTGGGCTGGCGATGCTCGTCGGCCAGGCGGCGGAGCAGTTCCGGCTCTGGACCGGGCTTGAGGCGCCGCTCGAAGTCATGTGGAACGGCGCCCGACAGTGGAACACCGTGACCGGAACCCTTCTGCCCGGACATCAGGTGGCTTCACGCGCCTCGGCCCACTATCCAGAGGGAACGATCGAGATGCAGACGCCATTCTTTCGTGAGCGGGGTCTCGATCTGGATGGATTCTTTCGCGGGACTCTCAACATTTCGATTGCGCCGAAGAGGTTTACGCTGCAACGCGGAACCCACTTCTTCCCGCAGGTCGAGTGGACAGACCGTCATCCGCCGGAGAACTTTTCGTTCTGCCGCTGCCGCATCACGGCAGCAGGTCGCACGGTCGATGGCTGGGTCTACTACCCACATCCGGAGACGAAAGTTCGTCATCACCAGGAGCAGTCGATCATCGAGGTTCTCGCCCCGTGGATCGACGGGCTCAGCTATGGTGCGACAGTAACGCTCGAACTTCTGCCGGATGAGATCACGATCGAATGACGGCGGGACGAGCTGCCACGGACGGCGCTCCTAATTGAGAGCCGCCTCGATCGCGCCAACAATCTCCGGGCTCTCCGGAACCAGATCCGAGGCGAAGTGGGCAACTGGTCGGCCATCTGCGGCAACAAGATATTTGTTGAAGTTCCAGGTCACCTTGCCACCAAGCTGTGGATTGATCGTCTCATCGGTCAGGTAACGATAGAGCGGGTGGATGTCATCTCCAGCCACCGAAATCTTCGAGAAGATCGGGAAGGTGACATTGTACTTACTGGTGCAGAACTCCTTGATCTCGGCGTCGGTTCCCGGTTCACGCCAGGCAAAGTTGTTGGCCGGGAAGCCAAGAACGACGAGCCCGCGCGACTGGTATTTATCGTAGAGTCGCTGCAATCCCTCATACTGCGGAGTGAAGCGGCACTTGCTGGCCACATTGACGATCAGCAGGGTCTTGCCGCGATACTGGTCGAGGCTGACCACCTTGCCATCGATGTCGCGTGCCTCGACATCGTAGATCGATTCGACCACGCCACCTGGCGTGCTCTTCTTCCCGCCGGACGCGCGGCGGTACCAGATGGTTCCGCCAGCGACGACAGCGATAATGGCCACGACCGCAACGGTCAGAGAGGTCTTCCGGTTGAGCATCAGTCTATCCTATCTCAGTGCATTCTCGATCGCCTGAACCACCTTGTCACTCTCCGGACGATCCGCAGAGTCGAAGCGGGCGATCGGCTGGCCGGTACGATCGATCAGAAACTTGTTGAAGTTCCAGGTGATCGGGCCGGAAAATTTTGGATTGGTCTGCCGGCTCGTCAGATACTGGTAGAGCGGATGAATATCCTGCCCATCCGCCGACAGCTTGGCAAACATCGGAAATTTGACACTATACTTCATCGAGCAGAACTGGGCGATCTCCTGTTCTGTTCCCGGTTCCTGTCCGCCAAAGTTGTTGGCAGGGAATCCGAGCACGACCAGCCCACGCGATTCGTAACGATCATAGATCTGCTGCAGTCCTGCATATTGTGGTGTATAACCGCACCGACTGGCCACGTTGACGATCAGCAGGACCTTCCCCTTGTACTGGTCGAGCTTGACGGTCCTGCCGCGAATGTCCCGCACCGGGATCTCATAGATCGTCGCCGCGCCTGCGGCTGGCAGACTGCTGTTTACGACAGGCCGGGCATTGGTCATCAGGACTCCGCAGAGGGTCGTGATGGACACAAGTGCAAGGATCGAGAGCGTAATTCCAGAATATCTCTTCATTCAGAACAATCCTTTCAATAAAATATCTCAAAAAATAGCAGTCGATTGTCCCGAAAGGGGTGAAGAGTTGTCATAATTTTTTCATCGTGAACTCTCTCTGTTCTCACTGATGCAGAAGAGGTGGGTGGCGCTGCGCAGAAACAGTTCACCCGCTGCGGCGATTGGTGAGGAGACGAACATCTGGTCACTGAAGCGATTGGTTGCCAGGACTTCGAACTGTTCACCCATCTTGAGCACCGTCACCACACCACTCTCACTGGCGATATAGATCCTGCCAGCTGCGCCAAGGGGCGAAGCCTTGAAACTGTCGGGCTCAGGCAGCCGTTTCTGCTGATAATAGGCCTCGCCGGTCGTCGCGTTGAAACAGTGAAGCAGTCCATTGTCGGAGAGGACATAATACTTGTTATCGAAGAGCAGCGGTGACGCTGTGTAGGCGGTTCCCCGTGTCTGGGACCAGGCGACGGCGTCGCTGCCGGTCAGGTCTCCCTCCCGTCCAAGTCTAATTGCCATCAGCTTTGGATCCCGGTACCCGCTCATGACGATCAGGAGGTCCTTGTTCAAGACAGGAGTCGGAATGACATTGGCGCCGAGTCCACCGCATTCCCAGATAACCTGGCCATTGCTTGAATCATAGGCGCGGGTGCGGTTGGTCGCGGCGAGTATGATCTGCCGCTTCCCCTGCCAGGTCAGGGCATAGGGCATCGACCACGAGCTCGATTCGTTACGCTCTGCGCGCCAGGCCACCTTTCCGGTCCGCTTGTCGAGTGCGACGACCTGCGAGCCACTCTCCTGGTCATAATTGAGAATGAGCAGGTTGTCGACGAGCAGCGGGGCGCTTCCTTCACCGAACTGGAGTCGCATCCGTTGCCGGATTCCCAGGTCCTGTTTCCAGAGCAGGCGTCCGTTGAAGTCATACGCATAGACCCCACGCGATCCGAACGAGGCATAGACTGTCCGCCCATCCGTCGCTGGTGAATTGGAGGCAAAGCTGCCGTACTGACGATGGTATCCCTCGTGGGGAGTCGCAGTTGTGGCCACCTGTTCCCAGATCACTTTGCCTGTCCGGCGATCGATGCAGATGACCATAAACCGATGCTCTTCACCGGCACCGGCTCCACCTCCGGATCCGCCACCACGACGACCTCCACCCATTCCACCGCCCGCCTCGGAACTGCCGGCGGGTTGTCGATTTCCGGTCGGGATCGCCGTGGTCAGAAAGATCCGGTCTCCCCAGATCACCGGTGTCGAAAAACCTCTGCCAGCGATTGGCACTTTCCATTTCACGTGACGATCATCACCAAACTCAACCGGTAAGGAGGTCTGGGCCATCCCGTCGAAATTGGGCCCTCGCCATTGGGGCCAGTGACCATCCTGTCGGCTCCGGCTTCCTGAATCGGTCGAACGTACAGTCCGGCTCTGGCCCGGGTTGATTGGAGATATCACAACAAGGATCGACAGAATAAGAGCCATCTGCCAATACCATGACTTGGACTTGGTGGTCATCATTTCCCCCTTCACCAACAGCATCAAATGCTGACAGAGTAATATTCAGCCACTGCCGCATCCGTTTCCTGACCTCGATGATCCAGTCCGGATACCGTGCCTGAATTCAGCGCCACTAGCGCACAAATTCAACCTTTCCCGTCTCAAGATCGTAGACGGCTCCGATGATCTTCAATTGCTTACGGGCAACAAGTTGGCGGAGAACCGGCTCACTCGATTCAAGTTCCGACATCGCTTCGAAGACATTGGCCGCGATGGCCCGATCCGCCAATCCACGCGGATCGGCTGCTGGCACTTCGTTTCGAACCTTCGCTACTGCCGGCTGGATAGCTTCGACCAGGTAGCGCAGGTGTGCTTCACGCAGGTTGTCGATTGCTGCCTGAACCGCACCACACTTTTCGTGTCCGAGGACGACGAGCAGTCTGGCTCCGAGATGCTGACTCGCATACTCGATGCTGCCGATCACCGCATCATCTACGATATGTCCGGCAACCCGCACGACAAAGAGATCACCCAGTCCCGCATCAAAAACATTCTCCGGAGGGACACGCGAATCGGCACAGCTCAGTACGATTGCAAAAGGATGCTGGCCCGAAAGTCCGATGGTCAATCTCCGCTGTGCCGAGGCATGCGGGTGCATGGGTCTGTTTTGCACGAAACGCCGGTTTCCTTCGATAAGGCGTCTCTGCGCCGTCTCCGGATCGACGGTTTGCTGAGCGGCCTGAGGCTCTTTCGGTGAAGGAACTCTCTGCTGTGCCATCACCGTGTTGCTGAGAGAATTGCTGACAAAGAATATGGACGAGAGAATAAGAACGGTTGAATATGGACGCATCGACTTGATCTTCTTTCCACTCAGTTTCGCCAAGGTGGACAGGGTGACCTGTCCACCTTGGTCGAACGGAATCTCTCCAGAGATTTCAGGATATCATCTAGGGCAGTTCACGAATTCGCAGGTTTCGAAACTCGATCGGGGCTCCCTCAGCCTCCAGACAGAGATACCCGGTCGCCGGACGGCTGTTCGCTCCACCAGAGACCTCCTCGCCATTCACCCAGAGCCGGATCTCACCGTTGATGCCGCGCACATAGTAATGGTTCCACTCACCATGCCCCTTGCTGAGGTTCTTCCTTGGAAAGCTGCGCGAGCCATTGGGGGAGAGTGGCGGAAATGGTTCGAGCTTCGACTCACCGACGGCAAAGATGTCGCCATTGGTCGTAAACCAGTCGCCCTTTTTCCCGGAACTCTTGAAGTACTTGTCGTGGTAACCGTGATCGAGCATCTGGACTTCGATCCCCCCCTTGGGGAGGGTATCAGGTTTGAGACCGGTCAGAGCCTCTTCCGGCACCCAGGCGAAGATACCAGAATTTCCACCCGCTTCGAGATGACGCCACTCGACGACCAGTTCAAAGTTTGTCACCTTCCTGGTGGTCCGCATGACGCCGATCGGCTTGCCGGTACTGATGATCATTCCATCACGAAACTGCCAGGTCTCTGGATTGCCATTGACGTCGGCAAAATCGGCCTCGCCCAGAGCCCGCCAGCCCGGGCCGACGCCATCGACGAAGGCTTTTCGCAGATCCTGCCCTGAGACGACAGGAACCATAGCCAGCAGTAGTACAGAGAGAGTCCTTAATAGTGTTCTTCCAGACACGATGATCTCCTTTGGTAGATGTTCATCCAAGCACAGCATTTACCCATCTCGTGCAGAGATGGAGGTTGCTGACAGTTTTTATTGATCGATCTCGATCTTCATTCCAAGATGGCGCAACCGGACGGCAAGCAGTTCGCCAAGCCCGGTCGCCGGTGTGAGGATGCCGCCACGTCCTGCTCCACCAGGGAGTTTTGCAGTATCGAGGGCAAGGGTCAACGCCGATGCACAGAGAAAGTTGACTGTTGCCCGATTGCCGGGATCTCCCTTGTCGGCGATTCGTCCCCGCATGATTCGGCCATCTGAGCCCGTCGCGACAAGCTCACAGCGAAACCATCCTTCGTTCATGGTCTTCTCCGATGGTCCCTCACCCGGGCGTGGGACAACTCGCTTCAGCGTATTTCGAAGCGGGCTGGCCATGAGGCCGCCAAAGGCAACGGTGCCAAGGGTCAACAGGCCGGCTCCGATCAGCCCCGTCATACCAGGGAACTTTGTATACTCCTGATAGTTGAAGTCATTGCCGTAGCCATTGCCATACTCTTCGAAGAGGGCGGAGCTCCGCCGCACGACCCGGGTATTGATCGGCCCCATGACGAATGGCGCTCCCCAGGAGTGGAGCGTCCGGTTGTAATGGATCCCAAGCGGATCAGCCGCCTCGCCGCTCTTCCTGCCACCGGGATGACCATCCGGATTGAGCAGCCACGGATTGGTTGCTTCGCGGGCCCGGCCACTCTCGTAGAGGTTGAAGGCCGTCGCCATGGTTCCTCCGTTCAGCCCACCACGCATCTGGTGATAGGCCTCGACGCGACGACAATCGATACCATAATTCTGTTGCAGACCGCGGACCATCAGAAATGTTCCGAGATCGGAGGGGATGGAATCGAAGCCGCAGAAGGGGATGATCCTCGTTCCTTCGGCGGCAGCCCGTCCGTGGTGACGATCGATCAGTTCCCGAACCCAGACCGTCTCTCCGGTAATGTCGACATAGTGGGTACGCTGATTGACGCAGGCCTCGACCAATCCGTGGCCAAGTATCGCGTAGGGGCCGGCAGTTGTCAGCACGACCCGGGTCCGGGCCGCCATCGCTTCAAGAGCTTGCTGATCCTGTGCCTCGGCAACGATGATCTCGATTCCTCGCCAATCATCACCCAACCGTTCCCGCACCGCCTCCAGCTTGAGACGATTCCGCCCGGCAATCGCCCAACGCAACTCTCCCGGTTTCGTCCGCCGCGCAAACCATTCGGCAGTCTGCCGTCCGGTAAATCCGCCAGCACCATAGAGCACTACATCGAAATCTCGTTCAGCCATGTCCAATACCTCGATTCAAACGGACTCAAATATAATTGCCGGCAATGTTACCAGATGTTTTGACAGGTGGAACGGTCAGGCCGGAAACTGGATCGGGAGGGCATACATGAAAAAGACAGATGAACCGACTACCGATACCCCGGCCGCTCTCAACGGGCTGCGCATCCTTGACTTTTCTCACGCGCTTGCCGGGCCATATTGTACGCTCATTCTGGCTGAATACGGAGCGGAAGTATACAAAGTCGAGTCCCCTGCCGGTGGAGACATGGGGCGCGGCTGGGGGCCTCCATTCATTGGCGGTGAATCGGCCTACTTTCTCGGTCTCAACCGCGGCAAACTTGGTGTATCGATCGATCTCAAGCGGCCTGAAGGAATCGAGATCTGCCGCCAGCTCATTGCCACGGCGGATGTTCTTGTCGAAAATTTTCGACGGGGGACAATGGAACGTCTTGGACTGGGTTATGAAAAGGCCCGCGAGATCAATCCACGTCTGATCTATTGTTCGATCTCCGGTTATGGCCAGAACGGACCGGCCGCCGATGAGGCCGCGATGGATCTGATCCTCCAGGCCTCAACCGGGCTTATCAGCACGACTGGAACCACCGATGGTGAGAGGGTGCGCAGCGGCTACTCGGTCGCCGATGTGACGGCCGGTCTCTTCGCCACCATTGGCATTCTCACGGCCATTCACCATCGAACTCAGACCGGTCTTGGCCAGTTTGTCGATGTCTCAATGTACGATTCGCTCATCTCGGCCATGAGCTCAAATTTTGCTACTTTCCTGGGGTCGATGATCGATCCGCGACCGATGGGCACTTCGTTCCTGACGATTGTCCCTTATCGATGCTATGCGGCCTCTGATCGGAGTCTGGCGATTGCGGCTGGAAGTGAA
>CAIOZW010000383.1 GCA_903862855.1 uncultured Acidobacteriota bacterium
AGTCATGCAACCCCTGACAATCCTCTCCGACGAGGAGAGGTTATTTGCGGCGAGTGTGCGCGAGTTTGCCGAAGCCGAGATCAAACCCTACGTTCGCGAGATGGATGAGGCGCAGAAGCTGCGACCGGAGATCCTGGCAAAATGTTTCGATCTGGGACTGATGGGGATTGAGCCAGATGATAAATATGGCGGATCAGGTGGATCCTTCTTCATGGCCTGCCTCGCGATCGAGGAACTGGCGCGGGTCGACGCCTCGGTCAGCGTCTGCGTCGATGTCAACAACACCCTGGTCATCAACGCTTTTGTCAATTTTGGCAACGAAGATCTGCGCAAGCGTTACCTGACACGGCTCTGTCGCGACACGATTGGGGCATACTGTCTGAGCGAGGCCGGGTCCGGTTCTGACGCCTTTGCCCTGCAGACAAGGGCCGAGGATCTGGGTGATCACTACCGATTGAATGGCCGCAAGATGTGGATCACCAATGGCAATGAGGCGGGGATCTTCATTGTCTTTGCCAATCTCGACCCGGCAAAAGGCTACAAGGGAATTACGGCCTTCGTCGTCGAGAAGGGGTTCCCGGGGTTCAGTGTCGGCAAGAAGGAGGAGAAGCTGGGAATCCGTGCCTCCTCGACGACCGAACTTCTCTTTGACGACTGTCTTGTCCCGAAAGAGAACGTGCTCGGCGAGGTTGGGAAGGGATACAAGATTGCGATCGAGACGCTCAATGAGGGCCGGATCGGAATCGGCGCCCAGATGCTCGGGCTGGCGCAGGGGGCATTCGAATCTGCCCTCGCCTATACGAAGGAACGGAAACAATTCGGCCAGTCGATTGCCGCATTTCAGGGGGTCCAGTTTCAGCTTGCCGATATGGCAATGAAGGTGGAGGGGGCACGCCTGATGGTCTATAACGCTGCCCGCCTCAAAGATGCCGGACAGCCATTCATCAGGGAGGCGGCCATGGCGAAACTCTTCTCCAGTGAAGTGGCCGAGGAGGTCGCCTCGATGGCGGTCAATCTTTTCGGTGGTTATGGCTATGTCCGTGACTATCCGGTCGAGAAGTACTATCGGGACTGCAAGATCGGCCAGATCTACGAGGGAACCTCGAATATGCAGAGGCAGACGATCGCCAGGATGCTGTTGTAAGTTGGGTATTGAATGAACCATCCATTATTTGAGAAATTGCAGGCATTGAGTGAGGGGAAGCTGAAGGAGACGGAGGAGACGACGGAGCCGGCGCCTCCTCCATCAATTGCCGGGCGGGAGACGTTACCACAACCGACGAAGGATGAGCGAGCACCGGCTCCTCCTCCGCCAATCGGGGTTCGTCCAAAGAAAGAGGTATCCTCTCCACCGCGCCCAGTGAAACCGCCAGAGCAAGTAACCGCGAGGGTAAAGGGTGAAGCGGCTGGTGAGCGGCTGGCCGGCCTCAATCCAGCACAGCGAGAAGCGACGACCACGGTCGAGGGGCCGGTGCTGATCCTGGCTGGTGCGGGCAGTGGTAAGACGCGGGTCATCACCTTCCGGATTGCCCACCTGATCGAAGAGACGGGAGTGCGACCAGAGCAGATTCTTGCGGTGACCTTTACCAATAAGGCGGCGGGAGAGATGAAGGAGCGGATCGAGAGGCTGCTCGGTGATCAGCCCCGATCGAGTTCGCCGCTGATCGCGACATTCCATTCGCTCTGCGTGCGGATCCTGCGACGGGACATCGAGAAGCTCGGGCGGGGTTTCACGAGGAGTTTTACGATCTATGACGCAGATGAGCAGCAGCGGCTGATCCGGCAGTGCATCCGTGACTGCGGATTTGACGACAAGCAGCTCACGCCCCGCGTGGTCCAGAGCGCAATCAGCAGTGCCAAGAACCGGGGGGAGAGTCCGGAGAGCTATGCGGCGCGGGCCGACTTTGGTGTGGCCCGAAAGCAGGAGATCGCAAGGGTCTATCCGCTCTATGAGCAGCGTCTTCACAACTCAAATGCCCTTGACTTCGACGATCTGCTGCTGATGACGGTACAGCTCCTGCGCCATTCGGAAGAGACACGCCATTACTACCACCAGCGCTTTCGCCATGTCCTGGTCGACGAATTTCAGGACACCAACGGCATCCAGTATTCGCTGACGCGGATGCTCGTCGAGGGAGATCTCGCCCTCAACATCGGAAAGCGGCCGGCCGATTTCTGGAGTAACCGCAGTCTCTGCGTCGTCGGGGATGAGTCCCAGGCGATCTATGGCTGGCGCGGATCTGACTTCCAGATCATTCTCGGCTTTGAAAAAGACTTTCCGAACGTGAAAGTGGTCAAACTCGAGGACAACTACCGGTCGACGGCACGAATTCTGCAGGCAGCCAACCACGTCATCGCCCATAACACGGAGCGCTTCGACAAGGTGCTCCGGGCAAACAATAACGAGGGCGAGAAGATCCGCTATGCCCAGCTCTACGACGGCGAAGAGGAGTCGCGCTGGATCATCTCCCAGATCGAGGAGCACCGTCGAAAGGAGCCGTCGCTGCGCGCGGCGGTCCTCTACCGCACCAACGCACAGTCGCGTCTCTTTGAAGAGGCCTGTCGACGGGCGGGGCTGCGCTACAATCTGGTTGGAGGATTCAGCTTCTACGAGCGGGCCGAAGTGAAGGATATCATCGCCTACCTCAAGCTGGCCCTCAATCCATCTGACGGGATGGCGTTGATGCGGGTGATCAATACTCCCGCGCGGGGGCTCGGCAAAACGTCTCTCGAGGAGCTGGAGCGATTGGCCCGGCAGTGGGATCTCACGATGTGGGAGGCGATACGACGCATCGTGGCCGAGCAGCTGATGCCGGCACGCGTCGTCAATTCGCTCAGGCCGTTTCACGATCTGATCATCTCACTCTCGAGCCAGGCGGCCGATCCATCCAATCCACTCAGTGAGGTGATCAAGGCGGCCATCATCGAGAGCGGCTACGAGCGAATGCTGAAGAGCGAAGGGTCGGAAGAGGCCGAAGCGCGGTTGCTCAATCTGGAGGAACTCGTTAATGCCGCAGTCGAATCGGAGCAGCGTGGTGAGACGCTGCGCGACTTTCTCGACCACG
>CAIOZW010000384.1 GCA_903862855.1 uncultured Acidobacteriota bacterium
GGCCGACCCTGATTTTAAGGAGATCCGCCCGGCGGGGATCTTCAGCACGAAGACTGCTGATCCCGTCACGTGGCCCTCGATCGAATCGATCTGGAGACGGAGACGCGAGATTCTCCACCAACTGCTGGCGAGAGTTACCCCGGACATCCTGCTGATCGAGCTCTATCCATTTGGACGCCTCAAATTCGACGCTGAACTGCGCCCCCTGATCGAATCGGCTCGGGAACTGAAGCGTGCAACGCGCATCGTCTGCAGCTTGCGTGACATTCTGGTCACCAAACACGATCAGAAAGGATTCGAAGATTTTGCCATCAGCACGGCCAATCGCCTCTTTGATCTGATCCTGATCCATTCGGATGAGCGGTTTCAGCCATTTGCGGAGACCTTTCCACCCCTCGACCGGTTGACCTGCCGCATCGCATACACCGGCTACATCGTCCCAACTCTGGAGCACAGAGAGCCCTCTCTTCTACCCGGGGTTCCAGGAATCGTCGCCAGTATCGGCGGTGGCCGAGTCGGTGTTGAACTTTTGTGGTTGACCATCCGCGCGAGCCGCCTGCTTGTGGCAGGCCTCCCGCACCAGCTCAGGATCTTCACCGGTCCGTATCTGCCAGAGAGTGATTTCGCAGCGCTGACCACTGCCTGTAGTGGTGATCAGCAGATCTCAGTGCAGAGATTCACATCTGATCTTGCCGGTAAAATGAATCAGGCCAGCCTCTCGATCAGCCTTGCCGGCTACAATACCTGTATGGATATCATCGTCGCCGGTGTACCGGCGCTCGTCCATCCATTCACTGGAAACGAGAACACAGAACAGACCATCCGGGCCCGAAAACTGGCCGAGCTGGGGATCGTTCAGATCATTCCACCCGACTGTCTGGCACCTGAGAGACTAGCCCCTGAGAGACTAGCATGGCTGATCAGCCGGTCACTTGCCCACCACGAGTACGTCTCCAGACCGACGCTGGATTCAGGTGGTGTCGAGAAGACGGCGCAACTGCTGCGCGAGGAGATTGAACAGGGTTTATAATCAATGTCGATGAACGATGGCTGGAGAGAACTGAGAGAGCGACTGCAAGCATTGACGGACGCCGGACACCGGCAACGGGTCTTCTTCCGTGACGATGATGCATATGATGATCGACCGGAACTGTGCAAGCTGCTGGGACTCTTCGCATCGAGAGGTGTGCCGCTCAATCTCCAGGTGATTCCTGGTCTGCTGAGCGATGCCGGTGCCGATCTACTGCGCGTGGCTGCCGGGGCCCATCCCCGTCTGGTCGGTCTCAACCAGCATGGCTGGCGCCACGATAATCACGAGACATCCGGTCGCAAGTGTGAGTTTGGACCTTCACGCTGTCCCGCTCAGCAACGGCAGGACATCGGGGCCGGTCGACAGCGGCTGGAGCAGGCCTTTGGAGAACACTTCTTTCCGGTCTTCACTCCCCCCTGGAACCGCTGCACCGCCACCACTCACCAGATACTCCTGAGCCTCGGGTTTGGCGCGATCTCTGACCTTGGCCGGGAGAGAGACCCGGCAGTGAACGGCATCCCTCGTCTTCCGGCCACTCTCGATATCATCGACTGGAAGATGACGCGTGATCTTCATCCGGTCGGTCTACTGCTCGATCAGCTCGTTGAGCAGACCGGCACTGGCAGGACGATCGGCATTCTGCTCCATCACCAGGTCATGAGCCAGACCGCCTTCGATTTTACCTCGCGGTTGATCGACGAGATGCTCGACGCCGGGGGCATCGAATTTCATCTTTTTCAGACGCTGCTGAAGATCGATCATGAATAGCGGAAAAACCAACCCGGGGCGGTCACTGCGCGGAATCATCGGCCTACATCTCCATAAGGTACGTGGCCGGCTGTTGATGGGTGGACTCTGCATGGCCGGATTTACGCTGACCGAGCTGATCGCTCCATGGCCACTGAAGATCATCTTCGACCACATCCTGCTTGACCGCCAGATACCGACCGGACTCCGCTGGCTAACCCCGCTGCTGGAACAGGGACGGAGCACGGCCATCATTGCCATCTCGGCTTCGATCATGGTGATCGCCATCTTCCGGGGCCTCTTTGCCTACTCTCAATCCTTCATCACCGCCCGGATCGGTCTGGAGATGGTCTATCGCCTCCGGGTCGAACTCTTTGCCCATCTTCAGCAGCTCTCCCTCTCTTTCCACGCCCGGGCTCGAACCGGAGAGCTTCTCTCGAGGGTGGTGAGCGATACTGCCGCACTCAAGGACATCTTCGCCGAGTCGGCACTCAATTTTGCCGCACACTCGATGACGGTCATCGGGATGATGATCATCATGCTCACCATCGACTGGCAGATGGCCCTGATCGTGCTGGCGACTCTTCCGGTACTCTGCTGGTCGCTCTTCACCGTCTATCGGCGCATCAAGGCCTCGGCCCGCGAGCAGCGTGAGCGTGAGGGGGCCATTGCCGCGCGTATCTATGACGTGCTCAGCTCGCTTCAGATCGTCCGCGCCTTCTCCCGCGAACGGATCGAGCAGGAACGATTCGAGCGTGAGGGTGCCTCGACACTCGCCGAGGGAATCCGCACCGCGCGAATGGAGGCGGCGGCAACACGTGCAGTCGAGATGATCAGCGCGGGCGGTCTCTGTGCCGTCGTTCTCTTTGGCTCGCTGCGGGTCGTCCGTGGCCAGCTTCTGCCTGGCGAGGTCCTTATCTTCACCGCCTATCTGACCAGCCTCTATAAGCCTCTTCGAACTCTTGCACGCATCTCGAGCCAGTATTCGAAGGCTCTCGCCAGTGCCGAGCGAATCGCCACCATTCTCCGCCTCGAACCGGAAGATGCCGACAACCCGCACGGACTTGAAGTCACGCACCTCGACGGTGAGATCGTCTTTGAAAATGTCTCTTTCAGCTACGACCCTCCGGTCGGCGCCCCACTCGCACTCGAAAATATCTCTTTTCACATTCGGCCGGGTGAACGGATCGCACTTGTCGGGGCCTCCGGCGCAGGCAAATCGACGATTGCCAATCTCATGCTCGGCTTCTACCGGTCTCAGGCAGGTCGTATCCTTATCGATGGCCGCGAGATCGGCCAATACCAGCGCCAGTCACTCCGCCGCCAGATTGGAGTCGTCCTGCAGGAGTCGCTTCTCGTTGGCGCGTCGATCCGTGAAAATATTGCCTATGGAAAGCTCGATGCAACCCAGTCGGAGATCGAAGAAGCAGCGCGCGATGCCGCCGCCCACGACTTCATTACCGAGACTCTGAATGGATATGAGACAATCGTCGGTGAGCGTGGCAGCAGTCTCTCCGGTGGCCAGCGCCAGCGTATCTGCCTTGCCCGCGCGCTCATCAAGCGTCCCTCTCTCCTGATCCTCGATGAACCGACCTCGGCGATCGATGCTGAATCGACCCTTCTCATTCAGAAGAGTCTCGACCGCCATCAAAAAGGGAAGACCATGATCGTCATCTCCCATCAGTTCACAGGAATCGAAAAGTTTGATCGCATCCTTGTCCTCCGTGCCGGCCGGATCGTCGAAGTGGGTAGCCACCATGAACTTCTCGAAAAGGGCGGATACTATCACGATCTCTTCTTGTCGGAGGAAAAAGGGGGCTGAAGAGATGGAAAAGCCCGGAAACCAGGGTCTTTCACCCTGACTTCCGGGCTGACAAGCAGATCTCTCGGGCTTGCTATCCGTGAACCAGCGGGCTGCGCTTGACGATATCGGCAATGGCACGAATCTCCTTGACCAACTGTCGATACTGGTCAAAGAGGAGTGCCTGTGGACCATCGCAGAGTGCCCGCTCCGGATACGGATGGACATCCACCAGCAGTCCGTCGGCGCCAACCGCAACTGCGGCACGGGCGAGTGGAATTACCGTCTCCCGCTTGCCGGTACTGTGACTTGGATCGAAGATGATCGGCAGGTGCGTCAGGCGATGAACCTCCGGAACGATCGTCAGATCCGGAGTGAACCGGGAATGAGTCGCAAAGGTGCGAATTCCGCGCTCGCAGAGAATGACCTGGTAGTTGCCTTCCGCCATAATATACTCGGCCGCCAACAGAAACTCTTCGAGCGTTGAGGACATTCCACGCTTGAGCAGGATAGGCTTGCGCGCCTGACCAGCCCGCTTGAGCAGACTGAAGTTCTGACTGTTGCGGGTGCCGATCTGGATCACATCGGCATACTTCTCGGTCAGATCGAGCGCAGGCTCGTCAACGGCCTCCGTGACAATCCGCAGGCCGAACCGGTCACGAACCTCGGCAAGTATCTTCAGCCCCTCCTCTGCCAGTCCCTGAAACGCATAGGGTGATGTTCGCGGCTTGAAGGCCCCTCCTCGGAACCATTTGCCACCGAGTTCGGCCACCAGCTCTGCCGTCAGCATCGTCTGTTCACGCGACTCGACGGCACAAACGCCGGCGATCAGCGCCAGTTCATCGCCGCCGATCTCCGCCTCACCAATCCTGATGACGCTCCGCTCCTGCTTGAGGTCGCTGCCGACCAGCTTGTATGGACGCGTAATCCGGATACATTCGGCGACCCCGGGCAGACCGGAGAATGGTGCCTGGTCGATCACACCCTGATTGCCGGTGATCACGACTCCCGTCCGGCTCGCTCCTGGAACCGCATGCCCGCGAAATCCACAGGATTCTACAACTTCGATTACACGACGGATATCATCATCCGTCGCCTCAGGTCTCATAACAATAAACATAATCTTCCGTGTCTAGTAGTGGTTGGGTTCTACATCATTTCCGGCGTTTCAATTCCCAGAACAGCGAGGGCCTCTTCCAGTCGTTGCCGCGCCACATCGGCCACCATCAGCAGCATGAGCTGCCGACTCTCGTCCGGCTCACTCAGAATGTGATGGTGATGGTAAAAGAGATTGAACTGCTTGGCCAGTTGAAAGGCGTACTTGGCCAGGTGGGTCGGCTCAAATCCGGCTGCCGCAACCTGGAGAACTTCCGTCAAACGACCTGCAAAATAGGCGAGCGACCAGAGTTCGAGCCCCTGTTCACCAGCCAGAAAATTATTGATCTGCTCATCCGAGAGCCGCTCGAATCCGGGACGAAGCTCCTCCGGCGTCCGCCCAAACTTCCGGAATATATTCCGGGCGCGGACAGTCGAGTACTGCAGGTAGGGTCCCGTCTCACCGTCAAAGCTCAATGCCTCCTTGAAATCGAAGGCGATGATCGAGGTGCGGGTATATTTGAGCAGAAAGTAGCGGAGGGCCGCGACGGCAATCTGATTGGCGATTCGCTGCTGGGCTGCGGCGCTGATCTCGGGATGGCGGGCCTGGACCTCACGGCCGGCATCCTGCTCGAGCCGGTCGATCAGATCGTCCGCCTTGACCCCCAGTCCCTTGCGCCCCGACATCCCGATCTGCTGCCGCTGGGAATCGGCTTCCGAGAGCTCTGTCCCCAGCTCTGCCGCAGCCGCCGGAGTCAGGGTAACCTTCTCGTAGGCGAGGTGGGCGCTGCGAGCAACCCGCTCGTCGTGATCGATCATCATGACGCCCTTCTTGACATTGGCCTGCGGATAGGACTGTCCGACGTCGATCACATTGAGAAAAGCCGTCCCGTTTCCGAAGTGGGGATGGCTGGCCATCGCCGCACCTTCGTCTCCAGTCGAGACCCAGACTTCACGACCACGATGATCCTGGCGCAGAAACCGGTAACGAAAATCGAGTCCGAGCTTGCCCAGCTTCCAGAGATGATAGGCGATGTCCTTTCCGGTGTAGGTGACCGTGCCATTCGAGCGCACGATGATCTTGTCGGCATCGAACTCGGCCTCTTCACCAGCCACCTGCTCCTCCTGCGCATCATCAGCCTTCATCACCCAGCAGCCTTTGTTGCGACCCTCCGTCTCAAAGACGATCGCCCCGCTTGCCTTCAGCTTCTCGAAGGCGTGCGCCCAGAAATGGAGGTGGAGGATCTCACTCTCACGAGCGAGCAGATCATAACTGATGTCAAGCCGGGCCATCGTCTCCAGATGACAGTCGACGATCCGGGTCGAGACGAACTCGGCAACCTCAGCCGTCAGGTTTCCACCCTCTTCGATCTCGTGCAGCGTTCGGGCACGAATCTCGAGCCGGGCCCGATCCTCTTCATACCACGCTCCGACTCGGGCATAGAGATCCCAGCAATAGTAGTCGAAACTGTCGCCACGCTGATTGACTGGGCGTTCCGCCAGAAGACGGATCTCTTCGAGCGTCTTCTCTTCCAGATGGAGAAATCCGACGACCACATCGGCGACCTGGACGCCGGTATTGTCGATATAGTTGTGGATCTCGACGGTTTCGCCGATCGCCTTCAGGATCCGGCTCGTCGTGTCACCGAGAACCGCATTCCGGACATGGCCAATATGGGCCGCCTTGTTCGGGTTGATCGAGGTATGCTCAACGATCAGCTTGCCACCACTCGAGGCTCCGCCCTGATGCGCGGCACTTCCCAACTGACGGCGGAAGAAGGCCGGACGATCGTAGAAGACATTCAGATACCCTGGCCCGGCGATCTCCACCCGCGCTACGCCCGGAATACCACTCAAGCCTCCAGCCAGCCGGGTGGCCAGTTCGCGAGGATTCTGTTTCTCAC
>CAIOZW010000385.1 GCA_903862855.1 uncultured Acidobacteriota bacterium
GACTCATCTTCGCCCGACTCATCTTCGCCCGACTCATCTTCGCCCGACTCATCTTCGCCCGACTCATCTTCGCCCGACTCATCTTCGGTCGATAGTGACCCCATCTTCACACCAGCCGCCATTCTTACTTATCTCTCTGACCAGATCACGGCACTCGAACGGATCACACCTTCTCACAAAATTGAGAGCATCATTGCACACTTGCTCCAACAGGCAGTCCTGCGGCTCAAGGAGATCAAGACCGATATCGAAATGTCCCGGATCATCTCTTATGAGAACCTTGAAGCCGATCTGTCACTGATCGAACAGACGATTCTTGCCGGGCTTCGCGACGCAACGCCACCTGAAACCCTGATCATCTGGGAGAAAGAGGGGAAGAAACAACTCAAGGCCTATCGCGAAACCATGAAACCCGAGATCTATCGCCAGACCCTTGACAACTTCCTGGCTCGCGAACTCCGGCGCCAGTATCAGATCCCGCGTCTGAGCCTCTTCTACCTCAATCCCTGAACAAGCATATGGAGACAAACGACAACCACCCGAAGGATCCAGCTGCGATTCTCGTCGGTCAATATCACGAAGTAACGATCGAGAAGATCGTCTATGGCGGTGATGGACTGGCAAGACTGGGCAACTTCACTATCTTTGTCCCCTTCACCGCTCCTGGTGACCGGGTTCGGGTGCGCATCACCAGCATTGAACGAACAACTCTCCGTGCCATCCTCGATAAGATCATCATTCCTTCACCGAACCGCCAGACTCCCCCCTGCCGGCATTTCGGCATCTGTGGAGGCTGCCAGTTGCAGCACCTCGCCTATTCGACCCAGCTCGAAGCAAAGGCGGCATTTGTCCGTGAATCCCTGCGTCGACTGGGTGGAATTGACTGGCAAGGTGAGATCCCGGTCCTCTCTGGCCCCCCCCTTGGCTATCGAACCCGTGCCGAACTGAAGATTGGCCGTCACCGTGATAATCTGCCCATTCTCGGTTACTACGAAGCCGGAACTCACCAGCTGCACCGGATCGAGTCCTGCCCCATTCTTCACCCCAATGCCGAAAATGAACTGCAAAGAGTCATCAGCTCACCATCGACCCTCCCGGCGGCGGCGACCCGCCTCCTGCTGACAGTCGGTGATGATCTGACACTTGCCACTCCGGCAACCGGTGAGAACAGCCAGATGGAGAGTGTCGATGCTCTCGGAACTGTCCATCAGCATATTCTGGGTATCGACTACCAGTTTGGTGTCCGCTCCTTCTTTCAGGGCAATCGTCTCCTCGTCGAGTCACTCGTAAATGAGGCAATCGGTGGGGCTTCCGGAAGACAAGCCGTCGATCTCTACGCTGGCGTAGGCCTCTTCAGCCTTCAACTCGCGAGCCGATTTTCCGAGGTCTGTGCCGTTGAAGGCAACCGACTCGCCGCAACACACGGCAAGAATAATGCCCTTCGCAACCGGCTTCACAATGTTCATTACCATTCCCTCTCCGTCGAGGCTTGGCTGAAACATCAGACCCGTGGATGGGAGTCCCCCGATCTCCTCCTGCTCGATCCCCCACGCGCTGGTGCCGGACCGCAGGTATGCGCCCGGATCACGGCACTCTCACCTCGCCAGATCACCTATGTCTCCTGCGATCCGGCTACTCTTGCCCGCGACCTGCGGACACTTGGCACCGCAGGTTACCATCCCCATTCGATTACCGCCGTTGACATGTTTCCCCAAACCTTCCACGTCGAGACCGTAGTCCACCTCTTCCCTTCCCGGTCATGAAGATCATTGAACTCAGATTTCCGCTCTCCGGCTCAACTCTCCGCATCGATCACGGCTATGCACTCTATGGTGCCCTTTCCCGACTGACACCCGGACTTCATCAGTTGTCCAACATTGCCATCGATCTGATTGAGGGAGTCCCTGTCGACAACCAGCACCTTACCCTCATTCCTCACTCCACCCTGAAGATCCGGATTCCTGAACCATTTCTCGACCTCTTTCTGCCATTGGCTGGCCAGAGACTCGAACTCGACGGCCACCTCATCGATCTCGCACCACCAGTCTTCAACGACATCCTTCCATCACCAGCTCTCTACTCTCGAATCGTCACCATCAAAGGTTACACCTCCCCCGAGAATTTCCAGGAGGCAATCCAGCGCCAACTGATGAGCCTTGGCATCCATACTGCATTACGCATTGGACCACGGCGCATCACCTGCATCAGTAATCATCACATTGTCGGATTTGGGGTACGCCTGCTAAAGCTGGAGAATGAGGATTCTTTGCTTTTACAGAAGGTGGGCCTGGGTGGAAGACGGAAGATGGGTTGCGGATTCTTCAATCATCATTTCACGATTGATGGCTGAATCCATTCAGATAAATCAATCTGTCCTGGTAACTCACTTTATCCAGAAATGAAAGCAGGGGCCCGGAATTTCTTCCGGGCCCCTGGATTGAACCACTCACTGATGGTCCAGTCTGAGCACTAGTTGGTCTGGAGCTCAAACGGGAAGACAGGGAGGGTGGCAGTCTGCGTACCAGCCAACGTCAGGTGGTGCAGGTTATGACCACCGTGGAAGTTGACGTCACGTCCACCGATGTTGTAAACGATGGCCGATCCGAGGATACCGAGATCCGTCGTCTTGTAGACCTTCATCCAGCCAGTTCTGCCGGCGGGAACAACGGTCGTGAAGCGAGGAGCGGTACGCGGGTAGCTATCGCTGATAACAGTGGCCGACTGGCAAGCTCCAGCTGAGATCTGGAAGCTCTGTGACTGCTCGGCATCGTCATAGAGGAGACCGAACAGAGTTCCAACACCCGTGCCGCCAGTACCAGTAATGAAACTGATAGCAGGAGTGAGGAGGACCAGCAGGGTACGATCACCACCAGCATAGCTGGGGATGTTGTCAACTGCGAGAGTACGCGGCAGCGCGTTGTAGTTACCAGCCGTACCGAAGGTGATGCTCACGCTCGGGGTGGTGGAGTCGCCGCCAGGAATTGGCCAGAAGCCCTCTGCGTTCGGGTTGTTACCGTTGTTGGTACCATCCCACAGAGCGGCAAAGGCAATCGCGCCCAGGTTGGCCGAAACCGGTCCAGTGCTGGACTTGGTGAACAGGTCACCGATCAGGAAGTTAGCCGCGATCGGGAGACCGTTCTCAGCCTCAGCAACAGCCATGATGTAGCCCTTGGTGTCCGGATCGAAATCCGAGACGAGGAAGGAGTACGTCTGGCTCTGGGTCAGCTCGGTCTTGAAGTCTGCAATGTTGCAGGACTGGGAGACGAAGAAGAAGTGAACCACCACCGACGCGGTAACGTGGGTGTTGGTGATGTTGATTCTGGTGTCATTCGCGCTCACGTTCGACGTGACCGAATCATAGTGGCTGAAGATCAGGAGCGAGCCCTGCTTCTGGTCGCTGGCCTGTGAAGAGGCCGGCAGCGAGGTGCCCGGATCGGCGGCCAATGCGGCCATCGACATGATCGCGAGGGTGAACACCGCGAAAAGAACATGTGTAAGTTTGCGTGAGGTTCGCATTTGTAATTTTCTCCTTTGGATAACTCGCCGATTCATGATCGGATATCCTTTGGTAGAGATCAGGTGCTGACCATCAATAAGAGCTCGCAAGAAAAACTGGTTTTCCTGCAGACTCATAGTGAATTACAGTCACCTTTTCGCCTGATTGAAGTGAACCGTTTATCGATCACAAGTTGTTCAATTTGCTGAAACCTTCATTTGACTGGTGCTTGATCCAGACAGGTAATTAGCCTGAAAAGAAGAGAACCGCTTAATCTGAAAGACCCCAAACTGAGTTATAACCAGATCTATTCCGGTTCATTACTTGCAGAAGATTGAGCTACCTTGGGATGCCTGACGGGTAAGTAACTCGGACTGCACCGTCTTTATACAAGCATCTCCATCCACGGTCAATTCAAAAAACTTGGAACAAAATCAAAAACCCTTAATCACAACGTCTAATATATTGATTCCAGGTGACTTAATGCCATTCTCCCACTCCATTCAACATCCGACTGCCACATTCACCTATGCCACAATCCCCCTCTAAAACTATATATATGCTTACAGGTAGCCACCCTCTCCCGAAATGTACACATTCCATCAAGAGGGGGGATCCGTTCGGACAGATGAGGGGCATACCGGGCCAAGGCGAGCCGGCAGATTCTTTGATGGCAGTGGTGGATGAAGGAGACGGGGGGATCAGGCGTGCCGGATCTTGAAGCTGATATCGACGGCGGGGGCGGAATGGGTAAGTGCACCGATGGAGATGAGGTCAGCGCCGGCAGCGGCATAATGGCGAACATTGTCGAGAGTGATCCCCCCGGAGGCTTCAGTGATGGTCGACTCGCCATTTGGGTGGGCGCGAACAATGGCGACTGCTTCACGAACGGTCTCCGGTGTCATATTGTCAAGAAGAAGAATATCGGCCTGGGCAGTGAGCGCCTCCCGGACCTGTTCAATGGTCGCGACCTCCACCTCGATCTTATGGAGGTGGCCACATGACTGACGGGCGCGTTGGACAGCCTCGAGGACGCCGCCAGCCATGGCGAGATGGTTGTCCTTGATAAGTACTCCATCGTCAAGACCGAGGCGATGGTTGGTCGCCCCTCCGACCGTTACGGCATACTTTTCGAGCATGCGCAGGCCTGGTGTAGTCTTGCGGGTATCGACGATTCTTGATCCGGTACCGGCGACGGCGTCGACATAGCGGCGGGTGAGGGTCGCAATGCCGGAGAGTCGTTGCAGAAAGTTGAGCGCGACCCTCTCGGCCGCCAGGAGGGTCTGGGCATCACCGGTAATCCGTGCAAAGATGCGTCCGGCGGGGATCTCTTCACCATCGCCAGCCATCGATTCAATCTGCAGGTAGGGATCGAACGAGGTGAAGGCCGCATCGGCCACTTCGAGACCGGCCAGAACGAGATCCTGTTTGGCCATAAAGCTACCACGGGCCTTGCTGCCTGGTCTGACGACGGCGCGGGTCGTGATATCACCCCGCCCGAGATCTTCATCAAGTGCGCTGGCAACACAGTCATAGACCAGGTCGAGATCGAGTGGGTTGATCATCTTCATCAGAGAGCTTCCACCATGGCCCGGAGTCGGGTGATCTGATCGGTCAGCTCAGCCGACCTTTCGCGGGAGCTGGCCACAACTTCGGCAGCGGCGCGGGAGACAAAGTCCGGGTTGGCAAGACGCTTGTCGAGACCGGCCTGTTCGGCTTCCATCCGGGCCAGTTCCTTCTGGAGTCGCTCCCGCTCCTTCTCAAAATCGATCAGGCCTTCAAGAGACACGGCCATCTCACCAGCGGCGACGACGGCCCGGGCCGCCTGTCTGGTCTGACCAAGCGTCTCGACCAGTTCGATCTCCTCCATCCTTGCCAGTCGTCTGATGTGTGAATCGGAGGAGAGAAGGAGTTCGCGGGCCGGCGCCGATGCCGGGGCGATGCGCAGCCGGAGTGGCACTGTCGGACTCAGATTGAAGGTGGAACGTATGTTGCGAAGCTTGGTGATCAGTTCAATCACCATTCCCATTTCACGTTCAGCCCTTTCATCGATCATTGAATTATCGCAGGTGACGAAGCTGGTCAGGCAGATCGAGTCCCCGAGGTGTGGCAGACGCTGCCACAGATCCTCGGTAATGAATGGCATGATTGGATGGAGCAGGCGAAGACTCTTCTCGAGCAGATGGATGATGCGCCTTCTGACAGCCTGCCCGCGGGGTGTCGGGTCCTTCTCGGTCACAAATGGTTTGGAGAGTTCGATGTACCAGTCACAAAAGTCGTCCCAGAAAAAGTGATAGAGAATGCCAGCTACCTCGTGAAAACGAAACCCGGTGAGGGCTGACTCGACCTCACCGGCCACCCGGTTGAGGCGACTCATGATCCATCGATCTGCCAGCTCCGGCTCAGAGAGGGTCGTCTCCCACTCGAGCGGCTCGTTACCCTGCAATATCTCTTCGCAATTGAGCAGGACGAATCGCGAGGCATTCCAGATCTTGTTGGTGAAATTGCGCGCCGTATCGAGCTTCGACTCCTGCATCGAGAGGTTCTGTCCGGCAATCGATGCATTGGTGAGCATGAAACGGACCGCATCCGTTCCATACTTCTCGAACATATCGAGCGGATCGACGACATTCCCCTTCGTCTTCGACATCTTCTGTCCTTCCGGATCGAGAACGATGGCGGTGATATAGACGGTCCGGAATGGTACATCTCCCATGAACTTGAGCCCCATCATCATCATCCGTGCGACCCAGAAGAAGATGATGTCGAAGGCCGTGACGAGAACGGAGGTCGGATAGAAGTTGGCCAGATCGTTTGTCTGATCGGGCCAGCCAAGAGTCGAGAATGGCCAGAGCTGTGAAGAGAACCAGGTGTCGAGAACGTCCGACTCCTCAGTCAGCGGGATCCCGGGATCGCCCCCCTGCGCGGCGATTCGTTGTCGCGCCTCGGCCTCATCGCGGGCAACCACGATCTCACCCGTTGGTGTGTACCAGGCAGGAATGCGGTGCCCCCACCAGAGCTGGCGTGAAACGCACCAGTCCTGAATATTCTCGAGCCAGTTGAAGTAGATCTTTGACGTATGTTCAGGAACAAATGTCGTTCGTCCATCACGAACCGCCGCAATCGCCGGCTCGGCGAGCTCCTTCATCCGCAGAAACCACTGGGTCGAGACAAGTGGCTCGACCACCTTGCCGCTCCGCTGACAGTGGCCCACATTGTGGGTATAGTCCTCGATCTTCAGCACCAGACCAAGCGCATCAAGATCCTCGATTACCGCCCGGCGTGCCTCCTGGCGATCGAGACCACGATACTTCTCGGGGACGATTCCGGTCATCCGGGCATCCTTGCCGATCACCTGGATAAATTCGAGCGAATGGCGCCTGCCCATGGCAAAGTCGTTTGGATCATGCGCCGGGGTGACCTTCACGAAACCGGTACCAAAGTTCTTTTCGACCAGTTCATCCTCGATGAAACCGAGCTGACGCCCGACCAGTGGCAGAACGACCTGCCGCGATGCCACTCCGCTGTAGCGGCCACCAGGCTTCGCATCGTCCGGGTTGAGTGCAATTGCCGTATCACCAAGCATGGTCTCCGGGCGTGTCGTCGCGACCACGATAAAATCTCCCCCGGCTGTCCGCAACAGCCCGGGTAATGAGCGACTCTCACCCGCAGGTGTCCGACTCTCTGCCTCGACCGCCTCAGCCCAGGCTGCCGCGAGCCCATCGACCGGAGCATCGATCGCCCGGTCGAGCGGATAGGCAATATAGTAGAGCTTTCCCTTCACCGGCTTCATCTCGACCTCGAGATCGGAGATTGCCGTATTGAGTCCGGGTGACCAGTTGACCATGTACTCGCCGCGGTAGATCAGGCCCTCATCGTAGAGCCGCACAAAGACCTCCCTGACCGCATTCGAGAGCCCCTCGTCCATGGTGAAGCGCTCGCGCGTCCAGTCGACCGACTCACCGAGCATGCGCATCTGCTTCTGGATCGTACCGCCGGAGTGCTCTTTCCACTGCCAGATGCGCTCGACAAACTTCTCCCGTCCCAGATCCTGCCGATAGACTCCCTCGGCCGCCAATTGCCGTTCGACGACCATCTGGGTCGCGATGCCGGCATGGTCGGTTCCCGGTAACCAGAGCACCCGGTCGCCTCTCATGCGGCGCCACCTGGCGAGAACATCCTGAAGCGTATGGTTGAGGGCGTGGCCCATGTGAAGGTAGCCGGTCACGTTGGGTGGTGGGATGACCATTGAAAAGACCGGGGCCTTCGCTTCCCTTCCACCCTCAAACTCGGGGGTGAAGTATCCACGGCTCTCCCAGAGGGGATACCATCTCGACTCAGCCTGCTTTGGATCGTATGCTTTTGGGATTTCCATATGTGCCTTGTATGCCACGTATGCCAGGTGTTTTGGATGTTGTTTCTGCGGGGGTGACTTCTGTTGTGGATGACCGCGAGTATCGATCTTCTGCCCGTCAAAAAACTATGGATATGATTGAATAGACTCTCCGGATGATAATTACGATCCCCCCGGGCGATCAGCCGATCTGATCAGAGCGACTCCCCATCCGGGGAGCTCGGCTCGATGGAGCCCGTTGAGCAGTCATCGCTCAATGGCTCAGAACTCGTCCAGCTCAAGCAGTTGATCAGGATCGTCATAGTTTCCCGCCCGGCGCAGTGGAGTCGGGTTGGGGGCCGCGACAGGCACGACCGGCTGAGCGACCGTCGGATTCAATGGCGCAACCGGCTTCTTCTCGACCGGGGTCGTACGCTGCTGATCGAGTCGCGCCGCAATTTCAGCGGTGACAGCCTCGACAATCTCGCTCCGCATCGCCGCGATCTCACCGGCCAGCCGATTGGCAACCCCGGAGATGACACGCTCGACGATCTGATCGATACTCCGGGCGTGGTCGGCACCGGCATTGCCTGACAGAGAGGCTGCCCCGAGAGGGGGCGGGAAGAAATCGACCGGAGCGGGACTGAGCGGCCAATTGGTCGGCTCGGCCGATGGGGTCTTCCCTGGCAGGGCAAGTCTGCCTGTGCCATTATCACCTGGCACCTCAGATGCCGACGGATCTTCACGAAGATACCCGGAACTCCTCGGATCGATGAGACTCTTGACTGTCGTGATCAGGGAACGAATCGACTGGAATGGCTTGGTAAGATGGTGATCCGCACCGACTCTCCGCGCCCGATCAGCGTCAAATGTCTCAATTCCAGGCACCAGGAGAACTACCGGAATATTCTTCAACTCAGGACTGTTCTTGATATGGGAACAGATGTCGTAACCGTTCTTGCCCGGTATCGAGACATCCGCCATGACCAGCGCCGGACGCAGATACTGGAGCAGCGTGATCGCCTTCTCTCCGCTGTCGACCGTGACTACGTCGACTCCCTCGTCCGAGAAGGTGAGGGTGATGATCTTCTGTACGGTGACACTGTCATCAATCAGTAATATTTTGTTGCCCACCTGGTCCTCCCTGACGCGGTAGCGATTCAACCCGACATCTCAATCGTAAAATTTGCAGGAAGAGAAAGGAGATGGCACGTGCGACTTGTCGCAACAGGATCCGGTTCCTGGCAATGTTCACCTGGTCAATGGTCTCACTCCGCGTGAATGCTCAACGGCGCGGACCGGAAGTGCGTCTGGCAAACTTCCTGGGTAAAGAGTCGATATGAACGGACCCGCTGCTTACTGATCACCCTTCTTCTTGGCATTCTCCTTCTTCCGTCCCTTCTCGTCCGGCTTCTCTGACTGGTCGGCAGACTTTGCCGCCGGCGGGGTAGCCTCTTCAGCAGCCAGCGGTGGCGTCTCGAGGTTTACCTTTGTGCTCGCACGGACCGCACGGGTGCCGGTCGAACTGTTGACATCGGATGGTCGTGCTTTGGCATCCTTGTCATCCTTCTCTTCGCCACTCCGACTGAGCAGAACGCCATCCTTCGAGATATCCAGTCCGTTGTTTCCAAGAATCAGACTGAACTTGCCGACGAAACTCGGCCGAACCGGGGCCGGATCATTATTGGCTGGCGTCGGGAGGGCCTTCCCGAGCTTCTCCAGATAGTCCCGTCCCGGCTTGGAGAACTCGCTGTTCGGAAAGTCACGAACCAGTTTGGTGAAGTATTCGGCAGCCTCTTCCGGCTGCTCCTGCTCAATCAGTGACACACCAAGCAGATAGAGCGACTCGTCATAGTAGCTAAAGAAGGGATACTGGGTGATGATATCGCGAAGACGGCTCTCACCGGCCTTGTAGGCTTGCCTGGTATTGATATAGAACCGGGCCACATCCAGTTCATGCAGTCCAAGAACCTGCTGGACATCCTTCAGGTCCCTCTCGATCGAGGGTCTGGCCTGCGCGGTCTGACAGCTCTGGAGAGCCGTCTTCAACTGGAATTCAGCCTGCTTGGCCTTGCTGGCATCGCGATTGTAAGCTCCCATCTGGCGCATCAGCGCGTGTGCGATCTTGTGCTTGACATCGCAGACCTTCGGATGGGTCGGAAAGTACTGGGCAAAATCCTTGTAACCACCGATCGCCTGCTCAAGGTTGCTTGTCCCACCCTCGAGATAGAATGAATCGGCGATCGCCAGTTTGGCCAGCGGCAGGTACTCACTGTCGGCATAGGTGGTGATGACCACATTGTAGAGAAGCCGCGCCTCATCGAAGCGCCCCTTGCGCGCCTTCTGGGACGCCTGCTCATAAAGCTCCTTGTCACGCCCGGGTACGTTGCTGTTCTCATTGGCAACCTTGTTCTTGCCCCCACAGGCCGTCAGCAGCAGACCTGCTCCCAGCAGCAGCAAAGGCAGCAAGTGTCGAAGAGCAAGACGTCCTCGGTCAGACAGAGTTAGCGAACTTCTTTGGATCATATGTTTGGGAATACTCCTCGGTGACTTATCTTCTAGCTTCGGCTGAACGATCCGCCGGTGGAGGCTTGTCGCCTTGCATCACTCATCACCTCAAATTTTTGAGAACATCTTTCGAACTGGAAATAAGCTGTTGAGAACACTCCCGGCCAAGCGAGATGACACCCAATGAGGAATTCTCGGTGCACAGCTCGATGGGACGGACGTATTCAGTTTCGCCCTGGTTCCGGTGCCGGAGCACCTGTACTCAACGTCACCCGAACCAGTTGTCCGGTCTTCACCTCTGTTCCAGCGGCCGGTGACTGATCGGCAACACATCCGAATGGTATCTTCTGGTGTGGGGCTCGCCCTCGCACCTGCATTATCAGCCCACTTCCTTCCAGCTCATCCTGGGCAACAGACTCCTTCATCGAGACAATATCTGGAACCCTGACCGTGCGCCCGCGCAACGAGAAATAGAAGACGACCAGGCCACTCAAACCAAAAAGCAGCGCGAGAGACAGAGTCATCAGAAGACGACCCGATGGTGTGATGCCACGTTCAACTCCGCCATCCTGGACTTGATTGTCTCTGTTCATTACTGTTATCGCCTGCTGGCCTGTTATCGCCCGCTGAAGGCCAACCTTGCCATTGTTTTTTCAGTCGCTGATAGTAACACCCTGCCCTACGACAAGTCTACTTGCGAGTCATCGACTCGCCAGCCGCCTGGGCCAAGCTACTCTCACGCTACTCTTCATCATGAATCGTCATCAGCTTGATGATCTCAAATTTCCGGGCTCCATTGGGAGTCTGAACGGTCACCTCATCACCCTCCTCCTTGTTGAGGAGACTCTTGCCGATTGGAGATGAGGTCGAGATCAGACCCTTCTCGTAATCGGCCTCCTCCGGCGTGACAAGCCGGTAGGTGATCTCGGCACCGCGATCGATGTCCCGCAGGATGAGGGTCGAACCGTAGGAGGCCCGATCCCGCGGCAGCTTGCTCAGATCGATGCTCGAGAGCTTCGCCAGTTGCTGCTGGAGCTGGCGAATGCGTGCACGCACATAGTCCTGCCGCTCACGGGCATACTTGTACTCGGAATTCTCCGAAAGATCCCCGAGTGCGGCGGCTGTCCGCAACGCCCGGGGCAGTTCGATCGTGAACTCGTACTCGAGCTGCTTCAATTCGTTCAGGATCTTGTCCTTGCCCGATAATTCCTTTTCCTCAGCCACAAGTCTCCTCCACTTCCCTCTCGCCAGAGCGGGTACCAGTGATCACCGATCCCGGACCTGTCAGATTTACGCTCAATGGCTTTATGGCTTTTGACAAATCGATGGAAAATCTGCGGCCGCTCAGAGAATCGAACGGTCAGCAAGCATCGCCATCAATAACAGGACTGCCGCAGTCTCGTCCATACGGATCGACAATGCGGCAGTCTTCTCGGAAAGTACCATATTTTCAGAGCGGCTTCAATAAACCATTGAAAACCGATCGATCAGAGCTTGAGGATATCGACCAGCTCCTGCACGGCCGCAGCAGATTTGTGCAGCGCGGCCCGCTCCTCGGTCGTGAGATTGATCTGGATGATCTCCTCGACACCACTTGCGCCAAGCTTGACCGGCACCCCGACAAAGAGTCCGTTTATTCCATACTCACCCTCGAGATAGACGGCACAAGGAAGAATCTTCTTCTTATCCTTGATGATGGCCTCGACCATCTCAACTGCGGCCGCCGAGGGGGCATAATAGGCCGATCCGGTCTTGAGAAGATTGACAATCTCGGCGCCGCCACTGGCGGTGCGCTTGACGATCGCCTCGAGCTGATCTTTTGGAAGAAGCTCGGTCACCGGGATTCCGGCACAGGTTGAATAACGCGGCAATGGAACCATGGTGTCACCATGACCGCCCAGCACAAAGGCGGTCACATTCTCGACCGACACGTTGAGCGCCTCGGCAAGAAAGCAGCGCATCCGGGCTGAGTCGAGGACACCGGCCATGCCGATGACCCGATTCTTCGGGAATCCGGATCGCTTGAAGGCGACCTGGGTCATGGCATCGAGCGGGTTGGAGACGACGATGATGATCGCATTCGGCGAAGTCCGGGCGATCTGCTCCGTAACGCTGCCGACGATACCGGCATTGGTATTGAGCAGATCGTCACGACTCATTCCAGGTTTGCGGGCAATACCGGAAGTGATGACTACCACGTCGGAGTTGGCGGTCGCCTTATAGTCGTTGGCGCCGACGAGGACGCTGTCATACCCTTCGATTGGACCTGCCTGAGCCAGGTCGAGCGCCTTGCCCTGGGGCATTCCCTCGAGAATGTCGACGAGAACGACATCACCCAACTCCTTCGAAACGAGCCAATGGGCAGCCGTCGCCCCCACATTTCCCGCTCCAACTACTGTTATCTTTTTACGAGCCATTTCTCATTCTCCAGACTGTCGTTTTATTACATATTCTCGATGATGGCACTGGCAAATTCGCTTGTCTTCAGCTTGGTTGCCCCATCCATCTGCCGCTCGAGGTCATAAGTAACCCTCTTCTGGGCGATGGTTCTGATGATGCCATTGATAATCAGGTCACGCGCTTCAACCCAGCCCAGATGCTCGAACATCATGACGCCGGAGAGGATGACTGATGAAGGGTTGATGACGTCAAGGCCGGCATACTTTGGCGCCGTGCCGTGAGTGGCCTCGAAGACGGCCGCATTGTCACCGATATTGGCGCCTGGGGCCATACCGAGTCCGCCAACCTGGGCCGCACAGGCATCGGAGAGGTAGTCGCCATTGAGATTCGGAGTGGCGATAACCTGGTACTCATCGGGACGAAGAATTACCTGCTGGAACATCGCATCGGCAATACGGTCATTGATCAGAATCTTGCCAGCCGGCAGTTTGCCCTGGTGATCCTTCCAGAGCTCATCCTCCGTTACGATCTGCTCGCGGAACTCCTCCTTCGCCAACTGATAGCCCCAGTCACGGAAGGCACCCTCGGTATACTTCATGATGTTGCCCTTGTGGACGAGGGTCACGACCGTCTTCTGATGGTCGATGGCATACTGAATCGCCCGGCGGACAAGATTCCTGGTGCCGGTAATCGAGATCGGCTTGATTCCGATACCCGAGTCGGCATTGATGCTGTAGCCCCAGTCGCTGAGGAAGTCGATGAGCTTCTTTGCGCGGTCAGACCCTTCCTGAAACTCGATTCCCGAGTATACGTCCTCGGTGTTCTCACGGAAGATGACGACATCGAGCTTCTCCGGATTGCGAACGGGCGAGGGAACGCCATCGAAGTAACGGACCGGGCGGACACAGGCATAGAGGTCGAGCTCCTGGCGAAGCGCTACGTTGAGCGAGCGGATGCCTCCACCAACCGGGGTGGTCAGGGGGCCCTTGATCGCCACGACAAAATGCTGAATCGCCTCGAGGGTTCCCTTCGGAAGCCACTCGTTGAACTGCTTGAAGGCCTTCTCACCGGCGAAGATCTCGTACCAGACAATCTTTCGCTGTCCGCCATAGGCCTTGGCCACCGCCGCATCAAAGACACGGACCGAGGCCGCCCAGATATCGACACCTGTTCCATCCCCTTCGATGAATGGAATCACCGGGTTGTCGGGTACATTGAGTTTGCCACCCTGAACGGTGATTTGCTGACCGTCCGTGGGTGTGGGAATTCCATTAAATACGGGCATACGAGCTCCTTCCAGTCTTTTCGTGATCAGGGTATGGATCTGTTCATTATGAGAAGAAGGCCGGCAATCCGCGGGTTGAGGCAAGCCGCCCCCTCATCTCAATTCATGTATTTATAACAGCCAATAGTTTTTACGACAGCAAATAAGTATATAAATGACAGCCAAATAGCACCGTGTGGATAATACAGGCTGCCAGCTTGGCTCGGGACGACCATCGAACCGAAGTCTGTCAGAATCCGCGCTATCGCTTCAGATTGCAAGACACGACGCACAGGATGAGAGCCATTGCATAAACGACTGGACAGTCTAGCAATGGGTTATAAGGGTGTCAAGATTCGATGTGACATCGGCCGGCAGCCTGGGATATATTCGGTCAAAAGGAGAGGATTGCGATGGTCGAGACGGCGACAGCAGCATTACAGAGGATCCGGGAATCGATAGCCGCCGGGGCAGAGATTCCGGTGTCGGCGCTCGATGAACTGATCTTGATGGCCACGGAGAGCGACGAGGCCATTGCGCGGAGCGGTCTGACGGCGATCTTTCCCGGGTTGATCGAATGGCTCAACGACTCTTTTACCCCACAAGCGGCCTTCTATTACAACGAAATCTTTGCACAGATCATCGATTCGTGCCGTCACCATCAAGCGGGTAGCGAACTTGACCAGTGGCTCCACCGGTATGAGCTGCCAGACCGACCATCGCTGTTGAGACGTTTCGAGCAGTTACCGAAAGTGATGAATTACGATCAATTCGATCGGTTTCGGCTGCGACGGGTCATATGGCTCTCGCGAGTGACGATTGGAGCAGACATCGCGGTGACCAGCGTTCTGATGGACGGGCTACGCCGCGCACTTCCCGATCCTGACCGGGTGGAGATGGTTCTGGTAGGTCCGGGAAAACTGGTCGAACTTTATGGAGGTGACCCGCAGATCCGTATCCGCGAGGTTGAATACCGGCGGGGCGGGACGCTCTTCGACCGTCTCCTGAGCTGGCGGTCGGTCGTCACTGCGGTTGAGACCGAGATCTCCGGTCTCGACGAGGGGGAGTACCTGGTGATCGATCCTGACTCGCGGTTGACCCAGCTTGGTCTTCTTCCAGTGCTCCCACCTGCGGTAGAGTCTCGCGGTTACAGATTCTTCCCGAGCCGTATCTTTACGGCACCAGATTGCTCATCGCTGGGAGAACTCGCAGCAGCCTGGACAGCGGATAGTGGAATTACGGATTCAACACGATCATTCATCGCTCCACCAGCGAGATTCATCCATCTGGGCCGATCGATTGCCGATCGTCTGCGCAAGATGGGGGCGGAGCAGATCGTCACCGTCAGCCTCGGCGTGGGGGGAAATGAGGAGAAGCGGCGGGGAGAGAGCTTTGAGATCGACCTTCTGGGTCGACTCTGCCGTGAAGGCTGGGTAATTCTCGACCGGGGATTCACTCCGGATGAAGAGCGACAGGTTGAAGCAGCCATTGCTCCGTGGCGGCGATCGGGTCTGCCGATCCTTACGGCGGATGAGGATCAACTGCCGTCATTGAACAGACCGGCCACAAGCAAGCACGGAATTCTGACCTGGCGCGGAGGGATCGGATCACTGGCAGGACTGATTGCGGCGAGCGACCGGTACGTCGGATACGATTCATCCGGCCAGCACCTTGCTGCTGCGCTTGAAATACCTGGGATAACCTATTTCAGTTCGAACAATCCGGCCATATTTGCCCGGAGATGGGCTCCATTCAGTCAGAAGAGCCAGGTCGTGACAGAGTAGAACCGGCAGGAGTCTCCTCCCACCGGTTCCAACGATCCGGTCATCAATTGCTGCTGGTAAATGAGACCTTGACCCCGGTTCGACTCGTCCGGGAGGCGTCAGCCACCTTGGTCGTGACGATGATGTCAAGATCAGTCTTGCCCAGCAGAGCCGGAACCAGCCGCACATCGATGAAATCATTTCCGGGAGCCCCGGCGAGCGCCCCGGCGGCGATGGTCGTCACATCACTGTCACCGATCTTCACCGTTACCGAGTCGGCAAACCTCCAGCCGGTTCCAAACAACCGCAACTGCTTTGGTGCCGCCTCGGTTCCAACCGCACAAGGCGGATCGGTGTAGGTGACGGTACCATCAGCATTGAGCACGCCACACCTGGCCACTGCCACACCACTGCCATCATTGGTCTTCGTAAAGAGTCCCGCCGATGCCTTGAGGATCTTGACCCGACCGCGTGACTTCTTGCCGGCATTGTCAATGACCACCTCAGCCAGATCGGCTTCAGTGAGGGCATCCGGGACTAGAATCGTCACCGACGAGCTCGAGACCGAGCTGATCCGGGCCGGCTTCCCGGCGACCGTCGCACTCACTCCACCCAAAATGAAGGGGAGATCACTGCCGGTTGCCGTGACAGTCGCCGCTGCCAGATTACTTCCCTGGACGATGGCCAGGGAGCCCATGGCGACCACTCCACCATCAAAGCTCGCGGCATTGAAGGTCGAGATCGATGGATCGGCCGGCGTAAACGAGACCGTCGACTTGTTGCTATCGACCGTGGCAACCCTGGTTGCCGTGACGGTTATCTCCTGATCGAGCTTCTCTGCCAGCTCGGTGACGAGCGAGATGTTTATCTGGTCAAGACCAGGAAAATCTGGTTGTGGCCCGGAATAGCTTGGAATAAGGGTCTGGTCACCGATCTTGACTGTCACGGCCTGGGCATTGCGAACACCGGTCAAATAGAGGACCAGCGTATGGTATTGCGAGGCATTTCCGACATCACACGGTGGGGCAGAAAGAGGGAAGGTTAGTCCGTCGGGTGACAGCTTTCCGCACTGTGCCGCAGCCTTGCCCTTTCCATCGCCACTGATGGTAAAGACACCCGGTGCGACGTCGACAATCTTTACCTTGCCGGTCGAAATGACCCCGTTATTGTTGATGGAGAAGTCGACCGATTCAGCCGGGGCGAGATTGAGCGGAAGAACGAGGTTGATCTGGGCTGGGGAGACATAGATCAACTGCGCGGCGATGCCGGCAACCTTGACGGTCACTCCATTAAACTCGTATGGAAGCTGGGCAGTCGCTGCCGAAGCGGTGACGGTCGAGAGCTGCGTTCCAAAGAGTGCGACCAGTGATCCGCGTGCAACCTGGGTCGCATCGTAGCTTGCGGCATTGGCAATCTTGGCCGCTACACTGTTCGTGGCTGTCACCGGTCTGATCTGCGCCTGAAAGAGGTCGGAGAGGATCGGCCCGGAAGGGAGGAGCGAACGGGACTCAAAACTGAAGGAGGCCAGATCTCCGGCATTATTGATGAATGGATTGGTCCGGTTCTCCCGCTGGTCCAGATACTGCTCCGAGACCGGCGTGAAGGTCAACTGACTGAATTTGCCAGTTGGAATATGGTAGCGGAAGACCTCACGGCTTCCGTCTCCGTTGTCGGCTGTCACACTGCTCGTCGTTGCCGGAACAAGATTGAGCGTCGAAGAGAAGACGACATAAGAACCGACCGAATTGAGACTTGGAAAGAAGGCAAAATCACTCTTTACCAGATCGGGCGTTGCCTGATTGGTAAGTTGCTGAAAGCCGGGTGTCGCACCGCTCAGATCGGCCAGGAAGAGTTCACGCGTCTTATCAGCGTTCTTACCGGTAAGATCTCCGGACGATTCGAAGACCATCCGGGTCCCATCGAAATTGAGCGGGCGGGTGCTCGCACCGATAATATTCTCCGGACCATTGATTGGGATGGCCGATCGGCCGTTCGTCTGGGTGATCTGGGTGACGGTGTTGACCGCATCGCCAACCTTGTGAATGAAGATCTCACCATTGAAATCGGTATTCTTGTTGGCGGTCGCACCGGGAAAGTTGAAGCCGGAGAGGAAGGCAAGCACCCGGCCATTCCCGCTCAGGTATGGCGCAGCATTGAATCCCTTCACTGCAAAATTGGCAGTCGCATCGATGTCACGGGTCGCCGTCACCTGGGAGAACTGGCGGGTCCCCTCCTGATAGATCAAGACCTCGGCATTGCCATCCGGTTCGGTGCTGTTGGCCCCCTCTTTGACGACGGTAAAGGCCGCCGGTCCACCATCGATTGCGTTAAAGAAGAAACGCGTCGAGAGAAAAGCAATGGTCCGCCCATCGTCACTGATCGTCGGGCTGTAATTACTGGCAATCTCTTTCAATACTTCATCTGTAAAATTGGCGCCGGTATTGGTGATACGCTTGTAGGTCGGCGTCGTCTGTCCGCGTGGTATGTCGGCAACATAGATCTCAAAATTTCCATCCTCATTGGTCGTTCCACCAAGCGCCGCATTCGACATGAAGACGATCTTCGTCCCGTCTCCGCTGATTGCCGGCACAAAGTTGTCGACCTTGAGAAGGGTCTTGACGGTCGTCGTTCCGTCAGCATTGGTCGTGTTCTGCTGGATGTAGGCCGTGTCGGTGATCATGATCATCTGGCGGGTGTCGACCTCGTAGATCCAGATCTCCGTATTACTGTCGATGTTGCGCCCGTTATAGTCATTGATCGACTCAAGCACCAGCCGCTTGCCATCATTGCTCGCCCCGCGAATGTAGGTGCCGATGACATTTTCCGGGACTGGAAGAGGAAGGATCGTCACATCCTCTGTCGCCGCCTGCTGCGCCTGCATTCCTGGAGAACGCCAAAAAAACAGACTTGCCGTAATAATGATTGCCAGGATAAGGGAAAACTTGAGAATTCTGTTCACGCGGTGAAGCTCCTTGACCGGGTGGGAACCAGTTGGGCCCACCGATGGTGACTTGACTTTTGCAATTCCATATTAAGATTGCGAATTATACCCAGCAATTTTCAACTTGTCGAATGGCAAAATAGACTCCCGGCAAGACCGGGAGTCTTGGGAGGGGCCCAGCTGGCAGGAGAGTGGGCCGGGAGATCAGCCATTGAGCCGATCTTCGAGCGCCTGCGGGCTGTTTACCGGCATTTCACAGTGGAAATTCCGGCAGACCCAGACGGTCGGCAGCCCATTCACCGGCTGACGATCGGCGAGGAGTCGAATTGATGGATCCGGGGTCGCAGCAGGATGAAGAAGCGCCACCACCTTGGTGGGCATGAATCGGCCAAAGATGGTGCGAAGCATCTCCTTTCCGGCTGGAGAGTCCGGGTCGGCAACCACGGCGATCTCGTGCAGCGGCGACAGGAAAAGGTCGAGCGCGCCAAGCAGATGGCCAAAACCGGTCGGCATGCGCGGAGTCACCGCCGCGACCTGGCGGAGAAGCCTTTCCGCGCACTGCCTGTAGCTTTCCTCGCCGGTGTATTGCGCGAGTCTGATCAGCACCTCAGCGGCAACTGAGTTTCCACTGGGGGTTGCATTGTCATAATAGTCCTTGGAACGCGTGATCAATCTCTCGTGGTCGATGCTCGTAAAGAAGAAACCACCATCCTCGTCATCGTGAAAAAGTTCGATCATCTTGTCCGCGAGCTGACGCGCCTCGACAAACCATTGGGGATCGAAAGTTGCGTGGTACAGAGCAAGCAGTCCGTCGATCAGGTTGGCATAATCCTCAAGATAGGCATTGAGACGGCTCTCACCATCCTTGTGAGTACGGAGGAGGCGGCCATCCCGGCGCAGGCTGGTCAGCACGAAACGTGCATTGCGAATCGCCACTTCAAGGTAATCGGACCGCTCGAGTCCACGCGCCGCCTCGGCAAAACTCCTCAACATGAGACCGTTCCAGGCAGTGAGCATCTTCTCATCACGGCCCGGTTTGATGCGCTCCTCCCGCACCTTGAAGAGAATCTGCCGCCCCCGGTCGAGAATATCACGCAATCGCTCCGGATCGAGCCTCTCACGTGTGGCAAAATGGTCGAGCGACTCTTCGATATGGAGAATGTTCGACTCTTCAAAGTTCCCCGCTGTGGTGACATCGTAAAATTCGCAGAAGATCCGCCCCTCCTCATCACCCAGCAGCCGGCAGATCTCTTCAGGTTGCCAGACAAAGAATCTTCCCTCGACCCCCTCACTGTCGGCATCCTGGGTCGAATAGAAGCCTCCCGAGATGTCGGTCATCTCGCGACTGACATAATCGAGCGTCTCTTCAACGATCCGGCGGTAGAGCGGCTGGCGGGTCAGCAGCCACGCATCGAGATAGATCCGTGAGAGGAGCGCATTGTCATAGAGCATCTTCTCGAAGTGCGGAACGAGCCAGCGATCGTCGACCGAATAGCGATGGAAACCTCCGCCAAGCTGATCATAGATCCCGCCTGCAGCCATCTTCTTCAAGGTCAGTTCCACGGCGTTGAGTATCGCCTTGTCGCCGGTACGCTGATAACGGCGCAGGAGAAAGGTCAGAGACATCGATGGGGGAAATTTGGGGCGGTTTCCGAATCCGCCCTGATCACGGTCGAGCGACTGGAGAAGACGGGTCACACTCTGATCGAGAAATGCCGGGTCGAGTTCGGCATCCGCTCCACGAAAGCGATCGACTTTGCCCAATTCGGCGAGCAGACTACCCGCATTCTTCTCGATCTCGTCCCGCCGCTCCCGCCAGGCCTCGGCAAGGGCAATCAAAAGACGCGGAAAGCCCGGCATCCCCTGCCGGTCGACGGGCGGAAAGTAGGTGCCTCCGTAGAAGGGGCGTCCATCGGGCGTCAAAAAGACAGTCATCGGCCAGCCGCCGTGTCCGGTCATCATCTGGACGGCATTCATGTAGATTCCATCCAGATCCGGCCGCTCCTCACGATCGACCTTGATGCAGATGTAATTCTCGTTCATGAGGCGGGCGATCGGCACATTCTCGAACGATTCATGCTCCATGACATGGCACCAGTGGCAGGCCGAATAGCCGATGCTGAGCAGGATCGGCCGATCCTCGGTCCGGGCCAGGTTGAGTGCCTCCTCGCCCCACGGATACCAGTCGACCGGATTGTGCGCATGCTGCAGCAGATAAGGGCTTGTCTCTTGAATCAGGCGGTTGGTGAAGCGGGGGGCGTTGGCGGTCGGTTCCATAATCTCCTGTCTTTCGGTATGCTCTCGGCTCGGTGTTCTTCAGACCTGTTTTGATAACAGAAATGCTTCTTAAATTGAAATTATTTAATAACAGATCTTTCCGGAGCGTGACAAACTGAATGACAAACTTTGAGCGTAGCGCAAAAGGCGGGAGATTTTTTGAGTGTCTGCTCTTCGATCTTGACGGAACGCTGGTCGATTCAAGGGCCGACCTGGCGCTGGCGGTCAATCTGATGCTGGCTGAGCTTGGCGAGAGAACTTTGAGTGAGCGGCAGGTGCTCGGTTTTGTCGGTGAGGGGGCGCGGCTGCTGGTCGAGCGAAGCCTCTGTGGAGCCAGTCGCGGCGAACCGACCGGCACGGAGATCGACCGTGCACTTGGGATATTTTTGCGCCACTATGGTGAACATCTCCTCGACCGGACGACCCTCTATCCGGAGGTCAGGGAGACGCTGGCGGAACTGGCCGATGCCCCCATGGCGATTATCACCAACAAGCCGGTCGATTTCGCGGTGACGATGCTCGAGCGGTTGGGGCTGCGCCACCTCTTCAGCGTAGTGCTGGGTGGTGACAGTATGCCGGAACGAAAGCCATCTCCAATGATGCTCCTCGAGGCCGCGCGAATCTGCGGAGTCGATCCGGGGCGGTCCCTGATGATCGGGGATTCAAGGATCGATATTGCTGCCGGTCACAATGCGGGCATGACGACCTGCGGGTTCACCGGCGGATTCCGTGGACGCGACGAGCTGTGCGAGGCTGGTGCCGATCTGCTCTTCGATCGATTCAGTGAGCTGGTTCAACTCGTCAGGAGAGGTTGATCTATGTCGACAACCTCTCCGGTACCGCCTCGATCTGTTCAGGACTGTCTCTTGACTCGCTCATAGACCTGCCAGGCAAACCAGATGATCGCGCCAAAGATCGCCAGCTTGATGAGGATCTTGATCAGTGAGAGGACCATCCCGAAAATCGACAGGGCGATGGAGATGGCTGTTGAAAGAATGATAACGGCAATTATGCCAAGAACGATGAAGCCAATGATGCGAGCCATGGATATCCCCCCTGAGGATATCCCGTTGAGGGTATCCCCGTGACCGGTCAGTACAGGCCTTTTGACCGACAAAGCCTGTTCATAAAAGTGACTACAACCTACGTCGGCATATGGTACGATCCCGCACATCGAGTTGTTCCCGAAAACTTGCTCTTAAATTGACAGGCTTTCACGGCGATTCCTATAATCGCAGATCGATACGAGCGGAGCAGACCATTACGGCTTAAGACAGGAGAGAACGATTGTCAGACCAGGATAATGACCAGATTCAGCAGCGTCGCCGCAACCTGGAAGAGATCGTGGAGTTGGGCCACGCCGCCTACCCCCACCGGTTCGACCAGACCCGGACGATCTCGGAGGTTGTCAGTCTTTACCATATGCACGCCGGAAGGAAGGAAGAGGCGGAACTGGAATCGGTCAATCAGATTCTGAAGGAGGCCGAGGGTGGGGTGATCCGCCTCGCCGGTCGAATAATGACGATGCGGACGATGGGCAAGGCAGGTTTTGCACATCTTTCGGATGGGCGCGGTGCGCTTCAGGTCTACATGCGGAGAAACGACCTTGGAGAGGACGGATGGTCACTCTACCAGCGACTCGATCTGGGCGACTGGGTTGGAGCTGAGGGCTATCTCTTCATCACCAAAACCGGGGAGTTATCGCTGCATGTGACGCGACTCAGTTTTCTGACGAAGGCGCTTCTGCCGATGCCGGACAAGTACCACGGAGTGCAGGACAAGGAGATCCGTTACCGGCGTCGTTATGTCGATCTGATCGCGGCGGGGGCGGTTGGTGAGCGTGAGCCAGAGCAGTTGACGACCCGTGAGGTCTTTGAACGCCGGGCGACCATCATCCGCGAGATTCGCCATTTCTTCGATTCGCGTGGTTACATCGAGGTCGAGACGCCGATGCTCTCGCCACTGGCAACGGGAGCGGCGGCACGGCCATTTGTGACCCACCACCATGCCCTCGACATCACGCTCTATGCACGGATTGCTCCGGAGCTCTACCTGAAGCGGCTGGTGGTTGGCGGGTTTGACAAGGTCTATGAGATCAACCGGAATTTCCGGAATGAGGGAATCTCATACAAGCACAACCCCGAATTTACAATGCTCGAGTGGTATCAGGCCTACTCCGACTACGATGACCTGATCGATCTGACCCAGGAGCTCATGACCGGACTGGTCGACAAAGTCTGCGGAACGCGGAGAGTCGTCTTCAAGGAACATGTCATCGACTTCGACCACTGGCGACGGATGACGATGCGTGAGGCGGTGCTGGCTCACTGGCCAGACGATGCGACACGCCCGACGCTCGAAGGTCTGATGGAGCGGGCACAACTCGAGGAGGCGGCGGCATCGATCGACCTCTCCTTCGATCCGCGACTGAACAACGGCCAGCTTCTTGGAGAGATCTTTGAGAAGCTGGTCGAACCGCACCTCATCCATCCGACTTTCATTACTGAGTTCCCGACGGATCTCTCGCCGCTCTCAAAGCAGAAGGCCGATGATCCCCGATTTGTCGACCGCTTCGAGCTCTACATTGCCAACATGGAAGTTGCAAACGCCTTCTCTGAGCTGAACGATCCACTCGAGCAGAAGCGGCGGTTTGAGGAGCAGGCGGGTCAGCGTGACCGGGGCGACGAGGAGGCCATGGTTATGGACGAAGACTACATCAGGGCCCTCTCGCACGGGATGCCTCCAACGGCTGGCGAAGGAATAGGCATCGACCGGCTCGTAATGCTCCTCACCAATCAGCACTCGATACGCGACGTCATCCTCTTTCCGCACATGCGGCCGGAGACGAAAGGCTGAGAGAGTTCCCCCATCCTTCAGAGAACCGGAGAGCAGCGTGGGATATGAGTTCTTCATCGCCTTGCGGTACCTGCGGGCGCGGCGGCGGCAGACGGCCGTCTCGGTAATTACCGGGATTGCGGTAGCCGGTCTGGCGCTCGGCGTCGCGGCCCTGATTGTCGCGCAGGCGATGGTGACCGGGTTTCGCAGCGGACTGCAGGAACGAATTCTCCAGGGTACTGCGCACCTCAATCTGCTCCACGACGACAACAGCGAGATCGATGACTACCAGAATCTGACGACGCGGATGCGTGAAGTTCCGGGTATTCGTGCCGCAGCAGCGACCATCTACGCGCCGGTACTGATCGATGCTGGTGGTGACCAGGAGCAGGCGGTGATCAAGGGCGTCGACCTCGAGGCTCCGCCGGAAGCAAGTGAGATCTTCTCGACGGTGATCGAGGGTGATCCGCAGAATCTGGATCAGGCGGGAGATGCGCCAGGAGTATTGCTGGGACGCGAACTGGCCCGCATACTAGGAGTTGGCGTGGGTAACCGAATCACCATTGTCTCGGCCCAGCGCCGGTTGACACCGCTTGGGTTGCAGAGTCGTCCCCGCTACACTGAGCTCAAGGTAGCTGGAATCTTCGCTTCCGGCCTTTACGATTATGACGCAAGCTGGGCCTATGTCGCGCTCAGAACAGCGCAAGAGATGACGGGAAGATCAGGGGCGAATGTGATCCAGATGAAAGTCACCAATCTGGATGAAGTTGAGAAATATGCGGTGCAGGTGCGTGAAGTGGCCGGCGAGGGCTTCACGACAACGACCTGGCAGGAGCTCAACCGACCACTCTTCGCTGCCCTCCAGTTGCAGCATCGCATAATCGTGATCTTCTTTGCGCTGCTGATCGCCATTGCCGCGCTCAATATCATCACGGCGCTGACGATGATGGTCATGGAGAAGAACCGGGACATTGCCATACTGCGTGCGCAGGGAGCAACACCACGGGCCATCCAGAGGATCTTTCTCTTTCAGGGTCTGATCATTGGCGGCGTCGGTTCCGGAATCGGCCTCGGGCTGGGCCTGCTTCTCTGCGAACTGGCCAACAGGTTCAACCTCATCTCGCTCCCGGCAGAGTTCTATGCCGTCTCGAGCATCACGCTTCATGCCCGCTGGCAGGACAGCAGCTGGATCGTGCTGCTGACGCTGACGATCAGTCTTCTGGCAACTCTCTATCCGTCACACGCGGCCTCGCGACTCACACCGGTTGAGGCGCTCCGCTATGAGTAACAACCACTGGTCAGCAGGTGGGATCCTTATCTTCACCAAGACCAGATGACATTCAGAACTTCCATTTCAGTCAGGTTGATCTCAACCCGCAGGCAATACCCAGTTGTGGCATTGGCCGATTCCTGTGGCTGAAGGAACCAAATAGATAACCCTGATCAAAGGAGGCCCGGACTTGGGAAGAGACAAGCGCAATCTGGCTCCGAAGAGGCTAACCGGATTCAACATCATTGGATCAGTGGTGCTGCTGCTGATGGTGGTCCTCGATGTGACGGCGCAGGTCGAAGCGCCGCTCAGTCTGCCGGGAGCGGTTGAGCTGGCACGCCGGAATTTTCCGGCGATCAGAGCCGCCCGGGCGGAAGCGGGGGCGGCAGAGGCCGGTGTCGATATTGCCCGGACATCACTATTGCCAAAGACAGAGTTTGACTGGCAGCAGACACGTGGGACACGCAACAACATCTTCGGGCCATTTCTGCCGCAGGCATCGGTCAATCCGATTTCGGGACCGATTCTCGACAAGACGGGCAGCGGTTCCAGCCTCTCGGAGAGTGTCTGGGGAAGTGGTGGTGGAATTTCGGTATCCTGGGAGATCTTCGATTTCGGAGTCAGGAGCGGTCGGGTCGACCTCGCAAAGCGAATGGAGGTTGAGGCACGGACCCGGGCAGAACTGACCGAGTTCGAGTCGGTCATCAGAGCCGCCGAGACCTATTTTGCCGCAGTCGCGGCACAGCAGGTGGTCCGCAGTGCCACAGCAGCAGTTGAACGGATGGAGAGTTTTGCAAGGGCGGTGGAGACGCTGGTCAGGAGCGAGCTACGTCCGGGGGCGGACAGCTCGCGAATGGAGGTTGAACTGGCCATCGCCCGCCACGCCCTGATCGAGGCCCGGCAGCAGGAGGCTCTTCTCAAAGTTGCCCTTGCCGAATCGATCGGCAGAGCGGGAGACACGATTGCGGTCGATGGTGAGATATTGCTAACCCGCCAGCCACCCACACTCCCGGTCCCCCTCAACGGACTTCTGACGGGCCACCCGCTCCGATTGCGGCAGGAATCGGTGGTTGAGATCATCAATGCACGCCGAAGGGTGCTTGATCGCTCAATCTTTCCACGGTTGAGTTGGCAGACCAATCTGTTCGGTCGTGGAAGTGGTGCCCGTGTGGATGGATCACGTTTCGGTAACCGTGGCTTCTATCCGGACACGGCCAATTGGCTGACGGGCCTGACTCTTACATTTACACCATCGGAGATCTTCCGGATCAGAGCAAGCCGTCGCCAGGAGGAGCAGAATCTGGCCGCGGAGAGGGCTCGTCTCGACACAGTCGAC
>CAIOZW010000386.1 GCA_903862855.1 uncultured Acidobacteriota bacterium
AGGGGTAATATCAGAGTAATCAGACCGAGGAGGTCCGAGGGCAATCGCATTACCTCTCAGGATCTGCACGAGCGCGTTTTTAAGCGCCCCAACGGGGTGCTGCATACCAGCCCAGGGCAACGCCCTGGGAAAATTGCCCGAAATATTACTTGGCGTTCTGAAGGAACGCCTGAATTGGACCCAAGTCTACCCAGGGTTTCACCCTGGGCCACCCTGAGCTTGTATGCGGCGCCCCTTTGGGGCGCAGGAATCACCTGCTTTTCCCCGGAACCATCTGCCTTTCACCACGTGAAGCATAGATGCAATCCCGGAATAATCCCAATCAACTCACATTTTAAGGATTGAGCAGAGAGACCAGAGACTCCACCCCAAAGTTTTTGAATCAGTGGCGATTAGCCGCTTCATCAGCTCTTATTTATCAAGTCCCTTCATAACAAGATTGCCCTGGGGAAGGCCCCAAACTGGGCGATGCTGCTCCAACCGCAGTTTGACCAGCATCGCACTGGTCTGCTAGATTCAACTTGTGATCGACTGGCTGATTACAACTGCCCTCGTTCTGGTGATCGCCCTCCTACCGGTGGGGCGACCGGTCCTTGATCTGTGTTCGCTGATGGACGAGGAGTCCGGTATGGCCTGCTGCTTGGAAGAGACCAGATGCGACATGTCGATGGGGATTAGCAATGATTTTAATCCATCGACACCTCAGTTCTGTACGTGCGATAAATCTCCACAACCGATCCCTGCCGTATTTCCGCCCAGATCGACAATTTTGACCATCGATCCGGCACAATCCAGACTCGTTAAGGATCCGCAGGCACTTGAAAGCCTCCAATTTGGAGTCGATAGAGAGACTCTTTCCAATCTTCCGGTTCGAGATCGTAGCGGAACCTGGCTCGAGAATCACTCCTTCCTGATCTAAATCACACTTCTACCATAAGTTTCAGCAACTGACCGCCATCGACTGGCGAATACCATACATTTCTCAATTGAATCGACAGGAGTTACCTATGCGTACGATATCGATCGTAGTCATTACCCTTGTGTTTTCACTTTCACCAGTGGCAGAGGCGCGGGAGAAGCGAGCGCGGATTCAGGAAGCAACCATTACGCTGACCAGCAAAGGATACCAACCGGAGCGGGTCAGGTTGCGACGAGGTATTCCGGCGCGACTTACCTTTGTGCGGAAGTTTGCTGCGACTTGTGCGACGGAGGTCATCATCGAAAAGTACCGGATCAGGCGCGAGTTGCCAATCAATCGGCCGGTGGTTATCGAGTTTACGCCCGAGAAATCGGGGGAGCTTGAGTATACTTGTTCGATGAAGATGGTCGGTGGAAAAATCTCGATAAGATAATGGCTGCAAGAGAGCGGAAATCAGGGAAAAAGGAGTATTCATGAAGATAATGCTGCTGTTGATAATGATTGGACCATTTGTGTTGAGCGGATGTGGAAGTCCGACAGTTGAGGGTCCCAAGGGGATCCAGATCGCTTCGACCAGCGTTAATGGTCTGAACGTCGCGTTGAGTAACAGTAAAGGATATCTGAGTGAGGGCCCGAATGAGTTTGTGCTCGATCTCCGTAATCAGCAGGGAAAGGCGGTTGAGATGGGGGCGATCACCCTCTTCTTCGACATGCCGGCGATGGGATCTATGCCCTACATGAAGAGTGAGGCAAGCCTGACGACGACATCTGCACCGGGTATCTATCGCGGGACGGTCAATCTGGAGATGAAAGGCACCTGGCAGTCAAAATTGAGTTATCAGGGGCCGGATGGGAGTGGAGAGGTGGAGTTCATCATTAATGCCAGGTAGGGCCTGGATCATATCTCTGCCAGAGTCTGGTCGGGATAAGCTGGCCGAGGAGAAGCTGAAATGATCGAGAAGCTGATCGACCTCTCATTACGCAATCGGTTCCTGGTTCTGGTTGCCTGCCTGGGTCTGGCTGGTTGGGGGTACTGGGCCTTGCAGACGACACCGATCGATGCGATCCCCGATCTGAGTGAGAATCAGGTGATTGTCTTCACCGACTGGGCTGGACGAAGTCCGCAGGAGGTCGAGGATCAGGTGACATATCCATTGACGGTCAATCTGCAGGGACTGGCCGGGGTGAAGGTGGTTCGCTCGCAATCTGCCTTTGGGTTCTCGATGATCAATGTGATCTTTGAGGAGAGCGTTGACCTCTATTTCGCCCGGACACGAGTTTTGGAGCGGTTGACCCTCGTGGGTGGTTCGCTGCCGGAGGGGGTGAAGCCGTCATTGGGACCGGATGCGACCGGGGTTGGCCAGGTTCTCTGGTACACGATCGAAAGTGACCGGCACAGCCTTATCGAACTGCGTTCGATTCAGGACTGGTTCGTCCGATATCAGCTCAATGGTGTTCCGGGAGTGGCCGAGGTTGGAAGTGTTGGTGGCTGGGTTCAGCAGTACCAGATCGATGTCGATCCGCTCAAGTTGCGTGTATATGAATTGCCATTGAGTGAGGTGGTCACGGCCGTAGAGCGGAGCAATAACAACGTTGGCGGCAACGTAATCGAGGCCAATGGGACCTGGACGGTCGTCCGGGGTCTGGGGCTGATCGAAACGACGGAGGATATTGCGAGTATCGTCATCGCGACACGGAACGGAACTCCTGTCTACGTCAAAAATATCGCGACGGTCAGTCTGGGTGGGGCCTTTCGGCAGGGTGCCATCGATCGGAATGGTGTGGAGACGGTTGGCGGAGTAGTTGTGGCCCGTCAAGGGGTAGATACGCTGACGGTGATCAATGGTGTGAAGAAGCGGCTTGACGAACTGAAGGCCGGACTGCCAGCAGGGGTGAGGGTTGAGCCGTTTTACGACCGGACAGAGCTGATCAATCGGGCGACCGATACGTTGAAGTGGGCGCTGATCGAGGAGATCCTGCTGGTCACACTTGCCCACATCCTCTTTCTCTTCCATTTTCGATCGATTCTGATCGTTACACTACCGCTGCCGCTCTCGATACTCGTCTCATTTCTGATGATGCGCTACGCCGGGATCTCGTCAAACATCATGTCCCTGGCCGGGATTGCGATTGCGATCGGTGTGCTTGTCGATGCCGGCATTGTCGTCACCGAGAACTGTTTTCGTTATCTGGAGCAGAAGCAAGTCGATCCAAGAGATCGTCAGCAGGTGGTGGAGACAGTGCGCGAAGCGACCAGACTGGTTGGGCGGCCAGTCTTCTTCTCGATGGCGATCATCGTGATGGCCTTCATTCCGGTCTTCGCCCTGACCGGCCAGGAAGGAAAGCTGTTTCATCCCCTGGCCTTCACGAAGACCTTTGCCATGATCGGAGCGACACTGATCTCGATCACCATGGTACCGGTGCTCTGTACACTACTGCTGGGAGGCAAGTTTCATCGTGAGGAGGAGAACCGTTTCATGAGGTTGCTGCACCGGGTCTACCGGCCAATGCTCAAATGGGCGCTGCAGCACAGGGGGGCAACACTAGGAATTGCGGGAGGGCTCTTTGTAATCGCCCTCTTGCTGGTGACGACGGCGAGCTGGCTGCCAGGGGCCCGGCGGGCCAATCTGCCATTGGTAGGGGCGCTATTTGACCGGATGCACATCGTGGGTCGGGAGTTTATGCCGCCGTTGGATGAGGGGGACCTGCTCTTCATGCCGGTGACCGATACGAGTATCTCGTTGCCGCAGGCGCTGGAGATCACCAGACGACAGGACCGGATCATTGCCAGTTTTCCAGAGGTGGCCTGGGCGGTCGGAAAGCCCGGACGCGCCGAGACATCGACCGATCCATCACCGACCAACATGATCGAGACGGTGATCCACCTCAAGCCGCGCAAAGAGTGGCGGGTGGGAATGACTCCGGAAAAACTGGTTGCGGAGCTGGATGCCGCCGTGAGCCTGCCTGGAGTAACAAACATCTGGACGCAACCGATCCGGAACCGAATCGACATGCTGGCGACAGGTATCCGGACCGAGGTTGGATTGAAGATCTTTGGCAGCGACCTCAAAGTGCTCGAAGAGCGGGCGGAGAGAGCGGCGGAAGTATTGCGCGGCATCAATGGAGCAAGCGATGTCTATCCGGAACAGCTTGCCGGGGCACCTTACCTGAACATCCGGATCGATCGCGAGGCGGCAGCTCGTTTTGGTGTGGGTGTGGGTGAAGTGCAGGAGGCGATCGAGAAGGCGGTAGGCGAGACGAACCTGACGATGACGGTCGAAGGGCGGGAGCGTTTTCCGGTGCGGGTGCGCTATGCGCCAGAGTTCAGAGATGATCAAGCCCGGATCGCCAGTGTTCTGGTCGGAGCGCAGCAGATCCCACTTGGATCGCTGGCGCGTATCGACCTTGAGAAAGGTCCGTTCATGATTTCAAGTGAGAACGGACTGCTGCGGGCCACGGTGCTGCTCAATGTTCGCGGAAGAGACATCGGTGGCTTTGTCGATGAGGCGAAGGGGCAGATTGCGGCAAAGATAGTGCTGCCTGCTGGCTACTTCTTTCAGTGGAGTGGACAGTACGAGAACCAGATACGCGCGAAAGAGCGCCTGCAGATTGTAGTTCCGGTAGTGCTCTTCATCATTTTCATCATGCTCTATCTGATCTATCGTTCGGCGATCGAAGCGGCGCACGTGCTGCTGGCGGTTCCATTCGCTCTGACGGGCGGAGTATACCTGCTCTATGCCCTCGGGTATAACGTCTCGGTGGCTGTCTGGGTGGGATTCATTGCACTGTTCGGCACTGCCGTGCAGACGGGTGTGGTCATGGTCATCTACCTAGAGGAGGCGGTCGAGAAAAAGCGACAAGAGTGTGAAGAGTCAGGGAGGAGACTGACCCGACTGGATCTGCGCGAGGCGGTCACTGCTGGCGCACTGCTGCGGCTTCGACCAAAGTTTATGACGGTCGCGACGACTGTGGCGAGTCTCTTGCCGATCATGTGGTCGACGCGCGCCGGGGCGGAGGTGATGAAACCTCTTGCGACGCCGGTTCTGGGGGGAATGATCAGTTCGCTGGTTCACGTTCTGATCGTCACACCGGTCATCTTCCTCTGGATCCGCGAGCGACAAATGGAGAAGGCATCGAAGGGAGAAAGAGAATGAGGTCACGTAGTTTCAGGATATCCCTGCTGATCGTACTTCCAAAGCTTCTGGTGCTTCTGGTGCTTCTGGCCGGGCGAGTGGCGGCGCAGGAGGAGAAGCGCCTGCCAATGGATATCGAGAAGGCCGTCAGCTATGGACTTGAGCACCACAAGGGTATCGCCGCTGATCGGCAGCAGATCAATGCGGCGGCTGGCAAGCTCAAGCAGGCCGGGTTGAAGGCCAATCCGATGCTTGAGAGTTCGGCACTGACCAGCATCACCGACTCGGGGATGCAGAATGGACTGATCGGTGTCACGCTGCCCCTCGAGCTTGGACGGCGTGAACGGCGGGTGACGCTTGCGGAACGCGAGACGGAGATGAAGCGTCACGAGGTTGCCGATCGCGAGCGGATGCTCGCGGCAGAGATTCGACTGAAGTTTGCCGAAGTATTGGAGACACGCGAGACGCTCAGTCTGAGCCGGGAGATCATCGAATTCAATCATGAGATCCAGAAGCTGGTCGGTGCGCGTGTCGCCGAAGGAATCAGTGCCCGCCTAGAAGAGAATATGCAGATCATTGAACTGCGCCGGAGCGAGGGGCGAGCGAGCGGTCTCGAGAGCCGGCTGCGGAGTCTGATCGAAGAGCTGAAGGGGCTGCTCGGGATGCCGGCAGAGGCGGAACTTCTCGTCGAGGGTGACCTTCCCACCCGGAGTCCCGGACCGACGAGTGGGGTGGAGGCACCGCTCGGCGAGGCGATGCTCAACCGTCCCGACCTGCGGGCCGCGCTGGCGGCTGAGGAGGTTGGCGAGGCCATGATAGCCATGGCCCGGACCGAGGGGAGGTTTGATGTGAGTATCTTCGGCGAACTGGGCTGGCAGCGCTGGGCGTTCGATCAGCTTGGCCAGATGGACAACCGCCTCGTGCCGATCGGAATGGTCAACGGGATGATCAGGGGCGGGGTCAACATTATGCTCCCGATCCGCAATCGGAATCAGGGGAACATCGAAGCAGCGGCCGCCTACCGCAACGAGGCCCGGCTTCGTCGCGAATTTGTCCAGTCTATGATCTATCGCGAGGTGCGAACTGCGCAGGAGAGGATCGCCGGTGCGCAACGGGTTCTGCAGACCTTCGACAACCAGTTGATCGAATCACAGCAGAAGAACTACGGGATTATCCGCGCCAGCTTCGAACTAGGACACGCCAGGCTGACAGATCTGCTCGGCGAGCAACGCCGCCTCAGCGAATTGCGGATGGAACAGACCATGGCCAAACGGGAACTACTCGTCGCCCGCATCGAACTGGCACGGGCTGTCGCTGGTGCACTCAACAGGTGACCAGCAAGGAGAGAGATCATGCTCAACTATGATGAAGGAAAGAGTACCGGTCCAAGACTCAGACGGGGAATGATCATCGCCGTGACAATCACCCTGATCATTGTCGGTGCGGTCGGGTTCAGCCTCTGGCAGCGCGAGCAGGGAACGACGGGGATCGCCGGGCGGCCCGTTCCAAAGGTGGTGATCACCCCGACACCGGGCAACATCCCGGCCGATCTGGTGGTCTCACCGGAGATGATCGAACGGGCGGCCCTCAAGACGTCCTCCATTGGCACACGACAGATGGAGACTTCCCTGCGCACCACGGCGACAGTCCAGCCCAACTCCTACCGTGAGACTCCGGTCATGCCGCTCGTCGAGGGGCGGGTCACCAGAGTCAATGTTCAGCTTGGCGATCAAGTCAAGGAAGGGCAGATCCTCGCGACCATCTTCAGTGCCGAACTGGCAGAAGCACAGATGAAGTATCTGACTGTCGAGGCCAACCTCCAGTTCCATGCCAACCAGGCAAAGCGCTTTGAGAGACTGGCCGATCTCGGTGCCGTCAGCCGCCAGGAGCTCGAGGAGGTCAACTCACGACTTCGTGAACATCACGCCGAGCATGCCTCGCTGCGTGAACGTATGATCCTCTACGGGCTGAGCGATGAAGAGATTCTCTCCCTCAAGAGTTCGACCAGGGTTCGGTCTGAGGTTCCCGTCCACTCACCCGCGGCAGGAATAATCACAACGCGCGACATCAATATCGGTCAGAATCTGACGATGCGCGACCGACTCTTCACCGTCTCCAACCTGTCGAAGGTCTGGGTGATCGCCAATGTCTATGAGAAAGATTTTGCAGTAATGCAGACCGGACGGAGCGCGCGGGTGACGACGAGTGCGTGGCCTGAGCGCGAGTGGAGCGGGCGCATCTCCTACATCGACCCACGCATCGACGAAGCGACCCGCACGGCCCGGGCCCGAATCGAGGTCAGCAACAGGGATCAGCAGCTCCGACTGGGCATGTTTGTCGATGTCGAGATCAGGTCGGGTGGAAGCACCGAGCGGCTTGTCGTTCCACGGGCAGCGATCCAGAACGCTGGGCAGGAGCGGATCGTCTTTGTCCCAGTCGGACCAGGCCGCTTTCAGATCCGACGGCTGCTTCTGGGAACCGAGCAGGCCGGTTATGTCGAGGTACTGAACGGACTCTCATCCGGTGACCAGGTCGTCACCGAGGGGAGCTTCTTTCTGATGGCTGAGCTCGGCCGGAAGGGATGAGGTATCGACAAGGTTATTCGGCCAGGGCAATCGCATTATCCCTCAGAATCTGCACGAGCGCGGTTTGAAGCGCCCCAAAGGGGCGCCGCATACCAGCCCAGGGCAACGCCCTGGGAAAATTGCCCGAAAAATTACGAGGCGTTCTGAAGGAACGCCGCATATTCCTACCTGGCAGACCTCCAGCCAATAAATCAAGGTGCGTTCAAATGTTGCCCTATGCGGCGTTCCTTCAGAACGCCTGAATGGGACCCAAGTCTACCCAGGGTTTCACCTTGGGCTGGTATGCGGCGCCCCATTGGGGCGCAGGAACCTTCTTCTTTTCCCCAGAACCATCTGCCCTGCCCCACATGAATCCTCGCGGCCATTCTCGGAATAATCCGAATCAACTCACATTTTCACGATCGAGCTGGGAGAG
>CAIOZW010000387.1 GCA_903862855.1 uncultured Acidobacteriota bacterium
GTCGGCGCTGCAAAGAGCGGTTTCGGCAGCTACCAGTGAGCAGAATTTCAACTAGAAAAATAGTCTATTCCCTCGACCGCCAGGGGGCTGACAGACGGAATTTCAACTAGATTTTGGACAACCCCCAGACGAAAGATCAGCGAAGATAATTATTGCACGGATTGGTAATAATCAAGGAAAATAGACTGGTGATGATATGAGCCTGTAAGGAGAGTCTGTGTGGAGAATCTGTAAAGAGAGTCTGTAAGGAGAGTCTGTAATGAAGCCCTACTGGATATTGACGGTCATTGTGCTAGCCTTTTTGATGGCTGGAGTGGAAGCGGTCGGGCAGACGGCCAAAACCGGAACGACGACGGGGAGTCTGCGCGGACGCGTCAAGGAGCAGAAAGGTCGAGCCCTGGGGGGAGTGACGATCAAGGCGTCCGATGGCAGCCGGCAGTATGAGATGACAAGTGATGGTCAGGGTGAGTTCATTTTTCGTGAGCTGATTCCCGGCGATTATGTCCTCTCCTTTGCCAAGGGTGGGTATAAGACATTCACGACACGCCCCTTGACGGTTGCTGCTGGCGAAACGATCCGCCTGAGCAAGGTGATCGAGATGTCACGTGAGGATGACCCCTATTCGGTGATCCGCGGTGCGATTCTCTTTGGTGCGGGATATACGCTGCCCAACGCGACGGTCCGGCTCGAAAGGATCGATGGCGTCAAGAAGGCAAAGATGGAGACTGTGTCGCGTGAAGGTGGAGAGTTTGCCTTCCGACTTAAGGCTGATCGGGCAAGCTATCGAATCACGGCTGAGGCCGATGGGTTTGAGCCGGCTTCACTCGAAATTGCGATCGAAAGTGATGAGGTTCGGAATATTGTGCTGACTTTGAAGAGACTGCCTTAGGAGACCCGGGCGGTGATCGCCGCCCGGGTTGCCATCCCATTCAGCTTACTGGTTCATTGAAGCCAGAAACTCTGCATTGGTCTTGGACTTTTCGAGTCTCTCCAGCACCAGTTCCATCTGCTCGACTGGCGAGAGTGGATTGAGAACCCGCCGCAGCACCCAGATCCGGTCGAGATCCTTCTTGTTGATGAGCAGCTCTTCCTTGCGTGTTCCAGACTTCTGAAGATCGATGGCCGGGAAGACACGCTTGTCGGAGAGCTTCCGGTCGAGGTGGATCTCCATGTTGCCCGTTCCCTTGAACTCCTCAAAGATGACATCATCCATGCGGCTGCCGGTCTCGATCAGCGCTGTGGCAATGATCGTCAGGCTCCCACCCTCTTCGATATTTCTCGCCGCACCGAAGAATCGTTTTGGACGCTGCAAGGCATTGGAATCGACACCTCCGGAGAGGATCTTTCCGGAAGGTGGGACAACCGCGTTATGTGCACGGGCGAGCCTGGTGATCGAGTCGAGCAGAATGACGACATCACGCTTGTGTTCGACAAGACGTTTGGCCTTTTCGATGACCATGTCCGCCACCTGAACGTGACGGGAGGCAGGTTCATCGAAGGTCGACGAGATCACCTCACCATTGACGGAACGCTGCATATCGGTAACCTCCTCCGGTCGTTCGTCGATAAGCAGGACGATCAGGGTGACCTCGGGATGGTTCTCAGTGATCGAGTTGGCGATTGTCTGGAGAAGCATCGTCTTTCCAGTTCGCGGCGGTGCGACGATCAGTCCACGTTGCCCCTTGCCGATCGGTGTAAAGAGGTCGATAACCCGGCCGGAGACATTCTCAGTCATCGTCTCTGAACGCAACTGTTCATCAGGGTAGAGCGGGGTCAGGTTGTCGAAGAAGACCTTGTCGCGGGCAATCTCAGGTGGCTCAAAGTTGATTGCCTCAACCTTGATGAGGGCAAAGTAACGCTCACCTTCCTTCGGCGGACGGATCTGGCCGGAAATGGTGTCACCTGTCCGAAGGTCAAATTTGCGAATCTGCGAGGGGCTGACATAGATATCATCCGGTCCTGGCAGATAGTTGTACTCGGGGGCACGAAGAAAACCAAACCCGTCAGGCAGAGTCTCCAGCACACCCTCTGAAAAGATCAGCCCCGACTTCTCCGTCTGCGCCTGAAGGATCTTGAAGATCAGCTCCTGCTTGCGCATTCCCGTCGCCCCAGGAACATCGAGATCCTTGGCGATCTGGGTGAGCTTCGAGATGTTCATCTCTTTCAGATCAGCAATATCGAGAAAATCACCATACTCTTCCTCATACTCAAGAATCTCATCATCGATCGGGGGTTGTGGTGTATTTGGACTGCTTTTTTTGGGCGTTCTTTCTGGCATATAGAGTTTACCTCTGCGTCAAAAACTGGACGGATGGTGGGGTAACGATGGGGTCAATGATAGATCGATACCGAAAAAGTTATTTCTCCAATTCGCGCCATGAGTCAAAACCTGGCTGGCTCCTGGCCCCGGCAGGGAGCTGAGTGGCGACCCTCGAGACGGGGATCACCCATATTGTGCAATATGTGAATCAATTATCTCCCAGACCTGCCCCGCTCCTTCGCGCGTAACTGAGGAGTATGAAACTATCTGGTCAATCCCCAGAGCTGTACAGGCGAGTTTCTGTGACTTATTTTTCTCGTTTGCCGACAGCTTGTCTACCTTTGTTGAGACAACCAAAAAGGGGAGCCCGTAGTGTTGGAGCCAGGATTTCATCTGGAGATCTAATGGGGTGGGCTCATGCCGTGCATCGACGAGAAGAATAGATAGCACAAGCTGCGGTCGTTCCGCAAGGTATCTCTCGATTAATTGGCCCCAGGCGCGACGATTCTCTTTTGAAGTCTTCGCATAACCATAACCGGGGAGGTCGACAAAATAGTAATCCTCATTGATGAGGAAGAAATTGATCGTCTGAGTCCGCCCGGGAGTAGAACTGGTACGAGCGAGGCCTTTCACGCCGAGCAGACTATTGAGAAGGCTCGACTTGCCGACGTTGGAGCGGCCCATGAATGAGATCTGTGGGCGAGGATCCTTCGGAAATGAGGATGGATCGGTCGCGGCAAGTTTGAACTGAGCACTTTTGATTCGCATCGAGGGAAGGAGTCAATGGCGGTGAGGAGATGGTCGATCTCCTCAGCCGTTGACGGAACCCTCCGTTGTCACGCCCACAGTGCCTCCAGTCGGCTCGGCTGCTGAGTGGGGTTGCCAGATTGGCGTCCCAATTTCAATTGGCGAGTCGGCGCGGGGAGTTGGAATCTTTTCAAGCGCAATCTGCAGAACCTCATCCATCGTCTCGACCAGATTGATCTGGAGCTCCTTTCGCACATCCTCGGGAACCTCGGCCAGATCCTTCTCATTCTCACGTGAGAGGATAATGGTTGTCATTCCGGCACGGTGGGCGGCAAGAAGTTTATCCTTGACCCCGCCGATGGGGAGAACTTTTCCACGCAGGGTGATCTCACCGGTCATGGCGACCTCACGATTGACAGGAATCTTCGTCAACGCTGAGGCCATTGCCGTGGCCATGGTGATGCCGGCTGAAGGTCCATCCTTGGGGATTGCCCCCTCGGGAACGTGAACGTGTAGATCATAGTTCTTGTGCAGATCGGCTGGTATGCCAAGGCTTGCGCCACGGGATCTGATATAGGTGATCGCCGCCTGGGCCGACTCCTGCATGACATCGCCGAGCTTGCCAGTCAGCGTGAGGCGTCCTGTTCCTTCAACGAGGATGGCCTCGATCTGGAGAACATCGCCGCCTATCTCAGTGACTGCCAGCCCATTGGCGAGACCGATCTCACTCTCCTGGCCGACCTTCTGCGTACGGTAACGGGCCGGGCCAAGCATTCTCTTGACCGTCGGTTCGTCGATAACGATTTGAAAATCGCCGGGAGCCTTCTTATTTGTGGTCGTGGCGAGCTCTTCAACGATCTGGCGGGCCGATTTACGACAGATCGATCCGATCTCACGCTCGAGATTTCTTACTCCGGCTTCGCGAGTATACTGTTCAATGACTGTCGTCAGACCGTCAGCCTGGAACTGGATCTGCTCTGGCTGCAGCCCATTGGCTTCAGCCTGCTTTCTGACCAGGTGGCGCTGAGCGATCTCCATCTTCTCCCGTTCAGTGTAACCGGCAAGACGGATGATCTCGAGCCGATCCTGAAGAGCGGATGGAATGGTGTGCAGCACGTTGGCAGTCGCAATGAACATGACCTGAGAGAGATCGTATTCGACATCGAGGTAATGGTCATGAAAGGTATGGTTCTGCTCGGGATCGAGAACCTCGAGCAGCGCGGCAGATGGATCACCGCGGAAGTCAGATCCGATCTTGTCGACTTCATCGAGCAGGATGAGCGGGTTGATCGTGCCCGACTTCTTCATCATCTGGATGATCTGGCCGGGAAGAGCGCCAATGTAGGTCCGGCGATGGCCACGGATCTCGGCCTCATCGCGGATGCCGCCGAGTGAAAGCCGGACAAATTTACGGCCGGTCGCCTTGGCAATCGAGCGGCCAAGCGAAGTCTTGCCGACTCCCGGAGGGCCGACAAAGCAGAGGATCGATCCACGCGGACTCTCGACCAACTGGCGGACAGCCAGGTACTCGACGATCCGTTCCTTGATCTTCTCGAGCCCGTAATGGTCGGCATCCAGAACTTCATGGGCGTGACGAATATCGCGGATCTCTTCGCTGCGCTGCTTCCACGGCACACTCAGCAACCAGTCGAGATAGTTTCGCGAGACGGTCGATTCGGCTGACATTGGCGGCATCTGCTCGAGCCTCTTCAACTCGGCCAAGGCCTTCTCCATGGCGTCAGCGCTCATCCCCGACTCTTCGATCTTCTGTTTCAGCTCTTCGATCTCTGCCCGCTCGTCCTTCCGGCCCAGCTCCTTGTGGATCGCCTTGATCTTCTCGTTGAGATAATACTCTCGCTGCTGCTTCTCCATCTGCCGCTTGACGCGAGTCTGGATGGTGCGATCGACATTGAGCTTATCGATCTCGATCTCGAGTATCTCGATCATCCGCAGAAGTCGGTCATCCGGGGAGTAGATTTCGAGCAGGCTCTGCTTGTCAGTGATCTCGAGCTTCATCTTGTCAGCGAGCTGATCGACCAGATGTCCCGGATCCGGGATGCGCAGCGCGGCCTGGAGGAGGTCCGGATTGACATCCTGGGCCAGCTTCAGATACTGCTCGGCAAGCGCGGTGAGTCGGGCGACCATCTGCACGCTTCGTTTCTGGATCTCGGGCGGCGCCGGAGCCCGGCGGAGAGTGGCGATCGAGAAGCCATCACCCTCTTCTACTCTGACCACCCGGGCACGCTCGCGACCCTCGACGAGAACTTTGATCGTCTGCTCATCCGGTTTGCGGAGGGAGTTGGCGATGTAGGCCAGCGTGCCAACCTGGTAGATCTGATCCGGAGTTGGATCCTCGATGGTCGCATCGTGCTGCGTGGCGAGAAAGATCATTCGGTCGCCGTTCAGCGCCTCTTCGAGTGCCCGGACAGAGGCTGACCGCCCGATAACGAAGGCAGCCTTGGTCTGTGGAAAGACGACGACATCCCGGATTGGAACCATGGGATACTGAACAACATCGCCAGGTGTACGGTCATTGAATTCTTGCATTTTCTCTCTCAACTTCTGCTTCGCCGGTCGGAACCTTCTCCTGAAATCGTATCAGCAGTATCCACAGGGGCTGCGTATTCTGGCGCAGAATGGGTGAAGATTCCGGTACTCATTCCGACCATTTTACCTGTTCCGGTTCAGCCAGCCTTCTCAAGGGGGAAGACGAGGCGCCGGTTGGCAACCATCTCTGCCGTCACAACAAACTCTTTGATCTTCTTCTGGCCAGGGAGTGTATACATCGCTTCAAGCATGAGTTCCTCAAGAATCATGCGCAGCCCTCTTGCTCCGACCTTCCGTTCACAAGCCTGCTTCGCGATAGCCTGAAGAGCGTCATCCGCGAAGCGAAGCTTGATGCCATCCCATTCGAATGTCTTCTGATACTGTTTGGCAAGCGCATTCTTGGGTTGGGTGAGAATTTCGATCATCGCTGCCTCATCCAGCTCATGCATCGTTCCGATGATTGGCAACCGTCCGACAAACTCAGGGATCAGCCCATACTTTATCAGATCTTCCGGTTGAACCTGCTCGAGGGATTTCTCATTACTGGTCTGATTGAGTGGGCGAATATTGGCCTGGAAGCCCATTCCCTGCTGCCGGAATCGCTTCTGGATGACCTTGTCGAGACCGACAAAGGCCCCCCCGCAGATGAAAAGAATGTTGGTCGTATCGACCAGGTAGAACTCCTGGTGGGGATGCTTCCTTCCACCCTGAGGTGGAACATTGGCCACCGTTCCTTCAAGGATCTTCAGGAGCGCCTGCTGGACACCCTCTCCAGAGACATCACGGGTGATCGAAGGATTCTCATCCTTGCGGCAGATCTTGTCGATCTCATCAATGTAGATTATTCCGTGCTGGGCACGCTCGACGTCTCCATTGGCAGCCTGGAGAAGCTTGAGGATTATGTTCTCGACATCTTCGCCGACATATCCAGCTTCGGTGAGGGTTGTCGCGTCGACGATTGTAAATGGAACCTTCAGAATACGGGCGAGGGTCTGGGCAAGCAGAGTCTTGCCGGTTCCGGTCGGCCCGATCAGAAGAATGTTGGCCTTCTGAACCTCGACATCTCCGCGCCGCTTGAGCATCTCGATCCGCTTGTAGTGCTGATAGACAGCCACCGCCAGCTTCTTCTTCGTCTCATCCTGGCCAATCACATATTCATCAAGAAAAGTCTTGATCTCTGTCGGCTTGGGAAGAGCGGGGCGGTTGGCCGTAGAATCCTGCTGCGCATCGTCACTGATTATCTCGATGCAGATATCGATGCATTCATTGCAGATATAGACGGTTGGCCCGGCAATGAGTTTTCTGACTTCATTCTGGTTCTTGCCGCAGAAACTGCAGCGCAATGTATCGTCTCCTCTTCTCATTACAGGGAGGCCTCCACTTTGGTGTAACGAACCAGCGAGCTGATTCTGCAGGCAAATTCATTATCCGGTTGCATCAGGTTCATCAACTTGTCCTTCATCAGCTTGTCCGGGAGAGCTGGCACCCCTTTTGGTCATCGGCCAGCAATATGTGTAAACGCAGGATTGATTGCAGGGCAAAGACCTATCGAGCGTTACCATTCGTACCGTTCGATCAGGAGTTATCATAAACAAGGAATTGAGGCGGCGCAAGAAGGGCAGTTGGAGTCTTCAGGGAAGCAGATCCCCTTCATCCGCCAAGAACGAGAGTCGTCTTCAGTACTTCACAGGCACGGATACACTTGTTACAGATCCGGGCGTGCTGACCGGTGAAGAGGCGATCTCCCTGTGGATTGTTTCGATCGTGGTGGTTGAAGCTGCAGATACTCTCAAGATCCGCCTCCTGGCCAAAAATTGCCTTATACCAGGGACGGCTCTGCTGCGGGGGGGACAGACCCATCTCTTCAAAATCCGCCTGGATCTGAACACACACATCGACGCATTCGTCGCAGATATACCCTGCATACCCTTCAAAGAGTCTTGCAACCTGGCCTTCACCAAGATCACAGAATGAACAGCGCAGCACGCCGTGGGGTAACGCAGGCATGGCCATTTCCCCCGAGTCAAAAATTCCGGCCTGCCAGATGGTGGCCATGAGCCACAGGTCGGAGAATGAAAGTCAGCCGACAGTTAACGAGGTCGGCCAGATTATCGATTCAGCGTAATCGCCACCGAAATCGCGAATCGAGCCTCGACACGCAGAGCTGTCATTCGAACATTTGAATCTGCAGCAAGAGCCGTTAAAGATCACCAAAGGGGCAAGGCCACGGTTGGTGAAGCGATTGGGCGCCAGACAGAAAGGGTCTGGCAAGAGAACCACCCGAGCCGGAAGCGGTCTCGCCTATTCACGATGCTTGATGACCTGGTCGATCAGTCCGTATTCGCGAGCCTGGGGCGCACTCATGATCCGATCACGCTCGACGTCACGCTCAATGGTCTCGATCGACTGTCCGGTATGATTGGCAAGAATCTCATTGAGCCGTTCGCGGAGACGGAGTATCTCCTCAGCAGCGATCTTGATGTCGGTTGCCTGACCGGAGATACCTCCAGCAGATGGCTGGTGGATCAGGATACGTGAATTAGGGAGCGCAAAGCGACGCCCCTTCGTACCGGCAGCAAGAAGAACGGCCGCCATGGAGGCGCACTGGCCGATGCAGAAGGTCGTCACCGGACAACGTACGAACTGCATCGTGTCGTAAATGGCCATACCCGCAGTCACCGACCCCCCGGGGGAGTTGATGTAGAGCGAGATCTCGCGATCTGGATCCTCCGACTCAAGAAAGAGCATCTGCGCAACCACCAGGTTGGCAACGGTGTCGTCAATCGGAGTACCAATAAAAATGATATTGTCCTTGAGCAGCCGCGAATAGATATCGAAGGCACGCTCTCCGCGCGCCGTCTGCTCAACAACCATGGGAACAAGATGTGACTGTGGATTTATCATAAATTGCAATTATAAACCGGCGCGACAAAGGGGGACGGCCGGGGCTGCCTACTCAGCCGATTCGCTCTCTTTTGCTGTATCGCCAGAACCAACTTCATTGTCAGAACTGTTTGGACTGGCAGGATCGCTGGCGACATCATGCGCGGCCGCAGTTTCTGCATCAGGATCATCAGCGGAATCGACCTCGAGGGGCAGATTGGCCTGTCGATCATACTCAGCCTCTTCCTCGGCGGTGAATTCGAGATCTGTCACCTCGGCGGCGGCGATCACGTGCTTCATGACTTTGTCATAGAACAGGCTTGATTCGATAGTAGAAAGGGCATCATCCTTTGTCAAGCGCTCATAAAGTTGAGCTTCGGTGACCCCCTCGGCCGCAGCACGACGTGAGATTTCAGCAAGTACTTCGTCTTCAGTGATCTTGACGGCCTCGACTTCACCGATGCGTTCAAAGACGATGCTCGAGCGGATTTCGCGGGCAACCGCGTGTTCGATCCGCTTGAAATCCCCCTTCAGGTCGATCTTGCCAATCTCTTCCGGTGGGAGACCGCTGTTGAAGACCCTCTGGAGATAATGGCGTGCCCGGGCCTCGCGCTGCTTCTGAAAGAGGTTGTTGGGAATCTCGAAGCTGTGGGCCGAGACGATCTCGGTGATCAGCTCGTCCTTGAGACGCTGCTCGGCCCGTGTCCTGGCGTTGCTCTCGAGCATCTCACGAACCTTCTGGCGCATGTCGGCGGCGTTCTCATACGGTCCAAACTGCTTGACATTCTCGTCGTCGATGACCGGCAGCTCCTTGCTGCGGACCGCGACAACGGTGGCGGTGAAGTCAAGTGTCTTGCCAGCAAGGCCTTTGGAGGTAAAGTCGGCCGGGTAGACAACGCGAAATTCGCGGACATCTCCTGCACTGACGCCGGTCAGATTGGTGGCAAATTCTGGCTGGACGTTTTCGCTCCCGAGTTCGATCTGCAGGTCATCAGACTTGAGATCCTCCTCTTCGGCCGGATCTACATATTTGCCAACCAGATTGACGGAGACAAAGTCACCATTGGCAGATGGACGATCCTCGACCGGAACAAACTCGGCGACCGATTCACGCCAGTAATCGACGAGTCGATCGACATCCGCGTCAGTAACTTTGGCAGTCCGGCGGGAAAGTTTGAGCCCTTTGTACTGACCAAGCTCAAACTGTGGGATAACCTCGATAGCGACCTTGAAGCGGAGCGGACTGCCTTCGCTGACCTTGAGGTCTTCCGGATTGAAGTCGGGATCACCGATTGCACGGAGCTGGTTATCGCGAATGGCATGATTGAGGGCATGGGGAACGATTTCCGAGATGACCTGGCCATTGAGATCCTTTGCAAAGCGCTGTTTGATGACGCTGCGTGGAACACGACCCTGCCGGAAGCCGGGGACTTTGGCGTAGCGTGTGTAATCCTGGTAGGCCTTCTCATAAGCGGCACCGACCTCTTCGGCCGGAACCTCGATGGTCAGTTCCTTAAGCGATGGCGAAACATCTGTCACAGCAACTTCGAGTTTCAACTTGTCTTCACCTTTCCTGATGGTACTTTCGGAACTGAGATCCCGGCAGTTCGCGTGCGGGGGCTGTTCCAGATCAATCGATGATTCTTCAGTCAAGGATCTTCAGGCCTCTCGGTCGCATCAAATGAATGCCTTGAACCTGAGGGGCATGGCAGAAACGGGTCGGTGATGAATGCTGCTCCTGATCGATCCGGCTGAGAGACTCGCGGCCAATATCGATGCGAAAGGGGGGATTCGAACCCCCACGCCGGTCAGGCGCCAGATCCTAAGTCTGGTGCGTCTACCAATTTCGCCACTTTCGCAGACCTCTCTTCTGCTGTGATCCAGACTAGGCAGGGTAACAAATTTCCAAAAGTGGCGCAACTACCTGCTCAGACCCTGGCAGCTCAGACCCTGCCAGCTCTGATCCTGTCTGGGCGTTCTATCCCGTGTCCGCTCTGACTCGGAGAATGGCCGGAAGAGACGTGGATCAATAGCGCCTCGAGAGAGGGCATCCGAAGGCCCCGACAACCGATATTTGACACGCTTGCCCAGCCGGCCTATAAATGCCTGTAGATGATTGCAGGAGACCTGTTTCATTCGTAATCCATATTGGTGACGCTCATTATGGATGCGTCAGACAGAGCAGGATTGACTGGTCGGCCTGAGCGAAGCATTAAGCCTGAGCGAAGCATTAACAAAGATGGAAGGACGAAGACCATGACATTTCTGGAACGGATCAACGAAGACCTGAAGAACGCCATGAAGAATAAGGAGGCAGATCGTCTGTCGACCCTGCGGATGGTCAAGACAGCCATCAAGAACCGGGAGATCGAGAAGATGGCACCTCTTGAGGATGCAGAGGCGATGAAGGTCCTGCAGACTCTGGTCAAACAGCGACGGGACAGTGCGGAACAATACCGGCAGGCGGGACGGAACGAGCTGGCAGAGCGAGAGATGGCCGAAATTACCCTGATCGAGGAATATCTTCCCGCGGCAGTCGATGAGGCAACGATTGCGCGGCTGGTCGATGAGACCATCGCCGAGGTCGGGGCCACCTCGGCGAAGGAGATGGGATTGGTCATGAAGGGGGTCATGGCCCGGCTGGCAGGGCAGACGGTGGATGGAAAGATCGTCAACCAGCTGGTGAGATCCCGGCTGGGCGGTTCCTGATGCAGCGGGGCCGAAAGGGCAGGCAAGGGTGATGAAGCAGTTTCTCTGGCTGACCAGTATGATTCTGAGCCTGACGGCGATTCGCGATCTCTTCCGGACGAAGCGCGACTGGGCGACACGTCTTGTCCTGATAATGATCATCCTGGTTCCTTTTGTTGGAGCCGGACTCTATTTCTTTGCCCTCCGGGATCGTCGACCATACTGATCAAGGCAATGGTTTAACGAGCGGACTTGAAGGGCGCGTGGCAATCCAACCACGCGCCCTTCGCCTTTTAATGATCATCTGACGGAGAGTTTTGGGAGCTGGGACCACTCGATAAGAAGGCGAAGATCGAGCGGTGCGTTCAGGGAAGAGGTGGCTGGACGACCATCGATCAACTGGCGGACAAGGTCGCGTGCTACCTGGTTGGTGATGCTGGTGGAAACTTTCTGTGCCTGGTCACGATGACCGAGTTGAAGCAGAGCCATAACGGTCAGTGCCGTTCCGACCGGTGCTGTTGCTGACGAACCGGTGCGAGAGGGTGGAGTCGATGGGGAGACGATCCGTTCGAGTAGTCGCTGGCCGTTGGCAGCCTTGCCCTGCCGGATGAGGATGTCTGCGGTCAGGAAGTCTTCGAGCCGTTCGTCGACATCCTCCGGATAAGGTTTACCAACGCCAAGATTCTCCGGCCAGCGGCGCGCAGAGTCGATGGCCGCGGCCGCAGCATCGAGCTGACCCTGGCGGAGGAGTTCGAGTGCCTGCCTGAGCCATGCTTCACGATAGAGGAGACGCCCCTCGGTCGATCCTTCATAAGGCAGAATCCGGAGAGTACCGAGAAGCTGCGTTGCCTCGCTGAACCTTCCGGTAACGATCTGGGTTCGAGCATAGAGGGTGCCGATCTTATAATTGGTCGGATCAGCCTCGAAGTAGCGCTGGGCCAGTTCGCGGGCCTTCTCCGCTTGGGAAGGATTGGTGGCGAGATGGTAGTCGATCAGAAATTTGCCATAGCGCCATTCCCGTGGGTCGAGCCGGACAGCCGTGAGGGCATCGGGCAGCGGATCAGCGGTCTCTGATGTCGAGGATGTGAAGCTGGCGCGGGTGGCGTAGAAGGGTGCGTAGTCGGGGAGGTTCCCACAAGCGGTGAAGAGCTGGCGCGCCTCCTCGTGGCGACCAAGGCTCCAGTTGATGAGGGCCAGGTAGTAGCGGGGTTTCCAGAGGCTGACATCCTTCTCTCTACGCGCGATTACCCACTCGAGAATCGCGGCCGTTTCCTGGCGGAAGGGGAAGACGAAGCGGGGTGAGAGCCGGTCAGCCTCCGCGAGGAGTCGATCTGCTTCACCTCTCTTCAGTTGATGCGCGAGCCAGGCCCGCCAGTAGCCGATCTCCGGATGTGATGGAGCGAGGGAGAGCAGATCGGCGCTTTCGCGGTAGAGCTTCAGTCCGGCATACCAGGTGGCCAGTTCGAGCCACGTCTCGTGGGGCAGCTCATTCCGAATCAGTCGGCCGACCGCAAGACGGTCGGTAGGACGTCCCGTGAGGAGACTCTTCTCGAATCGAACCAGGTGGTTGAGGGGATCGATCGACAGGATCCTCTCGTGGGCCACTCGCGCTTCATCAAGCCTGTTGTTGAGACGGGCAACGATCGCCCTCACCTGCCAGGCATCGAGATTCTGCTGATTGAAGTCGAGCGCCTTTCTGGCGTAGTCACCGGCCCGCGCGAGATCTCCCTCACGGAGGTGGAGTCTGGCCAACTCGGTATAGGCGGCAGGACGGAACTCCATCGACTGGGCAGCCAGTTCGAAGCCGTCGCGGGCATCAAATTGGAGTCCGAGGGCAAGACTGGCCAGCCCATAGTAGTAGTTGGCGGCCGGGTCATATGTGTCGATGGCAAGAGCCCGCCGGGCCAGCTCGCGGGCTTCGCGGTAACGCATCGAGCGGTACTCGACAAGCGAGAGGTCGACCAGTGCCGGAGGATAGTTTGGATCACGCTGCAGAGCCTTGGTAAGGATCTCCCGCGCCTCCGCGTAGTGGCGCTGGCGAATCAGTTCCCGTCCCTGCAGAGAGAGTCCATAGAGTGAACTCCAGTCGAAATCGGCCGGCATCTCGAGGGGACGATCGAGAGCTTCTTCGCTCTGATCGGTCTGGTAGACGAATCGTCTTCCCCCAATCGTGACGCGCAAGTGTCGTCCGTTTGGAATGGTTGGAAGGGTGTCGTGGAAGGTCTGGAGCGGGCGCAGGTCGAGGCGGCGAGAGTAGATCTTTTCATCACCGACAAAGACCTCGAGCTGTTCGTTGACCGCTTGAACGGGTGAGAACCAGATCTTCCAGACTCCCTGATCCTCGCGGAGGTTGAGTGCCCCAAGATCATTGGCCTTGACCATTCCCTTCGTCCCGCGAACAGGAAACCAGAACTCGGTCCAGCGATCGGTGGCGTAGGGAGCAAATCCGCGGTGCTTGAAAGGAGTCCGACTGCTCTGCTCGGCTGCCTGATTGAAGAGGCGTCCCGACTGTACCTCGACATACTGGCCATCTCGATCGGTGAGGAGTCTCTCCCAGATCATCCCCTGCGGTGAGAGTCCCCAGATCCAGATCTTCTTGCCCGGCTTGTCATCACGGGTCGAATAACGCGCCATGCCGAAATCGTCATCATGCCAGTAGCCGCCATAGAAATCGGTGTGCTGACCGAATACGTGGTAGGACTTGTAGCTGCCAAAGTTGTTCTTTTCGTAGAACGAGAGATCGCGCCCGGTTGCCGGATCGATCGGCCAGCGACTGACCTCTCCACCGTGCCCGATGGCGTGTGTTCCCGGAAAGATGAACTGCAGATTCCCGGCCGACTTGATCCCGACGTTCATCCACGTGTAGTAGGCCTGTTCAACCGGAGTAGCGTTGAACCAGAAAGAGGTTGTGGTGAAAAAGGCTTGGTCAGGGGCGAGCCGAATCTCGAGCCTCCAGGGTGTGCGGGTCAGGAGATCGAGTACTCCGATGAGGCAACTGACACTTCCGTCAGGGTTGTTCTTGAGCAGGTAGTCGACCGGCGTCGCCGTGTTTGGCGTATGACCAATGATGCCGTAGTTGGCCTCGATCCCACCACTCGTCCAGGGTCCACGCATCGCGATATCACGAAACTTGACGACCTGATTGTTGTAGATGAAAGGCCTCCCGGTCGATTTCTCGATTGCCGTCCAGATCTTTCCGCCAATCTCCGGAAGGATGAGGAGACGAAGATGTTCGTTCTCGAGTTCAACGACTGTCCACTCTTTCTGCACCGGCACGTCGGTGTATTGATCGAATCGGAAATACGGGTAGATCTTCCCCATGACCGCGACCGGATTGGGGTCACCATACGGATAGGTGGTGAATACCCGGCGGTATTCGCGAATGCTGACCTGGCGTGCCGTCTTTGACTGGGCAATTGCATCGGTGCTGGTCGTGGCGATGATGAAGAGAGCGATGATGAATGCGGCAAGAGAACGCATCGGGATGACCTCCTGGTTTTTGTCCGGTAAATATTCGACGCAATGATTTTATTAAGTTGACTGCAAAATGGAAATATGAGGTTATAATCGCCATCTCTTTCAGCCTATGAAATTTAGCAGCGAACAGTCAGCGATCATCGAATCCCCTCCGGCGGGTCGAATCTTTCTGCGCGGTATCGCCGGAACCGGCAAGTCGACGACGGGGGTGCAGCGTATGCGCTATCTGCTCGAAAAGGGCATCCCCGGACACTCGATCCTCGTCCTTGTCCCGCAGAAGCGGCTCGCGCAGCCATACTATGCCGAGATTCGCAATCCGTATCGATCCCCGGCAGCGGAAGTGACCGTCGCCACCTTGGGAACACTCGCCCGGCGGATGGTCGACCTCTACTGGCCGTTGATCACCAACCGGCTCAGCCCTTCCTTCCCGAACCGCCGTCCGAAGTTTCTCTCGCTGGAGATGGTCCAGTATCTGATGTTCCGGCTGCTTGAACCTGAAGTCGAAGAGAAGGACTACTTCAACAGCGTGACGATCACGCGGGCACGCCTCTTCAGCCAGATTGCCGACAACCTGAATAAATCGGCGGTGGTCGGGTTTCCGCACACATCAATTGCGACGAGACTCAAAGACGCCTTTCCGGATGACCAGGAACGACAGCACATATTTGATGATGCGCAGGCCTGTGCGAACCTTTTTCGTGAATACTGCCGCCGCTACAACCTGCTCGACTTCTCGCTGCAGGTCGAGCTCTTCTGTCGTGAACTCTGGAATTTTGCCTCTCCGCGCGATGCGCTGGTTGGCCGTTATCGCCACCTCATTGTCGACAATCTCGAGGAGGACACTCCGGCGACGCATCGATTGCTGCAGGACTGGTTACCCGATTGCGAGTCGGCGCTGCTCATCTATGACGAAGAGGCGGGATATCGGCGCTTTCTTGGTGCGGATGAAGAGAGTGGACTGACGCTTCGTGAGAGCTGTGAGCGTGAGGTTATCTTCACCCGGACACGAGTCATGACCCGCTCCATGGAGGCACTGCTTGGCGAGGTCTCGGCGGCGATTGGTCTTGAATCGGCCGAGATCAGCCCGGCCAGTCGTGCCCGAATCAGAAGAGTGCTTGCCTATCCGACGGCGACGCAGAGTCGTTTCCATACGCAGATGCTCGACTGGGTCGCCGAGTCGGTGGCATCACTTGTCCACCGGAAAAGAGTCCCACCTGAACGGATCGTCATTCTGGCGCCACTGCTGAATGATGCTCTCCGTTTCTCGCTGGTCAGTCGACTCACGGCGCAGGGTATCGCCACTCGAACACTGCGCCCATCGCGACCGCTTCACGACGAACCGGCAATTGGAGCGCTGGTCACCATTGCCAAACTCGCCCATCCGGAATGGGTGCTCAAACCGCGTGACCAGGTCAATCAGGCAAGCGTGACGCGAATGTTCATGACCGTTCTCGAAGGAATCGATCTGGTGAGGGCCTCACTGCTTTCACAGGTTGTCTTTCAAAAGCGTCTGCTGCAGCCATTCGACCGGATCACCAATATGGTCATGCGAGAGCGGATCACCGAGGTGATTGGTGAGCGGTATGAGCAGCTTCGTCAGTGGATCGACAACTACCGTGAGGCGGGGACGGAACGGGAAGTCCTGGATATCTTCCTGCGTCGCCTCTTCAGCGACCTGCTCTCCCGTTCGGGATTCGGATTCCAGCGTGATTTTGATGCAGTGCGGGTCATCTCGAATCTGATCGATTCGGCGCGGTCGTTCCGGCAGTCGGTTGAGCGGATCGACGGTCGGATCGATTCGGCCTCCGAGTATATCAGAATGGTCGATGAAGGAATCCTTGCCGATCAGTATGACTCAACCCAGCAGTTGAAAGAGAGCCCGGCGATCCTGATCGCCCCGGCCTACACATTTCTACTCAGCAATCGGGCGGTCGATTTTCAGTTCTGGGTCAATCTCGACAGCCCGTCCTGGAACCGCAGACTCTACCAGCCATTGACACAACCCTATGTTCTGAGCGCCCAGTGGAAGAGTGGTGAGCGCTGGACCGACGTCCACGAACGCGATGCATCGCGGGAGATGTTGCGCCGTCTTATCACGGGTCTTCTCAAGAGGTGTCGGCGGAGAGTCTACCTTGGATTCAGCCGTTACGATGAACGAGGCTATGAGCAGATTGGTGAACTCCGGGTAATCTTTGACTATATTCTGCGCGGCATGTCACTAAAGGCAGAACAAGCTGATGTGGTGGTGGAGACGGAAGGAGACGACGCGTGAGCCGACCGCTGCCACAACCACGACCCAGTCAGGCAAAGATACTGGCCTATGCCGGAGGCCGCATGGGAGTTGCCGCTGTGCCGGGGAGCGGCAAGACCTGGACGCTCTCTCTGCTGGCGGCCAGACTGGTTCAGGAGAGGCCGCTCGAGCGGGGTCAGCAGATCCTCGTCGTGACGCTCGTCAATGCCGCGCGCGGAAAGTTTGAACAGCAGGTACGTGAATTTCTTGGCGATGAGAGTCTTGGTACGCAATACCGCGTGCGGACTTTGCATGGCCTGGCGGTCGACATCGTCGGGGAGCGACCCGGTCTCGTTGGGCTGACCGATGATTTCCAGATTATCGATGAGAACGAATCACTCGACATCATTCGTGAAGCACTGCAGGCTTGGTTCAGCCCGCGCCCCGATTTCGGACGCGATTATCTGGGAGAGGCCTATCGTGAGAAGGATGGGATGCTGCGGAAGTGGCGAGATGAGGCGGTCAATATTGCCAATGTCTTTATTCAGCGGGCCAAGGACTACCGAGTCCAGCCGGCAGCGCTACGGGAGGCCCTGCAGGCCTATCCACGTCTTCTCCCACTGGCAGAGATGTGCACGAGTGTCTATGAGGCCTATGAACGCGGATTGCGCTATCGTGGCAGCGTCGACTTTCAGGATCTGATCCGTCTTGCGCTGCAGGCCCTCGAAGCTGATGCCGATTTTCTTGCGGAGTTGCGACGTCGCTGGCCGGTCATTCTCGAGGATGAGGCCCAGGACAGCAGCAGGCTCCAGGAGGAGATCCTGCGGGTATTGACTGGTGAGAAGGGCAACTGGGTTCGGGTCGGAGATCCAAATCAGGCCATCTACGAGACATTCACGACGGCAAGTCCGGAGTTTCTGCGCCATTTTCTGACCGAGCCGGGAGTCCAGTCACAGGAGTTACCTGAGAGTGGACGAAGCGCTCCCTCGATCATTGCCCTTGCAAACCGACTCATCGACTGGACGGAGAATCATCCGTTCGAGCCCCTCCGAAATCGTCGCCCGCTGACCCGGCCAATGATCGTCCCGCTGGCTGGTGGAAATCCGGAGGATCAGCCGCACAACATTCGTGTGCTGCTCGAGCGCAGGATGAACTCTGACGATGAGCGTGATCTGATTACCCGGGAACTCGCTGAATGGGTACCGAAGAACCGTCAGTCGACGGTGGCGGTTCTTGTCCCCAATAATACCTCAGGCGGCGAGATGAGTCAGGCCCTGCGCCAACTCGGCATACCCTACATCGAGATATTGAAGACGACGACCTCGACCAGACAGGTTGCGGGAACTCTCTACCGTCTGCTCAATCTGCTCGCCGCGCCGACCGAGAATGGCACGCTTGCCGAGGCTTTCATCTGCTGGCGGCGTGATGAGCGCGACTCACCGATTGTCCAGGAGATATCCGCGCAACTGCGGCGTATCCAGCACGTCGAACAGTATGTGGCACCACACGATGTCGACTGGCTGCGCGAGCTTGAAAAGAAGGGGCTCGATGCCGAGCGTATCGACTTGCTCCGACGGTATCGTGAGCACATCACGGTCTGGCAGCAGGCAACACTGCTGCCGATCGACCAGCTTGTGCTGACGGTGAGCGGAGATCTCTTCACCACACCGGCGGAGATGGCGACGGCAGGCTCGATTGCCCTTCATCTTCAATCGATGAAGCGTGCCGCTCCCGATACTGAGCTGGATGGCTTCGTCGCGGAACTGAAGGCAATCGCGCAGAACA